>JANZYW010000043.1 GCA_026413325.1 Bacteroidia bacterium | reverse complement strand
GTGCAAAAAGTTGGGGGCTCCCCAGTATGAGAAACAAGCGCAAATTTGAGTGTCGAGGAGAAACATGGGAACATCTGAGCATTCTAAAGAAGCCCTCTTACACGACTGGGTATGTGGAAAAAAGCCGATGGACTTGTACGATGGGTGTATTGTTCTTTCAGATAATCTACTCCTTCTCAAAGACCTTCCCGACGCCAGCATAGACCTTATCTACATAGACCCCCCCTTCAATACTGGCAAGCCTCAAATGCGCCTTTCCTTACGGACAGTGGCGGATTCAGAAAGGGGCGACCGAATCGGCTTCGGCGGCAGGCGGTACCAGACCCTCCAAGAAGGCAAGCTGACCTATGCGGATAGCTTTGAGGATTATCTGGAGTTTCTTCGTCCTCGATTAGAAGAGGCCCATCGGGTGCTCAAGCCTTCTGGCTCTTTGTATTTTCACATAGATTACCGAGAGGCGCATTATTGTAAGGTGCTGCTTTTAGACCCTATCTTCGGGCGGGAAAACTTTCTCAATGAAATCATTTGGGCGTATGACTATGGGGGGCGAGCTCGCAACCGCTGGCCGGCTAAGCATGATACTATCTTCTTTTACGCCAAGGAGCGCGGCAAGCATACTTTCAACTGGGAGGAGATAGAGCGCATTCCTTACATGGCGCCGGGCCTCGTAACGCCCGAGAAGGCTCAGCGCGGCAAAGTTCCCACCGATGTCTGGTGGCACACGATTGTAGGTACGAATAGCCGAGAGAAGACGGGGTATCCGACGCAGAAGCCCTTAGGCATTTTGCGCCGCATTATTCAAGCCTCTTCGCCGAAGGGTGGGATTGTATTGGATTTTTTTGCGGGCAGCGGGACGACGGGGGTAGCGGCATTAGAGCTGGGTAGACGCTTTATTTTGGTAGATAATCACTTGCCAGCGCTGGAAGTGATGGAGAAAAGGTTCGCAGAGAGGGGGGCAAGAATCTTATGGCTGGGGTATGAGCCGAAAGGGAGGATAGACAAAGACTTATTTTCGCAGGAAATTTAGGAAGTATGGATTACTTTTCTACACTGGCTGAGGTAGCCGACTCGTTGAAAGCTGAGTATAGTAAAGGGCTGGAGAATTGGGAGAATAGTCCCTTCACATGGTTGCATTCCCTACCTTCCAGAACCTTGGGCAAGCTGGGTGAGCATCTTGCATGTCAATTGCTCAGGAAAATAGCTCCGAGGGATTGGGAATTTAGATGGCCCTCTGGCACTCCTTATTACGATATTCTCGCTATAGGCCCCAATTGCAAGATTCGGTTAGAGGTCAAGTTTTCTACACTTTGGCGCACAGGAGTATATAAGTTTCAGCAATTGAGAGATCAACCCTATGATTTACTCATATGTTTAGGTCTATCACCTCAAGAAGCTCATCTATGGGTTTTTTCTAAGAATGAGGCTTTTCATTATGCTACTCCTCAGCATGGTGGAAAGGAAGGAGAAGACACCTACTGGCTCTCCTTTCCTCCAGGAGAGCTACAAGAATATGGTGGAAAATTAGAGGCGGGTATAGAGAGGCTAATACAATACTTCAAGTAAGTGGAAGTAGTATTATTTGAGCGGAAAGAGGGCAGATACAATCTATGGTTATATACATCTGTGACAAATAGCGTTACAATCCTATTAGGCTTTCGCAAAGTGCGTCATGCCTTATAGATCATGCCAGAAAATAGAGCGGTACTCTATCTCGCTGATGGCCGTTCCATGGCTGAGATACCCTCCGAATCCATAGCGCTGGTCATCACCTCACCCCCCTACTGGCATATCAAAAGACTATGGCACTTCGGGGTAAATTGGCCACAGCCGATCGCTGCACAACCTTATCGGTAAATCTCAGGACGGCGGACTGAGGAGTCTTTCCATGACTTAGAGACCTGCAGTGTGGAGCAGCCCATCTGAATGGGAGATGCCCCTCATGAGCGAGGGTAGATACTATCTTTTCAAGCATAGCTTTGAGTTCAGCTACTTCAACGAAAGCTGGAGTAGCCCGGCTCGCCATTATGAAGCACTCGGCGCAAGAGACCACACCCACATAGACATCGGGCCATTATGGCATGTCGGAGCACCATGACAGCTGGCTTTCATGAGAAGAAAGTACTTCTCTTCCTTGACCTAACAGAGAGTAATGCGCAGCCGAAAGAATTCCCGGCAAGAACTGGGGATGCAATTAAAAAAAGGGCGGCTGCTGTAGCTGTAGCAGCCGCCCCGGGAGCTCAGGGAGTGCGTGCTCGTCCCACCATCACTCTTTCACCAAGCGCCAACTGTATGTGGAGCCGTTAGCCTCTACCTGGAATTAGATAGAGGCCAGCGGCAAGAGCGGCAACAGAAAATTTATATTGACCGTACTCAGCCTGCGGCATCAAGGTTCCATAGGACAACTCTACCCCTTGTGCGGAGAAAATACGATATCTCATCACCTGATGTACACGTCCCTGTACGGTGAGATATACATCGTCAACAGCGGGATTAGGATGAAGAAAGAGGTGTAGGTGATGGTTTGAGCTAAGGGAAGCTATAGAGGACTCCCTCACTTGAATGCTGTCTACATAGAGATTATTCCCCATTTCCGATATGTTCTCAAAACGAATGAGCACTTTACTACCCTTATACTGATCTGGGATACGAATTACTTCATGACGCCAGGCCCTATTCGGTCCAGAAGGAGGGAAGAGCTCTGTGCTGGGTAGGATCGATATCTTGATTGATGACAGAAATAGCCCGTCCAGTCACATCTAACTCTTCCCCTCCTTTGTAGTAGAGTCGCTGCCATCTCTGACCACAGTCATTTGAGATGGAAACAGCAAGCGTGTCTCCATACAGGTATCCATAACTTTTTATCGTATCTCGCAGATCCTCCCAATAAAGTGCACGATAGTAAACATCAAACTCTATAGAAGGACTTTGTGCTGAGGCAGGAATTTCAATCTGTGGGGTGATCAAATAATCCCGCTGTTGCCGCTCTATGAAACCCCTGTTAGCTATGCGAGCCGAGGTATTGCTTGCGCCGAAACTACCTCTTCCCGCCGATCCATATTTGCTCCACTTTACCGTAGGAGCGGGATTCTGAAGGATAAACTGTAGAGGTACCCAACTGGGGAAGCGTCGAAAAGTATCGGGATTTATGACTTGCCAGCCCATCGGTGAGAAAGTATTTTGCTCGAACCCCTCAGAGAACGGGAAACTTGCTACTTGCGCGGGGTCTCGTACAATCAGGAAGTTGGAATAAATCGTATCGTCCGCAAAGCCTCCCTCATTTTGCACATAGAGGCGAAGGCTATAAGTGCCAGGGGTGGCAGGAGCTGACAGGGTCACACATAGGCCTGCGGAAGAAAGTTGGGTAGTGGGGATAAAAACATTTCTCTATTGCGGGAACACCCACCATAAGGATAGTGAAGGAGGAGTATGGGCCTCCTACTTTGTACTTAGTTTCTACTCACTGAGGTCCTCATTCTTCTCTGACGGGTAGTAGATAACACAACCTCAAGGTTGTGTGGTTATACCAGCGACGACCAGCGCTTAGTCGAGGGTCATTTACACGACCCAGCATCGTATCATGCCAAAGCGAGAGCCCCAAGCGCCGAGTTCGTACCCCACCTGTAAAAACTAATCCCAACCCACCTCTTCTGTGAATCTCAGCCCCCGCTTGGGTTCTATCAAATAAATTTACAGTATAGGTTGTATCCATCCCTGACATGGTCTGCCCCCGCACATCCTCCTCAGCTGAGAGTAGCCACCCTGCATAGCCTCCCGCTCCCAGCTCCAGTCGTATTCTTCCGGTCAGCGGCACTTGATACCGTGAGATGAGGGGGAGTCTTAGGCTCGTTACAAATCGCGTTACCTCGGTCGAAAGCGAAGCTCCTTTGTCGAATCGCGCCCATACGTATTGCGCTTCTACTGAGACGCCCCAGTGTTTTGCAAACCAGAAAGTCTCATACACTCCCCCTATGAAACCGATTCCTCTCCACCGAAGGTCATAATCTCCACTTCTCGTGAGCTGTGCCGGTATCTGGGGCCCTCCACAGAGGGCCATTTCAAAACGCTGCGCCCAAAGAAGGGAAAGGAATATAAATCCCATCTTACTCATAGTGGCAAAAGTATCCTTTTCATGCTGCTCCCCCGTTTCAGATTAGTGCAGAAAGTATGTGAAGCCAGTATCACCCTAACCGCTACAAGGAAATACGTTCGATACCTTTTTCGTCTATGCCCCGTTGGTGATGTACCGCGAGATCTGCATGAGCCTGAAAGCTCTATGTCAGCCACTTAAGACACATCCTATCCACACAAAACTGGTGCTATACCCCTTCGTACACATGTCATGTAAAGTCTCCTTCCAAGAAGCAGGTAGGCTGACCTGCGAGCCGTTCTCCCGAGATAGCTCGATAAAGAAGGGCGTACTGTCCATCAATAAAAACTTCAAGTGATGCTATTCCGAGAAGACATAATCGGTCGAGAAAAGATATTTTGTACTTTTCATCCTCAGAAAGCCCAAACATAAGAAGGTAACTTCACCTGAAAGCTAAATAATACTTCCTCCTCTGTAAAAGTCCACGGAACACCCAAAGGTCACTCCGATTCCTCTAGCGATTTTATGGCTAAAAGCTTAGGCCGAGACATAATCACAAACCTCATAGAGCAATGATAAAAGCTGACACGTTCTTCTGAGGTAGTGCTGAGAGTATCCAGCCTACTATCTAAAAAAAGCAAAAAGCCAGTATATATCCCTGCCTCAGGCGAGAAAATACCACCCCAGCGCCACCCACAGGAGAGAATCCACCCTGTCCCAGATCCCACCATGTCCTGGAAGTAGGGCACCCGAATCCTTGAGATTTCGACTTCTTTTCCAGGCAGACTGCCAGGCATCTCCCAGAAAAGCCAAAACGGCAACGACCGCCCCTCCAACGATCGGCGGAAGCCCTGTCCATCCCCCCGCCCAGGGTATCGCCCAGTACCCCCAAACCATGGTCGCTACCACCCCTCCTATAAAACCTTCCCACGTTTTATTTGGGCTGACGCGCGGCAGGATCTTCCACCTACCCCAGAACTTCCCCACGAAATAAGCCGCCGTATCAGATACCCACACCAAGGACAGAAATGCTACAATCCGAGAAAAGCTGTAGGAATGAAAGAACAACCAGAGAACGCTCCCCCATCCTATGCCCAAAAAAACCAGTCCCCAGCCTACCCGATATATCCACGAGAAGTCTCGTTGAGGATCTATCCAAAATAGCGCCAACGCAAGTCCCCCCAACAAAAGGCCCACCGCTATAGAGAGGAAGTCAGGATAGATTCCAGCAAGCCAGAGCGCGCCTACCACTGGGTAAAATCCCACACGAAACGGCCAGGGCATTCCCTCTCCTCGTTGCCACTCTGCCACCAGGAGAAAACCTACAATCGCCCAAAGGACCGCAAATCCCTCCCTTCCCAGTGCCAGCAAGCCAAAGGAGATACTTATCCCAACAAGAGCTGTCAGGAGACGTTTACGCACGATGCAGACGACGATACAGTTGGTATCCTGCAGCGCCTGCTATGACAGCCCCCGCGAGGGCCAGCCAGAGAGGAGGTCGATAGGTGGAATCTATCCACTCTGGATGATGAAAAACATGCAACCCCACATAAGCGACGACCGTTGCATACGCATTATTGAGAAAATGGGCCCAGATGGCAGGCCAGAGCTTCCCTGTCCACCACGTCAAGTAGCCCATAATAGCTCCCAGTAGAGCTCTCGGTATCAACCCATACACCTGAAAATGAATTAAGCTAAAAAGGAGCGCAGTAAGCCAGATCGCGACATGGGGATGGAGGAAACGGCGAAGCTGTGTCTGCAAGGCCCCCCGAAAAAAGAGCTCCTCACAGATACCAGGGGCCACAGCCATGAAAAGTATCAATAGGGGCAAGGACCCATGCTGGATGACACTGCGCATGATTGCTTCTACCCGAGCCTCTTGGAGCTCCAAAAGCTGCTCCCAGCTCTTCAGAGAGGCAGGAAGGCGGAAACTCTCTGCATCCCATCCCAACCACGGCAGAAGGGGAAATAGCCCCATCATCAAGAGGGCTATCCACCCATAGGTAGCTGCCCCTCCTCCTGCACCTCGCAGCAGTCGACTTCCTTCCCCCCGCCCCAAAAGAGCGAAATATAAGAGAGCGGCCCCTGCAAAACCAATGACCAGCAGGAGAGCATTACCTCCAGCGGCCTTTGTCGCAGTTTCGGCGTCTTGGATCTCCGTAGCGGTAAGCCCCATTCCTCCCACTACTACCCCCCCGACTACAAGGGTAACTCCTAAGAGGACGAGAAGAGCTGCTGTTCTCAATAGTTCGCGCATAAGCAAAAGTACGGCTATACTTTTGTCAGGTGAGCTGGATCGAGCTAAAAGGCATTTCAAAACGCTTTACTACTGCCAGTGGTCCCGTGACGGCTCTTCAAGGGGTAACTGCGTCTCTACCCAAAGGAGCCATTATCGGCCTCTTAGGTCCAAACGGATCGGGTAAAACCACCCTCCTCCGCATCTTGATGGGGATACTACCAGCCGACAGCGGCGAAGTGTGGTGTGAAGGAAGCCCTCTCTCCGCAAGCCTCCGACGCACCTTCGGCTACATGCCCGAAGAAAGAGGGCTATATCCCAAAATGCGGGCGGAAGACCAGCTATCTTACTTCCTGCAGCTAAAAGGCTATTCAGCTAAAGAAGCGCAAAAAGAAATCCGCTACTGGGCCGAACGAATGGAAGCCCCATGGCTCCACAGACCAGCCCGAGCCCTCTCCAAAGGCATGCAGCAGAAAGTTCAGCTCATCTTAGCCTTGGCGGGGAATCCCCCTTTTCTCCTACTGGACGAGCCTTTCTCGGGATTAGACCCTGTCGTCGCCACTGAGGTAGAAACTATCCTACGAGAAAGAGTCCAAAGCGGAGCGACCTTACTTCTCTCTACCCATCGCTTAGAGCAAGCCGACCACTTATGCGATTACGTTCTGCTTATCCATAAAGGACAGCTGAGGTTAGCGGGCCAAACTGCTGCCCTCAAACAGCAATACAAAACCCATTCGTACGAGATAGAAACTTCTGCCCCTCTCGATGCACTCCCTTGGCCCACCGAGGTCACTCTTTCTCCTCACACCTCTCACCGCGCTACCATACACGTCAGTTCTACCCTAACGGGTAAAGCCCTTCTGGAGCTTCTGCTACCTCATACCGATGTCCGATTCTTTGCGGAAAAGCTCCCCACCATCAAAGAGATATTTTTGCAAACGGTCACTACAGCATGAGAGTCTTAGGTATTATTTTGCGGCGAGAAATAGAGGTGCGACTCCGAGACTGGCGCTTCTGGATAACTATCCTCAGTATACCTGTTCTCATCGTAGGAGTAGGCGGAGTTATAGCTCTTTTAGAGAGAGATCGTCCCCCGATTACGATATATCTGCCTGCAGAACTGCGAGAACTGAACCTTCCCTCTACAAAGCGGCTCCGGTTTGTTTCCGCTCCCGCCGCTACTACTCTCGAGCTAAAGGCCCAGCTCCGAGAAAAGGAAGGATTCCTCTTGCGCTCTCCCGATACTGGGAATACGGCAACCTTCCTCCTTTACACCAAGGAGCCCCTTCCCTCCGTAGAAGAGGAAAACCTACAGCGCCTTCTCCAAACTGCTCTTCAACAAGAGCGGCTCAGAAAAATCGGGCTGTCCCCCGAGAAATGGGCATATCTCACCACACCCCCTACCCTGAAGACCTTTGTTCTCTCCGCAAAAGGGGAAGAAAGTCAGTCCGCAAGCGCCGTCTCCTTTTTGGGCACCCTTCTAAGTCTTTTTCTTTTCATGATTATCATCAGTGCGGGAAGCCAAATCCTCCTGAGTGTCTTGGAGGAGAAAACCAATCGACTGGCTGAATACCTCCTCACCCACATCTCCCCCGCTCAGCTCCTTACGGGTAAGCTACTCGCGAGTCTCTTCTTGACTTTCGTACAGGCAGGAATATGGATAGCCTTTGGCTGGGGAGGCCTGTATGCAGCCGGGACTAAAGCCACACCGCTACTCAATGCCCTCTCCACTTCGTCCTGGGGATGGACACTGTGTTTTCTTCTCGGGGGGATCCTATTATATGCCTTTCTGTATGCAGCGGCGGGGGCTTCTTCCGACTCAGTGACCGAGCTTTCCAGCTTTGGCCAAGCTCTCCAATGGCCCCTCCTCCTCAGTTTTATCCTCGTCTCTACCTCTGCGATGCAGCCCCAGCATCCCATCACGATCTTTCTCAGCCACTTCCCCCTCACTTCCCCACTCGCTATGCCGCTTCGTTTCACCCTGAGCGAGATAAAGACATGGGAAAAGCTTCTCTCTCTTTTCTTGCTGGGAATCAGCATCCTCGGAGGGCGCTACCTGGCCGCACGTCTCTACCAGCGGGCTCTTCTATTGTATGGGCAGAAACTCAGCTGGAAGGCCATTTGGCACCTCCTGCGAGGGTAACATAACACCTCTTTCGATATTGACCCCATGTATGGTTCTGGAAGAATATTTTTTTCTCCGGATCAGGCTCCCCCGTACCCGAGATGCCTTTTGTCCCCTCCCTCTAAGGAAGGAGAATCCGCATAAAGAATCTCCGAAGGCCTGCTCGACCAGCTCAATAGCGATGGAACTTTGAAATGTGGCTGTGTACTACCTGTCAGAGTAATTGGATCTTCACAAGTAGACGCAGGGACGGAAAACTCTTCCCAGTGGCTGGGCTATACTGTCATCTTATCTTACTTCCAATGGCTTTCGCCCTTTGTTAGCTGAGGCATTTCACACAACTTTATAAGACTCTTCCCACAGAATCCTCCTCTGCCAACCAGTTCTGATTCCTCTCCAGATAAAAAGAAGACTGAATAGACAACTTTTGGTGAAAAATACATAAAAATAGAGATAGAATACGAGCCAGGTCACAATGAAAAAGCATACCTATCATGAAAAGTTACGACTTATGCATGATTTTCGCTCCTGTCTACGAAGGCGATCCCCTATAACGGCCCTGAGACCTCCTTCTCGAGGCACCTTTGAGGAATCCGACTCGGCAGCCGAGCACAGTGTTTCTACTCCCCGAGAGGGAACGGGTAAGGGAGCCCCAAAATACCAGCCTACTTCCCCACATCGTGGGTCCGGTGCCAAAGAATCGGGGAGCGTATCTTCAGGAAGCGCCTCTTTTGGGAAAGCTTCTCCCCCGATAGCTGGCCTGCCCGCCACGTGCCAGGCTGTGTACCAGAAACTGGCCAACCGATAAATAGCCCGTCGCAATCGGCTCTCTACCATGCCCTCCAACAAAGCATGATATACAGTGAGAAACTCCGCCGAGTACGTTCGAACGGTTTGACGTCCCCGAAGTCTGTACGTATATTTCCGTTCCTCTCCTACTTGCGCTGTAGCTTTGCGTTCTGCTTCTAAGACCTGACCTACCAGCGCATGGCTCTCTTGTATAATCCTCCAGATCGTATCTTGCATATGGCGCCAGAGACGAGCTGTACCCACCCAGTAGTCATACCCCTCTCCGAACTGCTCGGGTATGAGCGATTCCCAAAGACCATGGATGCCGTGCTGGCCTGTGAGCTGCCCATTGTAGTTAGCGGTAGTATGGAGCGGAACATGCGCATCTGCCAGATAGTGTCCCACTTCACTGGAGAGCTTGAGGATACGGGAGACATTTTTGGCTCGAAACGCCTCCACCAGCTCCCAGAAAGTGCGCTCCAAGTGCCAAGGGAGGATTCCATGGGCGTTCAAGGTGTCCTCTGTGAGGAGCGCTACCGCTTCCGACCAGCGACGAGGCAGCTCCGAAGGGTATCGGTCCAGATCGATGTAATGCCGCGGCGGCTCCCAAGGAAAGGCGCCTCGGCGCTCATCTGGCTTGGTGGCCTGACGGGTGATGTATTCGACATGGGGTCGATAGAAAGCAAAAAGCGACTCCGGCAACGCGAAAACCGCCAGCCGATTGATCCGTCTATGGGCCCAGAAACCCCAAGCCCATGCCAGATTGGTTATCCATAGGAGCAGAGCTACCCATCGCATCTTTTCTAAGTTACTTGTTTTCAGGATTGGTAGCTCTGTATTGGCTCGGACTGGGGATATCGTGGCATTTCTACCAGAAAAAATCTCTCCCTCCTGTCGAAGTGCTCCCTCCCGTCTCCCTCCTCATAGCAGCGCATGACGCAGCTTCGCATCTCAAAAGGCTATTCGAGAGGCTGCGGCAGATAGACTATCCCAGTCCCTGGGAGGTCATCGTAGCAGCAGACCGCTGCACAGATGATACCGAGCTCATCCTAAAAGAAGCGGCTGCTTATCTTCCCTTGCGATGGCTCTCCATCCCAGAGGTACCGAGGACTTGGAAGCCGAAGAAATATGCGCTTTGGCAGGCTACTTGTCTTGCGAGCTACGAATGGTGCGTACTTATCGATGCAGACGTAGATACAAGTACTTTTTGGCTTGAGCGCCTGATGAGAAGCTCCTCTGGGAAGGAAGCAGTACTGGCCCCTGCTTGGCTTATCCCTCAGTCTGCTTTGGGGAGCCGCCTAAGTGCCTATGAGGCAGCGCTGGTTCAGGTAGAAGCGCTGGGAAGGGCAGCCATGGGATACCCCTATATGGCTACTGGGCGAGGATGGGCGATCCGCAAAAGCTGGCTACGGGCAGGTCTCTACCGGTGGCGAAAAGAAATCTCTGGGGACGATGATCTAACCTTCCAGATGCTCCCCTCTGCATATGTAGGGATAGCCACAGAGCCGACTTATTCTCAAGCCCCTGCCTCCTTCCAAACTGCCCTTTTGCGCAAATGGCGCCATCTCCAAACCGCTCGAGCGTATCCTTTCCTTCTGCGAGTAAGCTTGGCTTTGCCTCCCCTCCTCCAGCTCCTGAGTGTATTGGGCCCCATTTGGAGCCCTGAGGCTTTGCCCGCCCTCTTCCTCCCTCCTGTAGCCAAAGCGATAGCGCTGGCTTTCATGCGTGCTCCGCGAGCTACGATAACACTCTGGCTCGATCCTGTCCTCCTTCTCCTTCAAGTTTTCTACCCCGTAGGAGCATGGGTACGAAAAAACACTTGGGCACTCTTTTTCGCCCTAAGCGCTTATCTTTGTTACGCACTGCATGCGATTTAGCCTGGAGGACGAGCCCTTGATCGCGCTCTATCAAAACTCTGATCGGGAGCAGGAAGAGATATACAATGAAATCATAAACAGGTACTACGCTTTCGTCCTGAAAGGGTGCCGCGCTACCCTCTACAAGAATAGTACGGCTCGCCTGATTTATGAGGGTTTGGATGATTTAGCCCGGGATATTGCACATGATTTTTTCGTGGAGCAGATGCCGAGAGTATTGCAGAAATACGATACCTCGCGTGGCACCTTTCGGACCTGGCTCGCCCGCTGTGTAGCCAACTTCGCCATCGATGCGCTACGACGCCGCCCTAAAGGAGAAATCAGCTCATTTCAGATAGAAGACGAAGAATGGAAAAGCCATCAGCTTCTCAATGAAGTACTCGGTGAGGAGTCTCCCTTTCTCTCTCATGACCGGCGAGACTTACGAGACATCTTGATGAATCATCTGAATGCTTTGCCAGATCACTATAGGAAACCTATCCAGCTTCGGTTCTGGGGAGAGATGAGCGTGGAAGAAGTGGCTAAGGAACTGCGCTTACCCGTGGGCACTGTCAAATCTCAACTCAGCCGGGCGATCACTCTGCTGCGCCAGCGGCTCCAGGCAGAAGGCTTAGACCGAGAGCTGCGATGAGCTATCTCGCCTGCCAAATGGATGGCTTCCCCCAGCTAAGTATTACCCCCACATATTCAATCTCGCCGAAACAAAGTCTTGGGGGGAAGCTGCCATTCGTTGTTTTACCCTACTTAGGTAAATAACCTTCCTAAAAAGGAACCCTATTTGCCTTTCCTCCCCATACTTTACTCTCTTCTCTCTACTTTTGCCCAGTGACCCTTCACTCTAAGACTTCCTTAAGTTCCCTTCTCAAGGATCCTTATCACCCATTCAGTGCGCAGAGCCCCGTCTCTGGGAATGACTCTTCTTGCTTTCTGCTCTCATCCCTCCATCGAGAATGACACTATCTGAAAACCGTACGCTATCGGAAATAAAAGAGTCCCTCAGGACAGAGCAGATAGAGACACTCCAAAATCTCCTAAAAAGCCTGACGGGAGAAGCCTATAAGGAGGGGATTGCTTATCTCCTACAGGCTCTGGAGGAGCTCTGGCATGAACTATCGCCGGAGATGCTTGCCGCAGCAGTGGAGGCCATCGACCTCCAGAAAGTGTCCGAAGATGAACAGCTCCTTTCTGATGTCCTTATCCTTAGAGGTAAACTTCATGCGTGGTTCGGAGACTGGAAGGCAGCAATAGAGACCTTCGAACAAGGCATAGCTATTTGGGAAAAGCACCACTTCCAAAACCCCACCAACGCTCATTGTACTGAGAATCTATGGAACCTATATAACCATCTCGCCTCAACCTATTCGAAAAGGGGAGACACCTTCCAGGCCCTCAACACGTATGAAAAAGCCGCTAAGCTCCTGGAGGGCTTCCTGGAAAACGACCCCTCTTCTCCTACACTCAGAAAAAATTTAGCTGCGACCTACGACCATCTGGCTCGACACTATCAGCCCCTGGATAACAGCCAAGCCATGGCGGCTTACCAAAAAGCGATAGCCATCGGAGAAGCGCTCCACGCCGAAGGACTCATGGAAGAGTCGACCCTTGCACAGGTAGCAGGGGCTTATACGGACCTCAGCGAACTGTACGAAAAAGCCGGAGCGCTGGATGAAGCCGAAAAGCTCCTCCTGAAAAAAATACAACTCTGGGAGCAGCTCGAAAAAACGACTCCCACCTCCCTCCCGTACAAACGAGAAGTAGCAAAAGCGTATTATGAACTATCTGATTTCTACTTCGATAACGGCGCCCTCGATAAATCTATCTCCTACTGTGAGAGATCCATCGCCATCTGTGAGGAGATATACGAGAAAAATCCGCAAGACCTGCTTAGCTCAAAAGACCTGAGCACCCGATTGGGAGTATTAGCGCACTTATATCTGCTCGCCAACTTACCCGAAAAGGCCGTCTCTCTCTATGAGAAAGCCATCCAAATCGGACAAACCCGCCATGGGGTAGATCCCGAAGACGATGAAAATGCCTATCAGCTCGGTATCGCCTACCATTACCTTGGGACTCTCTACAGAGAAAAAGACCTCTTAGACGAATCAGCAAGGCACCTCCGAGAAGCCGTACAGATCCTTGAAAGCGTATATGAGAAATACCCCACCGCTCCGCAAGCCATCCAGGGGGTAGCTTCCGCCGCCTGGCAGTGGGGCCAAACTGCTCACAAACAGGGAAAACTCGCTGAAGCCGGGAGAGCCTACCACCGAGCGATCGGCCTCTGGGAAGATCTCTGCGCCCTCTTCCCAGAAGATATCCAGGCCCAGAGAGGATTAGCCAACTCTCGTCGCGACCTTGGTAGCCTTTACATCGAGCTGGACAAAATAAGAGAAGCGGAAAACCTTCTGCACAAGTCTATAGAATCAATAGGACACTTTTTCTCCAGACATCCAGAGGAGCTTCTTCTCAAGCAGGATTTGGCAGAGACGCACCACCACATCGCTCGTCTCCGACATCGTATGGGAGACATCGAGGCCGCCAAAGGCCACTATCAGCGAGCGATAAACTTATCCGAGGAGGCCCAGCGACAGCATTCCTCCGCCTCATCCCTCAGCCGCAAGCTCAGCACCCTGTACCACAGCCTTGCATGGTTTTACAAAGACATCGGCAAAGTCCAGGAGTCCGAACAAGTATTTGAAAAAAGTGCATCGCTCCTCCAAACCCTCTTATTGGATGCCACCCAATTGGACCTCTCCCTCATCCAGCAGCTCGCTCAAGTCTATCTGGATTGGGCTATGCTCTATTATGAACACGAACGGCCTTTGGACGCAGAGGTAACCCTCCTTAAGAGCATAGCTATCGTGGAACCCTCCCTGAAAAAAGGAGGAAACTTCACTCTGCTTCGAGAGAAGTTAGCCCTCTCTTACTCGTATCTTGCCCTGTTTTGTGCTTCACAGGGGAGAGCAGAAGAAGCCCAGACCCTGCAGAAAAAAGCCGCCAGCCTTCGAGAGGCTTGAATGCCCTCTGCTTAGGTTGAGCCAAGGAGGAGTCCATGGGAAAGCTCCGAGCTCCCCTCACTCGCGCCCCTCTCGGTCGGATTTCTGGCCCTTTGACAGGATATTTTAGGGGGCTGGGGGGCCCCGCCTGAGGCGGGGCCCCCCAGCCCCTTATCGGCACCACCTTTGCCTCTCCCACCCGCTCAGGAACCCCCCCCTCAAACATATACCCCCGGCTTGTCCCATACTTCCTGCCCATAAGGGAAGGGCTGCCCCGCCTCACATATATGCGAAACTACCTCCCCCGAGAGTTGGGATAATACAGAAGGTATACCTCCCGAACATCGCCGGTGAGTTTTGCGCCCTCCAGCACCTGGGTGGTAAGATACTCGACCTCACCTTCTCTACCTTCTACAAGCGGGCTTTGACCCTCCCCGAAGGGCTGGGAATCGTCTCTTCGTTCTGACAAAAGGGGATATTCGGTACTCACAAGCCAGAGAGCAGGAACCCGCTCCACAGGGCCGAACATATGGGTGGGAGAGACGCCCACCTCTACCGTGTGGGCATACCATTTCCCGTCACGCTGGATGAGATGGGCCACAGCTCGCTCCCCCTTCCCCAACGGCAGCTTAGCCAGGGCCTCTCCCCACTCAGGGAGGGTCCCTCCCCCTCCAGCCTGCCGAGACCACGAAATGGTAGCGCACCCCGCATCGGGAAACTGGCGGTGAAAATCCAGAACTGCTCGCTCCACACACTCCGTCGAGAAGCACCGCCGAGTCCAGGCAGGCGTACCTCCACACTCGGAACTCAAATAGCTCTTTACGGTGGCCCCTATCTCGCGAGCGCCCGCTTGCGGAGTGGCCCCCGTAAACGCTATCCTCTGAAGCTGGATGGCATGCGGGGCTCGCAGAAACTGGGCGCAAACCTGCTCCCCTACCCCTCCGGGAAGGGCCTCACTCCACACTCGCAGGTCTACCCCTCGCCACTCTACCCGAAGCCCCTCAGAAGTGAGCTCCTGCATCGAAGTAGTTCGACTCTTGCAGGCATACCCTCCAAGGCCCATGCCTACCAGCCAGACAGAGATGATCTTTTTCCTCCAGCTGCTGGATCGCCTCACAGCGGCATACAGTCGTGCAGCACACATACCGAGAGGGGAGAGGGAGTCGCACCCTCACCTCCCAGAGGAGGCTGATCTGTCACCCCCTCAAGGAAAATGTAAGTTAGTATAAAATCACCCAAAACTCCAAGTCCTTTCGGGACGCCGCCCCTTCCTCCCACTAAGAAAGCGTCTTGAATACAACTCGCCTGTTCAGGTTTTTTTTCTGGCGCTGGCCTATTCCCTATATCTGCTCCAGCGGGCCCTCTCCTTGTGTATGGACACTGCGGATGGCCCCGAGAGCAAACTGTTCTTCTTTTTAGCTCCCCCTCCCAGGGGAATACAGGAGATAGAGCTCACCTAAGCTATCAGGTAGGGCAACCTGGTCTAAGGCATTTACCCTATCAAACTCCACCTCCCCCTGAGGCCCCTTTAGGAGAATGGACGGAACCTGGCCAAAGGGTGCGTCCTGGTGCACTTTCTCATGCTCTATGGGGTGTTCACGGCTCACCATCCAGTGGCTGTCGGTAGACCCACCAGAGGGGGGAAAGTAGTAATCCGAAGGCTTAGGCTGAATCTCTATAAGTCGAATCAGCCACTCGCCCTGCTGGAAAACGAGTCGCACGATGGCAAGCTCCCCCCCCAAAATGGGCAGCTGAGAAATAGCTCGAGCGCATTCCGAAAGCTTTCCTCCGCCCCCACCCCGCCTCCCACTGGTCCAACTCACCACAGCACATCCCGCATTTGGAAACTGATCAGCGCAGTCATCCAATGCATTCGCTACACACAGGCGAGTACCACACTCTTTTTCCCAAGCGGGCTTTCCTTGACAATCGGTATTGCCATAACACTGGATGATAGCTTTCTTTTTGCGCTGAGGCGAACTTTCTTGAGTTTCCTCGGTAAACACAAACCTACACACAGCCATCGGTCGGGACGGCGCGCTGCAGTAGAAAGCCTTCACTTCTGTACCCTCCTTTAGGGGAAGGGTAAAACTCCAATCCCATATATTTACTCCCCGCCAGTTCAGAAAGGCCTCTTTATCGCCTGTAGCTGGAGTAGACTCTGTCTTCCTTTGACAAGCCTGCCCCAAAAACCCAGCTATGCTCACCCCAACGAGTAAAACCTTCCTATTGGATAGGGTAGCAGTCTCTCTTGCTGCGCCGCTGGACCGCCTCACAGCGGCGCAGAACTGTGCGATACGCATATCGAGAGGGGGGAGGGATCGCACCCTGCCCGCAGCTCCCCTATCCGCTTAAGAGGGGAGATGCCTACGCTTTTCCCCTCTGATAGGATATAAAAATATCAAAGTTCATCCATATCCCGCAAGGGCCCTGCCTATGCTCTTACCAGTGACACAGTAGCATTTGCAGCACCTGCCATCTCGGTTTCTCCTCAGATAAGAAGGCTGAACCCGCACTCTCAGCGCTCTAAAAAAGTTTAGAAGCATCGAGGGATATATAACTACTCCGCAGTCAGTTGGTGGCCAATAAGCAGAGAAAGCACCCGTGAGAAGTGCTGCGCTCTATAGCTGGCTCCTCTACGCCTTTATTCATTCACGACGAGCTGGTTCCAGATGGCATTTCCCTCCTCTACGATGACGATGTACCGTCCCTTCTTGGGGAGCGAGACCACGACACCTTCCTCGTTTTCTACCGCCTGAGAAAAGAAGGGCTTTCCTTCATCCCAGTGATACACATGTACCCGATAGCGAGAAGCTCCCGTCAAAACCACTCGTATCTGACCTGAGCTGGGACTCGGAAACACTACGAGTCGGGCAGGATCACCAAAAAACCCGGAAAGCGCCGCCGCCCCCTGGGCTTCTGGTAAAATTTGCTTCTCGAAATGGAGGTTTAGAGTGTTTCCTAACCCCGGCGGAATCACTTTCCCATCAAACTGATACCATTTCGGGGTGCCACCTCGGTCGACGCAACCATTAGAAAAATCGATACATGGCTTCAGATACCGCTCATCACAGATGGCTGACCCCACATTTTCTCCCCTAACATAACAGATGACTATGACTCTCTGCTGCGTATCTTGAGAATAGGATAGGTTCGGCAGCACAAGAAAGATAGGGAAATGTATGAGTCCATATAGGGCCTTCTCAGTGGCGCTCACGATACCTCTACCAGCGGAGCGCCTCACGCCGGCAACTAAGCGAAGCGGGTTCATAGTGAGGGGGGAGGGAGTCGCACCCTGCCTGCATCCCCTCTCTCGGAGAGGAGATGCTCACGTCTTTCCCCTCTATATGATACGAAAATATAAAAGATCATTCACATCAAACAGGGAGCTCCATCTATACCACCGCCAAGGGGCATCGCAGCCTCGACAATGGGCGCTTTGATAGTCTGTTAGAGTATAAAAGAGGGATGCTCTTGTGTAAGAGCCCCCCTTTTCTCTCAGCAGCGCGCGCCTCGTGGGGCCGTGAAAGGCCCAGCTTCTTATTCTCGCATCACCACTCGGCTCCAGAAGCTCTCTCCCTCCTTGACGATGAGCCAGTAAGGCCCCGGCTCAGGCAGTCTAATTTGAACTGCTTCCTCTCCCTTTGCTACCTGAGAAAAGACTAAACGAGGTTCTCCATTCAGCCGATACACCAGTACTTCATAGGAATCTTTGGCGCCCAGGAGCTGCACTCGTAGCTGCTCGCTGGTCGGATTCGGACCATACCACAAGCGCCCCTCGTCTTTCTTCTCTTGCATCTTCTCTGGACTGAGCCGACGCCAGACCTTCTCCTGAGCCCGACGCAAGGCCTCGCCATCCTCCTTAGAAAGAGGCTGGACTGTTACTCCTCCTTGAGAGGAAGGCATCATCCTACGCGATTCTATCCAGGCTTCCGCTTTATGCCCGGCGAGCAGACATTCGTAGAAAAAAGCCCAGCAAGGATTCGTAGCTTGCAGGTCACACACCGCCTGCCCGACTACCTCTCCCCTGGCGTCGGTAGATCTGACGACCAGGTATTCCCTCGTTTCCCCGCCTCCTTGAGCATACAGGAGAAGGAAGGTATTAGCTACAAGTATGCCTCGTACGCTCAAAATCCTTCTGCCGGCGGAGCGTACCACACCAGCGATGGCGTGAAACGGGTTCATATGGCGAGAGGGCAGGAGTCGAACCTGCCAGCATTTCTTCTCCGCCCTCTTGGAGAAGAGAAACGCCGAGCCCCTCCTCTCCAGGAACTTTACGAAGATAAAAAAAATTCATTACTTCCAAATGTGGGACTCTCCCAGCAGCGCCAGAGTGCCGAGAGCATGCGCTTCCCCGACTCGCTCCGAGAGAGGAAAATGGAGTTTAGGCTTCTATTAGGAACGCTAAGGCTGAGATCAAGAGGAGTAGCCACCTGCCCCGCTCATCCCCCCAATCTATCCTCACCGATGAAAGAAAGGGCACAGTACCCGTAAAACTTAGACAGACTGGTATCCAGCCCTGCCACGCCCACAGAACCAGCGAGCATATAGACTGGGTTCTCGTCGGTAGCCAGGCAGGAGCTGTATCCCCGTCTCTTTCTCCGAAGGAGAGAGGTAGTTTTTTAGTATGCAAGGGAACGGCTCCATGCCACAATATTCCCACACTCCCCCTCGCTCATCAGACTGTACAAAGGCTTGATGAAAGGGCTCTTAGCCCTTTTCAGAAAGAGAGAACTTAAATGAAAAAATTTAGCCATTTTGCGTCAGCAATAGTTCTTAGAACAAACTTGCTCTTTTTCATACCACTTATGTACCTTTGCGCAGCATGCGAGAAAGGAATGGCTCTTTCAGCCTAAGCTGACGGGAGTCGTGGGTTCGACTCCCACACTCGCACAGATATGACCAACGTATGGAAAAAGGTGGGCTCACGCCTGCCATGGGTAGCTGCTTTAGCAGTACTTAGCTTATCCAGCTGCAAGAAAGACCCCTGTAAGGATGTATCCTGTCAGAATGGGGGAGTCTGCGTAGATGGGAACTGTTCCTGTCCAACTGCATGGGAAGGCTCTCGCTGCGAGGTTGACGTGCGGGATAAATTCATAGGCGCTTGGAGCGGAAGCATAGATTGTGGGAGCGGCCTCGGCAATGCTACAATCCGCATAGGGAAACTCTCTGGAAAAGATGGGCGTATCGCCATAGAGGGTACCACCATACACGGCCGGGTTACCAGCAGCACAGAATTTGAGATCCCGCTTCAGAACTACCTTGTGCCCGACAGTTCTGCCGTATACGTCATC
>JANZYW010000042.1 GCA_026413325.1 Bacteroidia bacterium | reverse complement strand
CTACACAGCCTATTCTTGTCCGTGCCCTGGCCCCGCAGGTGGCTCCTGGTGCGGAGGAGGATGTACGTCCGTAGGGATCACCAGCGATGATGTATACTCCCCTTCCTGGATTTTGATACCCTTCAATTTCTACTTTGCAGGAAGTTACCTATAATCAGCTGTTAGTAGGAGCTAATGGCTTAGTCGTATTTCCTCCCTCAGGATTTATGCCGGGGGGCTATGACGGGTATAGCTGGGGTGGGTATACGTCTGATCTTTATTCTATTCAGTTTCAGCAGGATATACATCCAGGTCTTGGGGGAACTATCTGCTATCGTACGATTGGAACAGCTCCTAATCGTTGCTTCGTCGTGCAATACTGCAATGTTCCCTACTTTTCCTGTACTAGCCTGTTGTTTACGGGGGAGCTTCGATTGTGTGAGAATGGGAGCATCCAGATCAATATCCAGAACAAACCGACTTGTTCTACTTGGAATAGCGGAGGGGCTCTCATTGGGATCGTAGGAGCTAGTGGTGACGTTAATGCGATCCTCAACGCCACCAATTCCCCCGTGCTGAACAATACCTGCTATGCTTTTACGCCCCCGCTCTCTTGTCAAGTGTCTTCTCCTCCTGCTGGCTGCGTTCCCCTTCCTGTGCTCCTTGAAAGTTTCGATGCTACGCTGGAGGGGGGTGAGGTCTATATTCGTTGGCAGAGTGCAGAGGAGAGAGGGATTAGCCGCTACCAAGTGGAGCGAAGTGGTGACTTGCGAAGGTGGGAGCCCGTCGGTTTTCTACCTGCTCGGGGACAAGCAAGTTCATATGAGCTAAAGGATGGCTCCTTTCCTTCTGGTTATGCCTCTCTTTATTATAGGCTCGTAGTAGAAGACGGAATGGGAGGGGAGGTTGTGTACGGTCCCGCAGAGGTGGTCTTGTCCGCCAAACGTCCGATACGTCCCCAAAGCTTCGAGGTACGAGGAGGAGAACCTCTTCGATTGCGATTGGATTCTGGAGAAGAGGTGAAGGCTATTCTCTACGATGCACAAGGGCGCCGTACTTTTGAAGGGCGCTTTAATGGCCCTGGAGAAGTAGAGATACCAGGGGTTTTCTTTGGCCGAGGATTCAATCTCCTGCTCCTCGAGGTGGTGGGGGGAGAGCGGGCAGCCTATCGGATTTTGGGGTTGTAGGGGACCGAATTTCTTCCCCTACAATTGAAGAAGGGATCCTTATCCCTTCTCCCGGAAGCGGAGAGGCGCCCACATAGAAATGAGTGTCTGTTTAGAAACGCTCTTGAGTTCTGTAGAAAGGTACTCCATGTGGCTTATTTCGGGAATAAGTCTCCACTCTTTTTTCCTTACCTGAGTAAGCTCTCTTTCAGGCTGGAAAATAGATCCTTCCCTATCGCTTTAGGTTTTACAATGAGTATTGGCCGGCTCTTTTCCTCCACAGAGGAGTCCCAGAAGAGAGGCAACCTTTCTACTTCGGATGCCCTGATGGAATAGGCACCGTTGCATAGTGGAGAATACCCCTTACCTTTGCAGTCCAAGATGGTAACCAAGATAGCCCCTATCAATGGGGTCTCCGCCCGCCTTATACCTCAAAGTTTTGGTGAGCGAGTTTTCCATAGAGAGATCATGCGGCAATATCTCTCGGAGAGTGCTTTGGAAGCTGTAAAGAGATGGGAGAGAGGAGAGCCCATTTCGACGGAGTTAGCCGACGAGATAGCGAATGCGCTTCGTCAGTGGGCCACTGAGCGGGGAGCGACGCATTACACCCATTGGTTTCATCCGTTGACGGGCCTCACAGCTGAGAAGCATGAGAACTTCTATGAGGCAGTGAATGGAAAGGTGCTGAGCGGCTTCAATGGAAGTGAGCTTCTTCAGCAGGAGCCCGACGCGTCTTCTTTCCCCAGTGGAGGATTGCGCAGCACATTCGAAGCACGAGGATACACTGCATGGGATCCTACTTCTCCTCCTTTTATTTATGGTCGGACGCTGTGTATCCCCTCTGTGTATATCTCTTATAATGGGCAGGCATTAGATTACAAGACGCCTCTTCTTCGTTCTATCGAAGCTCTCAATCGAGCTGGGAAAAAAGTGGCTGCTCTTTTTTATCGAGGTGTGGAACGGGTCTACCCTACGCTGGGCATCGAGCAAGAGTTTTTCCTGGTGGAGAAGAGTCTCTATGAGCGGCGACTTGACCTCATGCTAACAGGACGTACCTTGGTAGGGGCTCCTTCCCCTCGTGGGCAGCAGATGGAAGACCACTACTTTGGAGCGATACCAGAGCGGGTGTTGGCTTTCTTTGAAGAGTTAGAAGCTGAGGCCTGGAAGTTGGGTATCCCTCTGAAGACGAGACACAACGAAGTAGCCCCAGCTCAATATGAATGTGCCCCGATTTTCGAGGAGCTCAATGTAGCTATCGATCATAATCAGCTGCTGATGGATCTCATCCAACGCACGGCGCGCCGCCATGAGTTAGTAGCTCTTCTCCATGAGAAGCCATTTGCCGGTATCAATGGCTCCGGTAAGCACAACAACTGGTCTTTGGCTACGGATACAGGGGTGAATTTACTTTCACCAGGAAAAAACACGCGGGAAAATCTTCGATTTTTCGCCATTTTGAGCATTGTTTTGAATGCGGTCTATCGGCATGCAGATTTACTTCGAGCTACGATTGCGACGCCTGGCAATGAGCATAGGTTAGGGGGTAACGAAGCTCCTCCGTCTATCTTATCGGTTTTTTTAGGAAGCCAGGTCAGTGCGGCGGTGGAAACACTTGAAAAGGCGCCTGAGCTACCCCGGCTGACAGACAAGACACCCATATCCCTTCTCGTACCAAGACTCCCCGCCGTCTTGCGAGATAATACCGATCGCAATCGTACAGCACCTTTTGCTTTTACGGGTAGTAAGTTTGAATTTCGGGCAGTGGGAGCTTCCGCTCACTGTGCTCCTGCGATGATCGTCCTGAATGCTGCGGTAGCGGACTCGATGGAAACCTTCCTTAAGGAAGTCGCTCGCAGAAGAGAGCGAGAATCCTCTCGTGAAATGGCTATTTTATCCGTCACCCGAGAGTTTCTGCTCGAAAGTCGTCCCATTCGCTTCGATGGAAATAGCTATGACCCTGCCTGGCATGCAGAAGCAGCAAAGAGGGGGTTGTCTGTCTCTTTTCATGTGCCCCAAGTTCTCCGGGCCTATGTAGATCCCAAGAGCCAAACCCTTTTTACTCGTCTTGGGATTTTCACGGAAACAGAGTTACATGCTCGATACGAAGTTCGGCTGGAGCGGTATGTGAAAGCACTGGGTATTGAGCTGCATACACTGTTAGATGTTCTTCGGACGCAGATCCTTCCTGCTGCTTTCCGCTTCCAGGTAGAGTTAACGACTCTGCTCAGCTCAGACCCTTTTCAGCTTCTCTCCACGGCCTCTGCTCCAGAGAAAACTCCTCAGCAGGTATGGTTCGAAACCCTCCAATCTCACATTCAGGCCCTTCAGAAAGGTATTGAGCGAGCAGAAACCCTCTGGGAGACGATACTACAGCTTCCCTCAGTAGAGGCTCAAGCAGATGCCGTATATGAGTCTGTTCGTCCTCTGATGACGGAGCTGCGCAGCCACGCTGATGCTGTAGAGAAGATCCTCCCCGCAGATAAGTATCCCCTTCCTCGATATGCTGACTTGCTCTTTCGGTTCTGAAAGAGCAAATCAGCATATAAACTGAATAGGGAGAAAAAGATACCTCACGGGTGAAGGGTAGATTGTTGAATAACGGACTCAGGGGGGAGGTCTTCTTTTCTTTGCACAAAGTGGTGCTGATATAACTCTCCTTTTTGCCACGTAGGAATGAAATCATCATAGTGAAAGCTTCCTGGATTTCCGGATTGTCCGCCAGGATACACCCCATACCCTTGTACGGGAGGGGTTAGGTCGACCACCATGCGCCAGGAAGGACCAGCACTGCTGCCCAGCGCATTCACGCATTGGGCTTCTCCAGCTATCCGGAGAGTGTCTGTTCCCAGCCCGGGAAGGCGGGCTATGTGTCTGATTTGAGTACCTCTATACCGCCACCAGGGAGGGACTGTACCTTCTTTTTGAATCCGGCTTTCTACCTTCTCCCATGCCTGTTGAACAAGAGAAGAGAGGCTTCTGGCCCCGCTATCCCGTACGGTTATCCATCGAGGATGAGGAGAGGGGAGACCCTTTAGGTGGGCTTGGTGTGTTTCCTCTATGAGTTTGAGTGTGATTTCCCATTCTGGTCGTCGAATCGATACACTGTCCCAGAGCAAGCGATGGAAGGCATCCCACCACCATCGGAAAAGTGTGGCTGCACGGCTTTCTCCCGAAAAGCGATAATCCCACCTTCTCAGGGTATCAATCCAAGGGGAAGTGGAGGCTACATAGGAGAGGAGGATTGGAAGAGCCCTCCGAGCCGTAAAACTCACCACATCAACCTGTAGCAAGCGAAAGGAATCTACATCGGCTTTTTTTAGGCTGCGCAGCCTTTCCTCGATACGAGCGGCCCTATCTGGCAGGGCGAAGTACCATCCTAAGTAATAGGGATATTCCTTACCTGCGGGATAGCTATTGGCAGAGCGAACGAATCCTTCGGGGGGGTCTATACTATGCGGATTTTCTTCAAAAGAAAGCCAATCTCTCCAATGATTTTCAGCTTTTTCGGCATCTAAGACAAATTTTCCTTGATCTTTCCATCTCAAGGGATAAAAACCTCTGACCCACAGAGCGATATGTCCCATCGTGTCGGCATATATGAAGTTCTGTGCTGGACTGCCAAAATGTCTCAGCGCTTTCAGATAATCTTCTATAGAGCGTGCTCGGTTGAGTTCATAAAAGCATCGAGCTTCATTGGAAGGCTCGTAGCTAACCCAGCGCAAGGCGCAATCGATAGGGGCTTCTCGGGCCTTTCCAGAAAGGGGACGTCGGATTACGTCTCGGCTTCGGTGTACGACGGGGCCCCACGGGGAGTACCATACGGTATCTATAAAGAGCTTCTGTCTCCCTAAAGGTGTTCTTACCCATATGCTTTCAGGTCGGGGATGCAGGTCTATCAGTTGCCCTTCGTAGTAAAAAGACCGCTGGGAGGTATCCGTATACCGTAATCGATAAAAATCCATCGCATCTGCTCCGACATTGGTGACTCCCCATGCGATGGCTGGATTATATCCGATAATCACGCCGGGTGCACCAAGCAGGGTAACTCCGTACGTGTTGACTGTGGGAGCTATCAGGTGCATTTCTAACCATATGGAGGGGAGGGACAAAGTGAGATGGGGGTCGTTGGCAAGAAGGGGGTAGCCAGAAGCCGTTTTGATTCCGCTAACAGCCCAGTTGTTGCTTCCTAACCAGAAAGGATCTTCTTCTGCCGCATGGCCCGCAGAATCTCGAATATACTCTTCACTATAAGGAATGGTAGGTTGAGGGGGTATTTCTCGGGTGGGTAGGTGTTTTCCAGATAAGATCGTAGAGAAGCCTAAGGGGGGGTCATCAGGAAAGAGTGTGTCTATGGCCCCTTTTCCGATGCGAGGGAGGAGATGAGAAAGATACTTGTCTTGGCTCTTTGTAGTGAGGTCATATGCCATATACTTCACCAGATATAATGAACGGATTGGGGACCAGGGTCGGGGCTTATAGTCGAGTAGTTTGTACTCAATAGGATATTTGTCTGGGGAGAGGTGGGCAAGAAAAGCATTAACCCCCTCGCTAAAAGCAATGAGAACCGCCCAGCTTAGGGAGTCCTGCTGGACAGCTTCCATGGCCCGTTCTGCAGCATAAGGAAGGCCCAACCTTCGCATGGCTCTGTCGTGGGGTAGGAGATCTTCTCCTAAGATCCGACTTAGCTGGCCGGAGGCAGCATCGCTCTGTATTTCCATCTGCCAAAGACGCAGATAAGCTTGGATATAGCCCTGTGCGCGGTAGAGGTCCGCTTCATTCTTGGCGAAGATGTGGGGTATCCAGCGCTGATCCCATAGGATCAAAACACTGTCCTCTAAGGAAGGGATAGAGATTTCTCGAGGAGGGAGGGTATGAGGAGACTCGGCATTTTTCCAGAAACCCAAGACGGGAGAGAAGAAACGCCCCAGAGGCGGAAGCTGCCCCCATCTTCGTCCCAATCCCAGCTCCAACGCAAGGGTAAGGAGAAGAAAGACAGCAAGGGGTACGATCTTTTTGCGCATCTCAAGGCCGGGGGAGAAAAAGTCCTGCGAGTCCGTAGAGATAATCTAACCATCCCCAGAGGGCCATTGGTAGGAGGCCCAAGCCTACCAGTACGCCAGTACTCAGGGCTAAAGCAGGCATCCTAATGGGTATTTCTTCTCCGGCTTGGTACATCCAGGCTATGGGCCGCCAATAGTAAAAATAGCCAATCAAAGCTCCTATCAATGCCACGATACTGGGGAGCCAGTAGCCTGCCCGAAAAGCAGCTGTAAAGATCCCATACTTAGCAAAGAAACCTATGAGAGGAGGCATCCCGGATAAAGAGGCCAAGCAGATGGCTACAGCTAAAGCATATCCAGGCTGGTTATACCCTAATCCCCGTAGAGACTTATACTCCATCGGCTCTGCTCTCAGACTGAGAAGTCCAAACGTGAGAGTGCTCGTCAGGGCGTACACCAGTGTATATCCCCAGGCTTGAAGGCGTCCTTCTGGGCCACTTACCAGACCCAATAGGATGTAGCTACCGTGGGCGATAGAGGAATAGCCCAGCATACGCTGGATAGAAGTTTGCCCTAATGCACCGAGGTTCCCATACAAGCTGGAGATGGCAGCTATGCTGGCTAATCCCATCAGCCAATCAGAGGGTATGTGGATGTAATGTAAGAAAACCCCCGCTAAAAATGCTGCATTTAGTTTGCCAAGAGCTACCACAAGCCCAGCGGAGCTCGGGGTCGCTCCACCATACACGTCTGGCGCCCACCAGTGAAAAGGAAAAATCGAAAGCTTGAAGAGAATACCGATAGCTATGAGGACCATTGCGAGCGCAAATAGAGAGTTTCCATGCCAAGCTGTCCATCGCATCGGCCACAGATGATGAAGGTATAGGGTACCTGTGAGGCCATAGAGGTAAGATATGCCTAAGAGGAGGAAAGCAAATCCTACAGCTCCGAGTAAAAAGTACTTTACAGCTGCTTCAGGAGCGTACCGATTTTCCCATGAGAGCCCTGTCAATACATAAGCACCCAAGGATACGGTCTCGAGAGCGACTACACTGAGAAGGAGATGATTGCTGGCTGGTAGAGTGCTCAAGGCTGCCCCTATGAATAGGGTGAGAGGAAAAGCCTCCCATCCCCGATATCCCCCCTCTCTATGGGACCGCCACAGAAAGCTAAGCCCTACTGTGATAGCAAGCATTACACCAGCTGCTAAGAAACTGTATATCCCTCCGCCCCACACCATCCCGAAAAAGCCAGACTTAGGCAGGGGATAGAACCAGGCGAGAAGCCCATTCAGCAAGGTAGCCCCCCCTCCGATAGCTATACTCAGCTCGGGTATTCGCCTGCGTACCTTCTGAAAAGTACCTGCGATGAGGACCAAGGCGCCTCCTATTATGAGCCACCCCGCAGATAGGATCCCCATATAGTTGTTCATGGCAGCGAAGTTAGCGCATAGCCCGCCTACTTCGTGGAAGGTTATTTCGGTCTCATTTGAAGCTACTACTTTTGCCTCTATGAATAGGCTGAAGTGGGGGGCAGTCTTGTTGTTGCTGCTATTGGTAGGCGCGGGGTATGAACTGTATGCCCTTCATAGAGAAAACCAGCAGATGAAAGAAGACATACAACGGCTCTCTCACATCGTTTCGGAGCGACCTATAGAACTCTCCACCTTCATGGCTGCTTATGAGCGGTTCGTGACCAAGCTTTATCTCGCTGGACATCATCAAAACTGGCCTTTGGCTGAATTTTACCACGAAGAGTTAGAAGAGACCGCTGAGCAGTTAGAAGCGCTCCGGCTTTCAGACGATGGGATTCCTGTGAGCGCTATGATGCGCCCCAACCTTATCGAGCCTTTGGAGGCTGTGGAAAAAGCCATCCATCGTAAGAATGCCGAGGATTTCGAGGAAGCCGTTCAGCACCTTATCACCCGGTGCAATAGCTGTCATGCAGCTGCGGGCAAACCATATATCTATTTACAAGCTCCCCATCAAGGTAAAATCCCCCAGCAGTCTTTCCACCCTCGGTAAGTTCTCTGAAGCAGTCCCTCCCTCTCTACTACGGGTATACTGACAATTTGACAGGAAAGCAGGTGGCACGCCCTTTGCCATCCTCCTCTCCATGCCTAAGATTGTAGGAATAGACCTTGGCACGACCAACTCTGTCGTGGCTATAATGGAGGGGGGCCAACCTACAGTGATTGTCAATCAAGAGGGGAAGCGAACCACCCCTTCAGTGGTAGCCTTCAAGCCCGATGGCGAGCGATTAGTGGGAGAACTGGCTAAACGTCAGGCCGTCATGAATCCCGAAAATACCATCTACTCCATAAAGCGCTTTATGGGGAAGACCTATGAGGAGGCATCAGACGATGTTGGACGGGTACCCTATAAAGTCGTAAAGGGGCCTAATAACATTTGCCAAGTCAAGATCGGGGATAAGCTGTATACGCCGCAGGAAATCTCCGCCATGATCCTCCAGAAACTGAAAAAGGCAGCTGAGGATTATCTCGGAGAGCCCGTCACCGAAGCAGTTATCACAGTGCCCGCTTACTTCAATGATGCCCAGCGCAAAGCTACGAAGGAAGCGGGCGAGATAGCAGGCCTCAATGTAAGACGTATTATCAATGAGCCTACCGCAGCGGCCTTAGCTTACGGTGTCGATAAGCGACTCAAGCAGGGTAAAATAGCTGTTTTTGACTTAGGTGGGGGGACCTTTGATATTTCTATCCTTGAGATAGGAGAGGGGGTATTCGAGGTCCTCTCTACCAGTGGAGACACGCATCTCGGCGGGGATGACTTTGACCAGCGCATTGTGAACTGGCTCGTCGAAGAGTTCTTGCGTGAAGAAGGGGTCGACCTTCGAAAAGATCCTCGAGCGATGCAGCGTCTCCGAGAGGCAGCTGAGCAAGCTAAAATAGAGCTCTCGAACCAACAAAGCACAGAGATAAATCTTCCGTACATCACCGTAGATCCTCGGAAAGGCCCTCTAAACCTCCAGAAAACCCTCACCCGAGCCAAGTTTGAAAGCCTCTGCGAAGATTTGTACGAGCGCTGTCTCGCTCCTTGTCGAAAGGCTCTCCAAGCCGCTCGTCTCAATCCCAAGGATATAGACGAAGTAGTACTAGTAGGGGGGTCCACTCGGATGCCCCGCATCCAGCAGCTGGTGGAACAGTTTTTTGGCAAGACCCCTAATAAAAGTGTGAACCCAGATGAGGCGGTCGCTTTGGGAGCTGCTGTACAGGCAGGCGTCCTCAGCGAAGAAGTGCATGGTGTACTCCTTCTCGACGTCATACCTATCTCATTGGGCATAGAGACGCTTGGAGGGGTTTTCACCAAGCTCATAGAAGCCAATACGACTATCCCAACGAAGCGAACCGAGATCTTTTCCACCGCAGCCGATAATCAGACTACCGTCGAAGTTCATGTGCTACAAGGAGAGCGTCCGATGGCCAGTGACAACCGAAGTCTTGGCCGTTTCTATTTGGACGGGATCCCTCCTGCTCCACGTGGCATCCCCCAGATCGAAGTCACCTTTGATGTAGATGCAAATGGGATTCTGACCGTAACCGCTCGAGACAAATCCACGGGCAAGGAACAATCTATCCGTATAGAGGCAGGTACTGGTCTCAGCAAAGAAGAGATTGACCGCATGAAGCGGGAAGCCGAACTCCACGCAGCAGAAGACCAAAAACGGAAAGAGCTAGTCGAAAAACTCAACTACGCCGACACACTCCTCTATCAAGCAGAAAAACTTCTGCGGGAACAAGGGGATAAAATACCCGCCTCAGAAAAAGAACGTCTCGAATCGCTCGTTCGAGACCTCCGCTCAGCCCATGCCGCAAAAGAAGCGGACAAGGTAGACACTCTCTTGCCTCAGCTATCCGCTCTGTTGAACTCTTTGGGTCAACACATGCACGGAGACGGTGCCCGGGCTCATACCTCTTCTGGTGGTGCTACCGAAGTAGAATACGAGGAAGTACCCTCTGATAGAAACGGATAAAAGCGAATAGCTCCTTTGATGCTTCGACCCCTCGCATAACCTGCGAGGGGCTTTTTTGTACTTTCGTCCCCATGAAAACAGCGCTGGTATGCGGCGCAGGAGGGTTTATTGGTAGCCACCTGGTCAAACGACTCAAAATCGAAGGCTATTGGGTGCGAGGAGTCGACCTTAAGTTCCCAGAATTTTCTCCCACTCCAGCGGATGACTTTGTCATTGGAGACCTTCGAGATCCCGCTTTCTGCCGAAGTATCATCGACCGCCGCTTCGACGAAGTATACCAGCTCGCAGCCGATATGGGTGGAGCGGGCTACGTCTTTACGGGAGAACATGATGCAGATATCATGCACAACTCTGCTCTTATCAACCTCAACATCCTGGATGCGTGCTATAAACGAAATGTCAAGCGGATTTTCTATTCTTCTTCCGCTTGTATGTATCCCGCCTATAACCAAATGGACCCTACTAACCCTAAGACGGCGGAACATACTGCCTATCCCGCTGATCCCGATAGCGAATATGGATGGGAGAAGCTTTTCAGCGAGAGGTTGTATTTGGCGTATCATCGCAACTATGGGCTGGAAGTTCGCATCGCTCGGTACCACAACATTTTCGGGCCAGAGGGTACTTGGATAGGAGGTCGTGAAAAGGCTCCTGCGGCTCTCAGTCGGAAGATAGCCCTGGCTAAGCTTCGCCAGCTGCCTTACATAGAGATCTGGGGAGATGGCCTGCAGACCCGCTCTTTCTTGTACATCGATGAATGTATCGAGGGCACCATTCGTCTAACCCGCTCTGATTTTACTGGTCCGGTCAACATTGGCTCCGAAGAGATGGTCACGATTAATCAGTTGGTACAGCTTATCGCAGACATCGCAGGGGTACAAATAGAAGTGCGGCATATAGCTGGGCCAGTAGGTGTGCGAGGACGCAACTCGGACAATACCCTGATTCAAGAAAAGCTGGGGTGGAAACCCTCAGAGCCCCTCCGAAGAGGGATGGAAGTGACCTATCACTGGATAGAAGACCAGGTCCGAGCTGCTATCGCAGCGGGTAAGTTATGAGCCGTCGAATAGGAGTCTTCTGCTCTGGAGGAGACTCGCCTGGGATGAATGCAGCGCTCCGTTCGGTCGTCCGAACCGCCCTCTATTTGGGATATGAGCCCTATGGAATATACAAAGGCTATGACGGCCTCATAGACGGGCACCTAACCCCTCTGTCGGCAAGCTCCGTAAGTGGGATCATCCAGCGAGGGGGAACCATCCTACAAGCAGGAAGGAGCTCTCGTTTTCTCACACCAGAGGGTAGAAAGCAAGCGTATGCCACCCTACAAAGGTGGGACATTTCAGCTCTTGTGGCCATCGGAGGGGATGGCACCTTCAAGGGAGCTCATCAGTTCCTTAGTGAGTATCCAGATATACAAATAGTAGGCCTGCCAGGTACGATTGATAATGACTTGTACGGGACCGATCTTACGATAGGTTTTGATACGGCGGTGAATATCGCAGTCGAAGCAGTGGATAGACTCCGAGATACCGCTGCGGCGATGGGACGTCTATTTTTAGTAGAGGTGATGGGGAGAGATGCGGGCTTCATTGCTCTGCACACAGCTGTAGCCAGTGGAGCAGAAGCAGTCCTTATCCCCGAGACCCCAACTGACTTTGATGCCATCATTCGCGTGCTGGAGAGGGGATGGCAGCGACAGAAGACTTCTTCTATCATCATAGTCGCAGAAGGAGATGAAGCAGGAGGCGCTATCAAAGCGGCAGAAATGCTTCGGGATCGATTTCCTCGCTATGAGATTCGCGCAGTGGTGCTGGGTCATATTCAGCGCGGGGGAGCCCCGACTGCCACAGACCGAATTTTAGCGTCAAAGTTGGGAGCAGTGGCCGTAGAGCGGCTGCATGAAGGGGCTACAGATGCGATGATAGGCACCCAAGGCGGGGAAGTCATTCTCACTCCCTTCGCACAAGCTGTCAAGACACACAGCGGAGTGAATCCCCTTTTGCTTCATCTGGTGGAGGTTCTCTCCCTCTGAAAGGATTTTCGGGGGGTGAAGATAAATCTATTCCTCACTTTTTTCTCAACGGATGGACCGCTCCCAGCCCCTAACATGCTGTAGCTGCCTTCCCTATCGAAGGTGCTTGTCAAAAAAACTATCTATTTCCCAGTAAACTCGGTATCGGTATCCCCCTATCCCGTGGTTCTGATTAGGGAAAATCCGCCATTCTATGGGTGCATCAGGTTGAATCTTTAGCAAGTTCTCGATGAGTTGATAGGTATGGTGTACATGTACGTTGTCATCTGCATCTCCATGCATGAGGAGAAGGGGAATATGAAGGGGGGAGGAAGGAGGAGGAGGAAGGGCGGTCTGGGCGTAGCCCTGAGGGTTAGCGGAAGGAATGTCCATAAACCGCTCTGTGTAGGCACTGTCATAGAGTCTCCAATCCGTTACAGGTGCGACGGAGACCGCTGCGGCCAGGCCATCTGGCGCTGCGAAGGCGAGTCGGGCTGCCAAGTATCCCCCATAACTCCACCCGAAAGCACCTACTTTCCCTACAAAGGGAAAAGAACGAAGCCATCGCACAAAGTCTGCTAAATCTTCGGTTTCGAGGAGGCCCAGCCTTCGGTAGATGGAAAAGCGCTTTTCTGGATATAGAGCGGTTCCTCTCCCATCTACACAGGCCACAAGATAGCCGCGTGAGACCAAATAAGCCTGCCAATAGAACTGGATGTTCTTAAAGGCATCTGCGACTTGTTGAGAGCCTGGGCCTCCATAGAAAGTTAGGACGACAGGATACCTCTGGTTGGAGTCGATCTGCGAAGGAAGCATCAGGTAGCCCCATAACTTTTCTCCCCTACGATTAGGGAACTGTAAGAACTGTATTCGAAGGGGAAGCTTCACCTCTCGCAAGTGTGCGTTGAGGTCGGGGAGTATCAGGACCTTTTCTGGCTCTTGCACCTTCCGTATTTCTTCTCTCTCGGGGTCCGTAAAGCGGCTTCTCCGTATCCATAGAAGTTCGCCGGCTAGCTCCGCTTCAGCCCAGCTGCTATCAGGGGTTAGCCAAACGGGAGAAGGCTTCTTGCTGTCAAGTGGTAGATAGCCTATCCGCTGATGGATAGGATTGCTTCCAGAGGCTATGAAGAAAAGTTTTCCTCCCCCATAGCCAACCAGCTTGCGCAGCCCAGGGATGCGGTAAATAGCCTGGCGTCTCCCTTTGTAGTCGTATCGCTGTATTTCCCATTCTCCCCTTCCCCCTGCCAAATAATACAGTTCAGGTCTATCTGTGCCCCAGATGAGGAGTTGACGGTCATCCCATGTAAAATATCCATTAGTGCTGTCCGAAAAGAAGGGAAGCAGCTTTTTTTCTGTAGGTTCATACGTATAGAGGACAAAGTGATTTTGGGCTCGTCTCAAGTGGGTAAAGTAAAGTACATCTCCCATGGGACTCCAAGCGAACCAGGGTATGTACCCCCCTGTACTATCGAGATATATCACTGTGTCCTTTTGGGTGTGAAGTGCATAGAGGTGAAGTTGGACATGAGGGTTTTTTTCACCTGCGCGAGGGTATGGAAGAGATAGCTCCTCTACAGAGCCTCGGCTGTAATATCGCAGGGGGTAGGTGGGGGTATAGGTATTGTCGAAACTCAGATAAGCTACATAAGCTCCAGAGGGAGCTATCTCAAAGGCACGCGTAAATCCAAACTCTTCTTCGTAGAGCCAGTCGGTAGTACCTGCCTGTACTTTTCCTGTACAGTGGGTTAGGGTATCCCACGCGTCTTTATCCCATCTGTAGAGGTAAAGGTTATGAGGGTCTGCGGCGATGAGCCCCTCTCCAGAAGGAAGGAAAGAAATCTCTCTCCAGGCATATCCCCCCAGATTGCGGGTTTCTTCTCCTCTTTTCCAAGCGATGCTCCCCGCACTGGAGTGACGGAAACCTCTTTTGAGTTGTGTCCAGAAAAGCCAGCCTTTTCCCTGAGGTGCAACTATCCAGCGCATCATTGGAGCTCCTTTACCTACGGTCTCTGCACGTAAGGCGGGTGAGATGCGGTATATAGCTCCAGACTCCGCTTGCCCATACCATCCATCGGGTCCTTGCGTGAAATCATGCGACTGCGCGTAGTAGCGGTATTCTTTCCATATGTCGACCAGGTTGAGTGATTGGGCAGATAAGAAGCCTATAAGCCCGACCAGCCCTCGCATTCTGCGAAGGTAACCACTCAGACTTCATTTCCCGCTTTTTAGTGGGTTGGCGAGGCAATTCACCAAAAGTAAGCCTGCTGTATATTGAACTTATTGTACATTCGTTAGAATGAAGGCCATACTCCTTCGCGTGCTTTTTGCCTTTCTCGCTGGGACCTTGCTGGCTCAACCTTTCTCGGATAGCCTTTTGATTCGATGGAAGGAACAGGGAATCAATCCCTATGCTCCTCCTCCGCTACCCCCTCATGTACCTCGGCCTCTAAGCTTGCCAGAATCCGACTGCGTAGGTGCTATCCGATTGTGTCACTTATACGTATGCTGTAAGTGTGCCCGATGCAGGAATGGTATCCGAACTAGGAACCAATGGAAGGGGAACTTGTTTGACAGGAGGAGAGCACAAGACCGTGTGGTTCATCTTTACTGTGCAAAGTGCAGGTACATTAGGCTTTTTGATTTGTCCTACTGCCAGCACAGCGAATGACTACGACTTTGCCTTATGGGATGTGACAGGGCTTCCATCTCCCTGCAGCATTTTTCAAGGGACTGCTAACCTTCCCGCTCCCGTTCGATGCAATTTCTCCACTCCTCAAGGGGTAACTACATGCTGCGGCCTTCCTGCCAATCACTGTACGACAGGGGGGCTGACAGGTCTGGATCATACTAACCCCTGGCCTGGTAACCTATCGTATGGAGCGGGTGGGCCGCCAGTTATGCCCGGACTAACTGTTTCTGCAGGTCAAACGTTCCTGCTGGTTGTAGATAACTGGAGTGGGCAAAATACAGGTTTCACAATCACTTTTTATGGGACGGCACAATATTTTGATGCGACCCCTCCTGCGATCGATTCTGTGCATCGGGTCTGCAGCACAGACTATGCTTCCCAGCTCCCCGCACTGACTCGACTGCGAGTACGCTTTAGCGAGTTTATCAATCCCAGTACAGTGGCAGCAGACGGATCAGATTTTACGCTCATAGACAATACCACCAGCACTCCTGTGCCTATTACCTCTGCTGCCCCTGTGAATCCCCCTCAGACTCGTTGGGTAGAGCTCGCGGTCAGCCAACCTGTGGTGCCTGGTAGGTCCTATACTTTATATATTGGGTATAATCCTGTCGGATCCGGGAGTCCCAACGGCCTTCCTGGAACTGATGGCAATACGATTTCCGACCAATGTGGAAACTTCTCTCCTATTGCAGGGATACCCCCAGGGTCGGGGAGCTCTTCTTATACCTTTTCGGTTTTGGATACGTTACAGGTTCAGTTCAATACAGTTTCCCCCGCCTGTGTGGGTACTGCCACTGGGCAGGTAAATGCGCAGGTCAGTGGGGGCCTTCCTCCTTATGAATATGTACTTGTATCTGGCTCGGGTACTATACCCCCCACATCTGGGTGGAGTAATACTAATCTATGGACGGGAAGAGCTGCAGGTACCTATACGCTATGGGTGCGGGATCAGATGGGCTGTATCCAACGCAGAGGGATACAGCTTGTAGACCCTCCCCCTCTGTCAATCGTCGTGCAGGATTCTCTCACTCGGGCTTGTGGAGGTCTACCCACTGGATTCGTGCAGTTCGATGGCGTGGGAGGTACGCCTCCATACACCTACAGTATCCTACCTATTTCCCCTACTTGGCAGCCGACTGGCTATTTTGGTACGCTGAACTCGGGTAACTACACCCTCCGTGTGCGAGATGCAAATGGCTGCATTGCGACTCGTTCTTTTACGGTGCAGATAGCAGCCGCTGTCGATCTACAGCTTGTCTCCATCGATACGGTCCGATGTGCGGGAGAAACGGGGGGATTTGCTGTGCAAGCAGTTGGGGGAGATGGCGGAGGGTTTGTTTATACCCTTCAAAACACAGGTCAGACGAATGTATCTGGTTTATTTACTGGGTTAGGAGCGGGAAGTTATATTGTCGAGGCACAAGATGCTTCTGGGTGTGTCGACACACTACGTGTGACTTTGTCCCAGCCAGATTCATTACGGATAAGAGAAGTGTTGATCACTCCTTCTCTCTGTCTTACCTCTTCCCAGGGGGCGATTTCCTTGACAGTGGAGGGAGGGAATCCGCCTTACACATTTTCCTGGCGAGATAGCCTCGGTAACTCTCTCGGGGGAAGTACGAGTAGGATAGAAGACCTACCGCCTGGTAGCTATTCGGTTACTGTGACCGATCGAAAGGGATGCACGGTAAGTTCCTCTCCATATTCCGTCGGCTATCTCCACCATGCTGAGGTCCGATCGGTGTCTTACGAGATAATTGAAGATTGCCCCAGTAAAAGAGTCCGATATACGGTAGATGCAGGGGGAGTGCCTCCTCTCTCTTTTCACTGGACATGGGAAGATGGCTCACAGGAGTTGACATCCAGCCCTACGATAGAGCGGTCATATAATCCTTTACAGGGGGGTACCCTTCCCGTAAAAGTGGAAGTGTCAAGTGGAGGCGCTTGTTCGGTGGATACCGCTTTCACGGTACCGTTCACGGCTTGTGCAGGCCTCATCATTCCCACGGTTTTCACTCCCAATGGAGATGGAATCAATGACAGGTGGCGAATACAGGCTTTGGGCTTTTCTGCCTATCGATTGGTGATATATGACCGATGGGGCATGGAAATTTGGACGAATGGGAATAACAACTTAGATGGGTGGGATGGAAACGATAAGCAGGGACGCCCAGTACCGGAAGGAGCCTACGTATATTTCTTTTCCGGCACCGATAATAATGGCGTTCAGGTGCAGCGGACAGGGACTGTGAGTGTGCTCAGATGAGATAAGGATACCAAATCATATAGGGGGGCAGCTAAGCAGCTGCCCCCCTGTCTTGCTTATTTTTTTCTCAAGGGAGGAAGATACGCTGCGTTTTTTCTCCTGCCCGTACCAGATATGCTCCTGGAGTCAGTGGAAGGAGGTAACTTCCTGGTTGCACCCGCTCGCTCCATACCAGCTGCCCTACTGAGGTGAAGATCTCTATCTGGACTGGTTTGCTATCGGAGGAGGATACGAAGAGGGTACGAGAGGAAGGTTCTATCCAGACTGAAGGAGGGATACTTTCTGCAATGAGCTCGATAGTCCGAGAGTACACAGGAGGCATTCCAGGTTCTTCTACACGCAGTCGATATAACCACCGGGGAGCGACGGGGGGAGCCTCATCTCGTACAGTATATAAACTGGGGTGCCCTTGCGCAGTGACAAATCGTATTGGCTCGAAAGAGCTTCCCGGCAAAGCTCGCTCTATCCAGAAACCTTGGATGGATTGTTCTACTATTGTACTCCATTCCAGGAGGTTGTATCCTGCTTGTACGCTTCCTCGGAGCTCTTGACCCCATAAGATGGGTAAAACGGTGCAGAATAATGTAGTTTGGCCCTGGCAGTAGGGATATTTGGTGGAGGAAGAGGTGAGACTGAAGGAGATGGTCACCGCGTTTCCATTATTTGTGACTGGAAAGGTCAGCCATACATGGGTCCATTGCGGATTTGACGTATCTATGAGTGTATCTGAGGCGGGACCCAGCAAGTTTGCGGGGGTGGTGGTTATATTCCAGTTGAGAGAAGAAAAAGGAATCTCATGCCAGAACCAGAGGTGAACCTGGATTCCATTAGGTCCTGTGCAGCTTGTGATCTCAGAAAAAACCCGCCATTTGTTCGGATCGATATCCAGAACGAAAGTATGCTCTTCTGAATTGGTGTACCACCAGGTATTGATGACTTCTGGATTGGCATTGTTGACTCCTCGATTTTGCCATCGATGGCATCCCAAGGCAGGGGTAGGTTGGCAGCCAGTGAAGTTTTGTACGCCATCGAGAGAGTTTGCGGGATCCGTCAGAAGTGCATCATCCCAGTAGATCCGAGGATCAGGGAGGAGAGTACCATTGGGTCGGGTGGTTGGCCGTACCAGAAAGACCCGAAAACCGTTGTTGTGGTATTCCACGTCTACGAGAGGAAGGTGGGTGAGCCCTGTAAAAAATTCTAACTTGGCATTCACAGTAGTGTGATTTGGAAGGGGGGTTCCGTTTCCATCTGTCCCATCCCAGGGTATGCAGTTCGGTCCGCTATTGAGGTTTTGTATGAAAGTTCGAGGTACATAGGGGGCAGGAAAGTTGAGCGTAATTGAAACTTGGCCTGGCTTCGAAAGCGATACGTACAAGCAATAGCTGGTCTGGGTACAAGGTATGATAGAGAACGAATCCACACTGGCAACCAGTCCAGTAGGATAGAATTCCTGGTCAGGGTCATTTAGAAATACGGGATATTCTGGAGCTGCAGGGATCCCTCCAGCATTGATGATGTTTTGGCGATAATCGGAGCGTCTTCGCTGAGTGGGGGTTCCAATGTTAGAAGCACCGAAAGAGTTACAGCTGACCTCAAATCCATAGGGACGCATTCCATTGAAAGCAAAGCTGGTTACAACCGAATCAGAGGAGTAAGTATAGAGGGTCCCCACAAATGCATTAGTTGCTCCTCGGGTAGTAAAGTCCCATTTACGGCTCCACAGGCGTCCTTTGCGTTCGATCCATTGGCTTCCATTCCACCGGGCCACGGTGATGTCAAACCATCGAAAAACTCGCTTCTGGCGCACGGTAGGATTATTATTGACAGCAAACTCAATAAAGTAGTTTCCTCCTGAGCCTACCGGGACTGTGTAGACGAGGGCGTTATACCCCCCTGCATATAGAGCAGAAGGACCGGTGAGGGCCTGATTGCAGGTGCTGATCCCCCCTGCGGCCATTGTATTGGTTAGTTGCACGGGACCGAGCACAATATTCCCATTTGGATCGCGCAGCCGCATCCATACATCGGTATAGATGGTAGGAGGGCTGTCTGCCCCTCCATTTACGTGAAAGCCCATATAGATACGCTCCCCTCCCGCCACCCGAATGTAGAGGCGAGACTGCTCCGGGCAGTTATAGGTGGCAAAGTCTCGTAATGGGTCATTGTTGTCCCAGATTTGGATATATCCATGATTCGCACAGTTGTTATTCATGAGTTCCCGGGTACCTTCTCCCCATACTACATTCAAAATAACAAGCCAAACCTTCCAGTTGACTCTCATGCTAAAGCTACGGATTCGAGATGAAGGAAGGTTGCAAACCTCTCTTCCTAAGTCCAGAAACTCACGAGAGCAGAAAAAGCCTACTTCTTAGGACGGAGCTCTCGAGCCTCGATGGTCTTTTCCCACAGCTTGCTCCCTTGACTATCATACGCTGAGACGAGGAGGATTCTTTCTTTCTCGGGTCCCTTTACGGACAGGAGTAAAAAGTTTCGCTGGGCGGTAAGAGTTCCCTCCATCCGAAAAGGGTTTTTTTCCCTTTCTGGGGCAGCCTTGAAAGGACCTGCTGTCAGGGGAGAAGAGGTAATGTCATATATCTTCTGTCCATTACCTAAAGAAATATGTGATATTTCAGAGAAGTGTCTGTCTCCTGTAAGAAATATCACTCCATGGATATTTTCTTCTTCAATTCTGCGTAATAACGTTTTTCTCTCCTCCTCGTAGTTGATAAAGTTTTCATAACCCGGGGAGGGATTGAGGATTTGGCTACCACAGGCTACAAACTTGAAGGTAGCTTTGCTGGACTTGAGCGCATCGATAAGCCATTCCAGCTGTTGGGGCCCCAACATAGTTCTCTCTCCTGTGTTTCGCTTATTGGGCGCCCTATAGGTGCGATTATCGAGAAGGAAAAAGTCTGCATCTGACCATTCGAAAAATGTCGTGATGCCTTCCGGTGCGGTGGGTACCCCATAAGAAGGATTTGCCCAGAATAGTGTGAATGCTTCTCGGGTGAGGTGACGTCCCCAAAATCCTCGGTCCGCATCATTTGGACCAAAGTCATGGTCATCCCATATCGCATAATGAGGGCATGCCGCCCATAGCGGTTGGAGCGCAGGAAGGCTTTTCGTATGCGAGTATCGATACAGTATGCCAGAGCGGCTATTCCAGTCTGCCTCTCGTAGATATACATTGTCTCCCAGCCACAGCATGAAATCAGGTTTTTGTGTGACTATACTTGCGAAAATGTTATACTCTCCCCCGTAGGG
>JANZYW010000041.1 GCA_026413325.1 Bacteroidia bacterium | reverse complement strand
GGGGCTCGTGACATGGCTTCTCCTTTTTTGAATATGCTTTCTTTCCACTTCTTTTTCTGGGGAACAATCGTTCTTTTCGCTTCCTTTTTCGTAGAAACAGGGCCTGCGGCTGCAGGATGGACAGTGTATCCTCCCCTGAGTGCGCTGCCTCAGGCCATGCCGGGCTCTGGCTTGGGGATGGTACTCTGGATTTTGGCACTTGTACTCTTCGTGGTAGGGGTATTGATGGGAGGGCTCAACTACATTACGACCGTTCTGAATATGCGTACGGAGGGCATGTCTCTTATGCGGATGCCGCTCGTGGTCTGGTCTCTTTTCACGGTAGCCGTGCTCGGTCTTTTGAGTTTCCCTCCTGCAGTGGCCGCCTTCATTCTTTTGCTTTTTGACCACAGCTTAGGGACAAGTTTCTATTTATCAGATATCTACATTGCAGGGCAGGCACTTCCCCAGCAGGGAGGGAATGTCCTTCTATATCTTCATCTTTTCTGGTTTCTTGGGCATCCAGAGGTGTATATTGTTTTATTGCCTGCTCTTGGTATCACCTCTGAACTAATCAGTACACATGCGCGGAAGCCCATTTTCGGATATAAAGTGATGGTGTATTCTATCTTGGGGATTGCCTTTGTATCCTTTATCGTTTGGGCCCATCACATGTTTGTTTCAGGGATGAATCCTTTGCTGGGGTCTATATTTACTGCGACAACTTTATTGGTCGCGATACCCTCAGCGATGAAGATATTCAACTATATCTTCACTCTTTGGAAAGGGCGCATTCACCTAAACGTACCCATGCTTTTTGGGATAGGAACTGTATCCTTCTTTATAAGTGGAGGCCTTACGGGATTCTTTTTAGGGGTTGCCCCGATGGACATCCCTTTGCATAACACCTACTTCGTGGTAGGTCATTTTCATCTGGTGATGGGAGTGTCCGCTGTCTTTGCGATGTTTGGGGGTACTTACCACTGGTTTCCTCGTCTATGGGGACGTATGATGAATGAGCGGCTGGGCTATATTCATTTCTGGTTGACTTTTATCGGTGCGAATCTGGTGTTTTTCCCGATGTATTACATGGGATTTGGGGGGGTTCCTCGCCGGTATTATGCGTTTACGGAGTTTAGTTTCACGCAGGGTTGGCAAGACCTAAATGTTTTCATCACTATTGCTGCATTGATAACCATCTTTGGCCAGCTCGTCTTTGTTTATAACTTTTTCCACAGTATGTTTTGGGGTAAGGCAGCCCCTCGAAATCCTTGGAAGGCTACTACGTTGGAGTGGAGCTCACCTGTTAAGCACATACATGGCAACTGGCCCGGGAAGCTTCCTGTTGTGCATCGTTGGCCCTATGATTACTCGAAGCCGGATGCTCCAGCTGATTACATTCCTCAGTATATATCAGATTCGGACATTGCTCGAGGGGTGCGATGGTGGGAGGAAGATTTTGAGCCTTTAGAGGTAATCGATAGGGAGGAGCCTACAGAAGGGGAGAGATATGCCTCTTCTTCCGAGCCTACTCCCGTACCCACTCTTTCACCAAATCAGAAGCCAGAGGAGCGTCCTAACGGATGTTGACCCCTGAGTGGAAGCATATATTGCGCTTCCGACGCTTAGCTTTGGGGGTTTTTCTCCTTTTCTTTCTGGTCATTTTGGCGGGTGTGACTGTTCGTGTGTTGGGAGCGGGGATGGGCTGTCCAGATTGGCCTACCTGTTATGGGCAGCTCATCCCTCCTACACATGAGTCACAGCTCCCTGCTGATTACCGAGAACGGTACGCAGTAGCAGGTCGATTGGCTGAACCTTTTGATCCTTTCAAAACGTGGGTGGAGTATCTCAATCGGCTGGTGAGTGTCTTGGCTGGCATTTCAGTCATATTTTGGGTGGGGTATGCCTGGTTTTACTTGCGTGCCTATCCTGTTTTGCTCCGTTATGTCACAGCGGTCCCTATTCTTTTAGTAATACAGGCTCTGTTGGGTTGGCGTGTCGTGGCTACATACCTTGCAGAGTACATGATATCTATTCACATGTTTTTCAGCTTACTTCTTACTATGAGTGTTCTTTTGGCATGGGCCTGGACCTTTCGGCTATCTGAGCGTGCGCAGGCAGGAGACTGGCGGTTTTATGAAGCTCTGGGCTGGGTTAGCTGGGGAGCACTCCTTGTCCAGGTTTTTTTAGGCACGTTGGTGCGTTCTGCCATCGCTCGATATGGAGTGGAAGAGGGTCTGGACAGGTGGATATTTTATCTTCACAGAACCTTTTCCTGGTTTGTACTGGCGGGGTGGTCTTACTTTCACTGGCGGGTGTATCGGGAGCCTGTGCGACTGCCGCTCGCTCGTCGTTGGGCTTCCTGGACGACCATAGCACTTCTTATTCAGGCGATAACTGGAGCTGTGATGGTGTATATCCGATTTGCGGCTCCGCTACAGGTCATGCATTTGGTTCTTTCTCTTTTTGCAGTAAATAGCGGTTTCATTTCCATGTATTTTTTACGGTACAGTGGTTATGGCAGTACTTATAAGTCTATCCCTCGGCTTTTTACATAAGTTATCTCTTTACTTTCAGCTCACGAAGCCTCGTCTCAGCATCGTAGTTGTTTTTTCTGCGGTGATGGGGGCTCTGATAGGGGGCCTTTCAGACTGGACTACTTTTCTTTGGCTGGTGGTGGGGGGGTATGCCATTACTGGATCGGCGAATGCTGCCAATCAGGTGTGGGAAAAAGACACGGATGCCTTGATGGAGCGGACTCGTACTCGGCCTTTACCAGCGGGGCTTCTTTCTTCCGTGGAAGGAGGATTGTTCTCATTGGTGTTGCTGGTTTTAGGTTTGTGGGTACTGGGTACTTTGCACTGGCAAGTAGCTTTGTTAGGAGGGGGGGCTTGGGCTCTATATGTATTAGGCTATACTCCTTTGAAGCGGAAGGGGGCATGGGCTGTAGCGATGGGAGCGATCCCTGGCGCGTTACCTCCTGTGATTGGGTATTGGGCGGTACATCCCGAGCTAACAGCACTGCTTATTTGTTTGTTCTCGATACAATTTATTTGGCAGTTTCCACATTTCTGGGTTATTGCATGGATAGCGCAGCAAGATTATGCTCGAGCCGGTTTTCAGCTTCTTCCGTTTCCACTCACGATGCCTTTAGCAAATAAGTTCGTACTTATTCTTTCTCTCTTTTTCCTCCCGATTGCTGCGATATTTTTCTGGCCATGGCTGCCTTGGGAAACTGGTCTATGGGTATTCGTGGTGAGCATGGGGGTAGCCACTTTCGGCTTTCTGGGGGCCCAAAAGGGGGATAGGTTCAATATGCGCCTTTTATTGTTAGGCTTGACAAGTTACTTAACCCTCTTATATCTTGGGATATGGCTGCTCTAATGAGTTCGACTTTTCGGGCGCGTCCTCATCCTAAGGAGCTTATGATGTGGCTATATTTGGCTACGACGGGGATGTTATTTGCTGGCTTTACGAGTGCTTACTTGGTGCAGCGCTTTCATGAGTTTTGGCGTGCATTTGCGATTCCTCCGATTTTTTGGGCAAATACCGTGGTTCTTCTTTTTAGCAGCTATGCGTATGTGCGGGCTCGACGGGGCTTTATGTTAGGTAACTATCGGCAGCTGCAGATAGGCCTCATGGCTGCGTTAGGATTCGGGGTGGTATTTCTGTTTGGCCAAGTGATAGGATGGCAGATGCTGGTGCGAGAGGGGCTTTTTCTTAGTGGGAATCAGAAATCAGTAAGCTACTTTTATGTTTTGAGCGGGCTGCATGCTTTCCACTTGGTGGTAGGATTGGTAGTTTTGGGATATTGGACGTTTCGGGCGCTTCGTTATCGAGTCCGGGCGGAACATGCACTCGGGCTCAAACTAACCGGACTTTTCTGGCATGGGTTAGATGTGCTCTGGGTCTATCTTATCGTATTTTTGCAGGTGAATCAACTTTTCTGAAGATATGGCAGCGGTTGCGACACACACACAAGAGTTGAGCTCTCCCTGGAGTGGAGGAAAGTCTCCTTTTGGGAATGTGAGCTGGGGGAAGCTGATGATGTGGGTTTTCCTCCTCTCAGATGCTTTTACATTCGGCTCCTTTCTCACGGCGTATGGATTTATTCGCTTCAAGGCTCCCAACTGGCCTGATCCAGACCACGTCTTCGATGCGGCTCCGATTATCGGACACGGATATCCTTTGGTATTCGTAGGTATCATGACTTTTATCTTGATTGTCAGCAGCGTAACGATGGTTTTATCTGTAGAGGCAGGCCATAATCGGGACCGAAAAAAAGCGGCTTTATATCTATTCTATACTATCCTTGGGGGGCTTACGTTTTTAGGATGTCAAGCTTGGGAGTGGACGCATTTGATCCTTGGGGGTACGACACTTTCAGGAAATCCATATGGAGCCTCCCAGTTTGGTCAATTTTTCTTTCTCATCACGGGTTTTCATGGCTCGCATGTTGCAAGTGGAGTTATTCTAAATCTCATTGTGATGATCCAGATTCTGAGAGGTGACTTTGATAGGTTAGGCAACTATAATCGAGTAGAAAATATCGGCCTGTATTGGCATTTTGTGGACTTAGTCTGGGTTTTCGTATTTACATTCTTCTATCTCCTTTGACTTATGGCAGCGGCAGAACATACTTTATGGTATAAAGTTTGGCGCCCTTTCCTCATACTTTTTTTGATTACAGCTGCTGAGTTTATAGTAGCCTTCACAGTGCCGAAGGGTGCGCTAAAGACTACTGCGTTTGTACTCATGACTATTGCCAAGGCCTTCTATATCACAGCCTATTTCATGCATATGAAGTTTGAGAGGGTCAGCTTGGCATATATTATCATTTCACCGATGATCCTTCTCTTGGCGCTTTTGGCAGCGTTGTGGTATGAGGGGGTTAAGCTTTTTCAGTTGCTTTTTGGAGGATGAGGATTGGGCGGGTGCTGCTGGTGTTGATGGTCTTTTTGCTTCCTTTCATAGTGTGGTTTCTTTTGAGTTTAGGCAAAAACCACTATAAGTCCCTTCCGAAGCTGGGGCCTTATGAGGTTCATGGGAAGGGGGATACGGTATGGCACCGATTGCCAGACTTTACTCTTTTCAATCAAGACAGTGTGCCTTTTACGGCGGATTCTTTGCGGGGGTGGATACATGTGGCTGGTTATTTTTTCACACGTTGTCCAGGGATTTGTCCTCGTCTCAGCGCGTCGATGCAATCTATTCAGGGATATCTGGAGGGTACTTCTGCTCGAGTTCGGCTTGTTTCCTACACGGTAGACCCTGTACATGATAGGCCGCAGGTTTTGCGGGTGTATGGTGAGCGATATGGAGCGGATTTTTCGCGTTGGACTTTTGTGACAGGTCCTGAGACTACTCTCTATCGCCTTGCGGTAAAGGGCTACCTCATTCCCGTGGATAAGGCGGTAGATACGACTCAAGGGGAGTTGGGCTATGTACACAGCGACATGCTTGTCTTGGTAGATCCGGAGCTTCGAATCCGGGGCTTCTATAGTGGTTTAGACTCTTCGCAAGTCAAGCGATTGAGAGATGATATCAATTTGTTGCTAATAGAGTATGCTTCTCGGCCTAAGTGAGAAAGGTATCCGGCGACTTATCTGGGGGGTGTCGATAGGTATCCCTGTCGTCGTAGTGATTCTTTTGAGCCTCCCTCGTATCGATATTGGGGTAGATACCCGCTTTATCCCCAAGCTGAACGCGCTCATTAATACATCTGTTACGATTCTTTTAGGGGTGGGATACTTTCTCATTCGGAGGGGGCAGCGTGAGGCGCACAAGAAAGTCATGCTGGTTGCCTTCGCCCTGAGTGTTTTGTTTCTGGTTTCGTATGTGGTATATCACCTCACCCATGAAGAAGTACGCTTTGGAGGGGCAGGCTGGATCAAGGGAGTGTATTTATTCGTCCTCATTACTCATATTGGATTGAGCGTATTTGTCGTGCCGTTGGCACTTTTCACTTTGTACCCCGCTTTATCGAGACGGTTCTCTCATCATAGGCGGATTGCACGGTGGACTTTCCCTATCTGGTTATATGTCTCGGTAACTGGGGTGCTGGTATATCTCTTTTTATCTCCGTATTATCCCGCCTAAACATGTGGCGGAAAGGGCTTATAGCTTTCCTGTTTGGGTTACCAGTGATGGCGACTGCGCAATGTGCGATGTGCAGGAAAAATGCGGAGGCGGCGGCTCCAGGGCTGGCTCTTGGGCTTCGGGTGGGCATTGTTGTGCTTTTTGTTGCGCCATACATAGCCGCTGGGGTGGTAGGCTGGTTGTGGTACAAACGTATGCGTTCCAGTGAAAGGTTGGGGCCTAGTAATAGAGACGGCGGGGCCGAGCTGCCAAGTCGGTCTGCTTAGGGATGGGCTCCCAGAGGGGGGTATTCGGTGGGATTGGCCCCAGCGTCATAGTGAGAAGCTTTTTTTGCTGGTAGAACGGGTGCTTGCGGAAGGGGCCTTACGATGGGGGGATGTAGGATATGTTGTGTATCATCAAGGGCCTGGTTCGCATACAGGCCTCCGTATCGGTTTGACAGCTGTGAAGGCTTGGGCCCTCTCGTTGGGATGGAAGGTCTATGCAGTTCCTCTCATGCGGGTTTTGTATGAGTCGGGACTGCATTTTTTCCCTCCTACTTCCTCGATTTTTACGGTGTGGGAGACTCGAGCGGAGCAGTGGTATGGGCAGCTGTGGGAAAAGGGACAGCCGCAGGGGGAAGCCGTCCTTCGGCTAAGGGAGGAGTGGGAGGAGATTCTGCCTCCCAGAGTATGCTGGATAGGAAATAGAGCCTTGTTGGGTCGGGAGGGAGTTTATTTGCCCGAGGTGTCGTGGATGGCCGTGGGGGCAGCTGCGGCTGCGGTGTCCCCAGCAGAAACGACAGCAGAAATCACAGCACTGATCCCTTTGTATTTTCGCTCTTTTGTACCTACGCAACGGAAGCCATGAGTGCTTTTGCCGTACGGCCTCTCAAGGGAACAGAGCTGCATCTGGTTGCTTTGCTACGGCTCTCTCGGGAGCAAGAGCGCTTTTTGCCTGAAGAGTTTCCTGTTTCTACGGTGAAATCTCAGCAGTGGGGCCTCTGGTTACTGCAGAGGCTAGTTGGGATAGTTGAGATCGTGGGAGAACCTCCGGTACTATGGATAAGTCGAATAGGGATTGATGTCGACTATCAAGGATTAGGATATGGACAAGCGGGGCTTGAGGCTTTGCTAAGAGTGCTGGGTCGCTCCCTGCGGGTCAGAGAAGTGCGGGCGGCAGTTCATAGAGAGAATCTCCCCGCTCGTCGCCTTTTTGAAAAAGTGGGATTTCGGGCGGTTGGAGAACCTGATGAGATGGGAGAGGTCGTTTATTATTATTCTTTTCGGTGAGATTCAGATAAGTCGATAGTTTCGAAACTCTCCTGGGCGCCACCCTGTCTTTTCTTCTATCCAATGGAGGAGCCGGGTGCGAAGGGGAAGCTGAACTCGAACTGGATCGTACGAAAACTCCCACGTTTCTGTGGCTATACGTTCTTTCATAACGGCGGGATGGGTGCCAGTGAAGGGAGCCAAGAGGTCGTTTCCATCATAGACAAACTTTTCGGGAAGGGTTTTTTCCACCCAGCTGTCCTCATGCCAGTACCGATGGAGCTGGGAGAGCTTCTCTCGCTGTCTTTCTGGGGGACGGACCCATCCATAATGAAAGATACGGGCATTTGCAGATTTTACCCGAAGCTTCCTTCCATTTCGTCGAAAGCCCTGCGCGTCTCGATAGGCATGTATATCGGGGAGGGGTTTGATCGCCCGTACTTCTCGGCGGTACCACTTCCGTGAGGCCCCTACCCAACGATAGCTGCCGTAGAAATGGAGATAATCAAAGACAAGTCCTTCTACTCGGGGGTTTTCTTTCCAGCGATACATCGCTTCCTCGAGGGGTTTATAATCTTCTTCGTGGAGGACTTCATCTGCTTGAAGGTAGAGAAACCAGTCTGCTTCTGGTAGATAGCTTAGGAGTTTATTTGTTTCCTCAGCCAGGACAGCTCCTCCCCGTCGCAAGGTTAGGTCCCATTCGCTATCGTGTATCACCAATCGGGAGTCCTGGAGGGCGTATAACCTTTCTTTCGTTTCGTCTTCGCTTTGCCCCACTGCGATGTGGAACTGTGTACATATCGGCAGAGCGGAGCGGATAGCCTCTTGGAAAGGGTAGTCCATTTTGACCCCATTGCGCAGGATCATGAAGCCGATGACCCGCATAGGGTGCGGAAGATAGGTAAAATGGGGAGTTGGCTTCGGTCGGGGCTGCCTTGATAGAAAGGTAGGGTGTAGTGGGTATGCTTGTGTGGGGCGGCGGCCCCCATAGGGGGCCGCCGCCCCACACAAGCCCCGCAAAAGCCGATGCATCTCGCAGAACGTGAAGGGAAATCAAAAACCTTGGCCTCCCCTTCCATGGAGGCTTACTTTTATATGTGAAATAGAAAATCGTTATTATGCCCTCAAGAAAAGAGCTTTTGTAGTTTCATTGCGACACTCATGTCGCCTTGTACTTTTATCTTTCCCGACAGGAAAGCGTTCATGGGATTCAGCTCTCCAGAGAGAAGTGCTTTCATATCTGAAGGGCTGATGAGAATGGTGCATGCAGCTTCCTTATCTTCTTCGCTGATAGTAGGAGTTCCTGCGGTCCCATCGATAAGGAGCTTATGGGCGCCAAAGTCGAACTTCAAACTGCTGTCCAGATTTACCCCTCGGGCCCGCTCTTTTAGGAGCGTAATCAGTTCTTGTACGAGGGAGTCGGAGTCCTGGGTCTGGGCCTGTTGCGTAGGGGGGAGGTAGTGTTTGTCATCGATGAGCATCTTAGCGATGATCTCCCGCATGATTTCGGAGGTGCCTCCTCCGATAGTGAGAATGCGTACATCTCGGTAGACGCGAGCGACTTTGTAATCTTCGATGTACCCGTAGCCTCCGAACATCTGAAGACATTCATAAGCGGCTTTGTTAGCCAGTTCCGTGGTGAGGAGTTTAGCGATGGAGCACTCTTTCACAGCGTATCGTCCTTCATTCTGCAGCCGGCAGCAGTAGTATACGTACTCTTTTAGTACTTCTGTCTCGGCATGCAGCTGGGCCATGCGGTGCCGAAGCACTTGAAACTTATTGAGGGGGCGACCGAAAGCGTGTCTCTCCGCCATATACCGCAGGGTGTATTCGATGAGAGCTTCTGTACCCGCTATCGAACCAATCGCTCCGATGAGCCTTTCTAACTGGAGCCCATCCATGAGGTAGAAGAACCCCTTTCCTTCCTCCCCAATGAGATTTTCGGCGGGGACTTGGACGTTTTCAAAGAAAATCTCTGCAGTATCAGAGGCGTGCCAGCCCAGCTTTTTGAGTTTGTTTTTGGTGATGCCTGGGCTATTTAGGTCTACGACGATGAGAGAGATTCCTTCTATGCCCGCTTCAGGTTGGGTTTTGGTTACCAGGACGATGTAATCTCCGAGGTACCCGTTGGAGATAAAGGTCTTCTGCCCGTTGATGATATAAAAGTCTCCTTTCCGGATCGCCCGGGTCTGGATATTCGCAACATCGGATCCCGCTCCCGGTTCGCTGATGCCGATAGCGGAGATCATTTCTCCCTTGATGACAGGGAGCAAATACTTTTGCTTGAGGGCTTCTGAACCGTACTTGTAAATATAGGTGGATGACATGTATTGGGTGACACTTTGGATGACACCGAACCCTCCCGAGAAAACCTTGGATATTTCCTCACAAAATACCACGGTATAGAAGAAGTCTAATCCTGCACCTCCGTATTTCTCTGGATAATGAAGACCTAAGAAGCCTTGATCACCAAACTTTTTCCATAAACTCTTGGGTACTTCTTGCTGTTCTTCCCATTGGTCGATGAAGGGAAGTACTTCTTTCTCCAAAAACCTTCTAAGGGATTGTCGGAAGAGTTCGTGTTCTTCGGTGAAGTAGTACGCTTGCATAGGATATGTGTTTAATATTTATGCCCAGATGACAGTTTCCTTCTGGTTTAGCCATGACTCATAGAAGGAGCGATAGCGCTTGTCTATCTCTTGGCGTCGGAGCTTGAGGGTGGGTGTGAGGAGGCTATTTTCTACTCCCCAGGTGTCGTGCAGCAGGACGGCCTTGGCCAGCTTCTGGTAGGGAGGGAGGGGCTGATTCACCTGGTGGAGGATTGCCAGGGTGGCTTGCTCGACCAGGTGACGGTCTGTCTTTTTTCCGAGCTCAGAAAGCGTAATGAGTATCAGGGGCTGAACCTGACCCAAACCAACGACACAGACTTGCTCTGCATAGGTGAGCTGCCCGAAAGGCTCTTCTAAGGGAGCTGGTACCACGAACATGCCTTTAGCAGTCTTAAAGGCATCGCTTACCCTGCCGGTAATGCGGAGGAAGCCCTCTTCATCCAGCTCACCGGTGTCTCCCGTATGAAGCCAGCCGTCTCGAAGGACTTCTGCTGTCTTTTCAGGGTCTTTGTAATATCCCTTCATAAGCCAGTCTGCCCGCATTAGGATTTCTCCAGTTTCGGGTTCGATTTGGATGTGGACTCCTTTTAGGGGCTTTCCTACTGTACCCAGCTTGTTCCGGTCCTTGGGCATGATGGTGCAGCCTGCGCAGTTTTCCGTCATAGCATACACATCTCGTACGTAGATCCCCAGGTCTTGAAACCATAGTTTGACTGAGTCAGGTGTCTGTGCAGCTCCTGTTAGCGCCAGCTCTACTCGAGAGAGGCCAAGGCGCTTTCGTATCAGCTTTTTGAGCAGGGAACCGACTAAGGGAAGTCGAGTGAGAAAACGATACCGGCTTTCTCCGAATCTTTCGAGGATCCCCAGTCGGAAACGCTGCCAAATGCGAGGTACACCAAAAAACAAGGTAGGTTGGGTGTCTTGGAGGTTTTGGAGGAAAGTATCGAGAGACTCTGCGAAAGAGATAGTACCGCCCAAGTAGAGGCAAGCGAGTTCGATAGCGAGGCGCTCTGCGATGTGATTGAGAGGGAGATATGAGAAAAAACAGGCATCTTTGAGGTCAAAGAGGCCGATCTCGTTGTGCTGGGCCTCGTGTTGGAGGAAAAGAGCAGGAGACCGGTACTCCAGCATGACCCCTTTGGGAGTGCCTGTAGTACCAGATGTATAAAGTATCGTCCACAAATCTTCTAAAGTGGGTAGATAGGCATCTTGCAGCGGTTCATGCTGTTGTAGGAGCTTTTCCCAGCTTTCTCCTTCCTCTACGAGAGAGAAACCTGGATAGGGCGGGAAATGGATGAGCTGAATAGAGGGAGGGATAACCTGTCGAACGCTCTGCCAATACCCCGCGTCTAACTTCCCAACAAAGAGGTGGGTTACCTCGCTCTTTTTGAGGACAGTCTCTAAGTCTTGAGGTGCGAGGTTGGGATAAAACGGCACGGATACCGCTCCACACATAAGGATAGCGAGATCAGCTAGTATCCAGTGATAGCAGTTTTTGGAGAGGATACCCACTAAGCTGCCTTTTTGGACTTCTCGTGCCTGTAGAGCAGAGGCGATACGGCGTGCCTCTTGGCCGGCTTCTCCCCAGGAGAGAATTTTCCAGGAGTTACCGCTGGGCTGGCGTAGAAAAGGGGCATCGGATTTTTCCTTTTCCCATTTGTAGAAATAATGAAGATGCGTAGGGAGAAGTTCCTTCCCGATAAGAAGGTCTCTTTCAGGATGGCTCCACGCTTCTCGCATTTTTCGAAATTATAACTTAAAAATATCTCCCCAAAGTCTTTGCCCTCCATCTATGTAGATGGTCTCTCCTGTGATGTAAGCGGCCATCGGAGAAGCTAAGAAAACGGCTAAGTAAGCGACCTCCTCTACTTTCCCCAGCCGTTTCAGGGGGATCTCCTGGGTGAGGTTTTGCTTGAGTTCTTCTGGGTAATGAAGGAGCCCAGAGGAGTCGATGATGCCGGGTGCGATGGCATTGATACGAATGCCATAGCGGCTCCATTCTACGGCGAGTGATTTGGTAAGGTTGTCTACGCCCGCTCGGGCTGCTCCTGTGTGGGCCATACCTGGAAAGCCTCGGTAGATGTTTGCGATGATGTTGATGATGGTGCCATTCTTTTGGGGGATGAAGAAACGATTGGCGGCTGTATATAGCATGTTCCAGGTGCCGTTCAGGTTGTTTTGGATGACAGCTTGAAATCCTTTTGGGGTGATTTGCTCTGCCGGGGCGGGGAACTGACCTCCTGCGTTATTAACTAAGATGTGAAGCTGTCCGTAGGTCTCTGAGATCCTATCGCTGAGCGCTTCTACCTGCTCTATTTGCCGAATGTCACAAACCTGCCAGGTTACATCGCCCAGGAGAGAGAGAGTTTGGACGCTTTCCCGCAGTTTTTCTTCTTTCCTCCCACAGATACAGACGCGTGCGCCTACTCGGAGCAGTTCTGCGGCGATGGCGTAGCCGATCCCGCTTCCGCCTCCCGTTACCAAAGCGACTTGGCCTTTGAGTGTGTCTTTCGCAAACATGAAGGGATCAGCGGTTGGGTGGCGGTAGGTGAAGGAGTGTACGAGCTTCTTCGATGGTGGCTGGCTCCCGTCCCAGGGTGCGGGTGAGTTTCACAGCGGCTTCTACCAGAGCGCCATTGGAGTGGGCCATCTCTCCTTCCGGCAGGTAGAAGTTGTCTTCGAGTCCTACTCGGATATGCCCCCCCAGTGTAATGGCGGCGGCTGCCAGGGCCCATTGTTTGCGACCAATGCCGATAACTTGCCAATGGGAGCCAGGGGGGACACTACGGGCTTGATGGATGAGATTTTCAGTGGTGGCGGGGATGCCCCCTAATACACCCATGACGAAGCTGAAGACATAGGGAGGCTTCAAGAGCCCCATATCGATAAAGGGAGTCGCGTTGTGGATGTGACCACAGTCGAAGGCTTCCATTTCGGGAAGGGTTCCAGCCTCCACCATTTTCTCCAGGAAGTATTGGATATCTCGAAAGGGATTCTGAAAGACAAAGTCGTGATAAAACTGCTTGGCTTTAGGAGAGTAAATGGCATAGTTCATTGAGCCCATGTTGAGCGCTGCCATATCAGGTTTGAGAGCAGTGATATGGTGGATGCGTTCCTCCCGGGGTATTCCTACGGCACCGGTAGAGAAGTTGATGATAACCTCTGGGCATCGTTTTCGCACCTCTTCGAGTATTTGGCGATAGGTTTCTATATCGTATGCAGGGGCACCGGAGGGTTGTCTGGCATGGATATGAAGGATAGATGCCCCCGCTTCTACGGCACGTCGCCCTTCTTCGGCGATCTCCTCGGGAGTGTAGGGAATGTACGGACACTGCTCTCGGGTGGCGAGCACGCCAGTTAGAGCAGCAGTAATGATGACTTTTTTATCCGATGGCATAATAATAAGATAGGTTTCTCAAGAGATGGGATATGGGAAGCAGGGATGGATGAGTAGGAGCGGGTTTTCGCCTGATACCGCTCCTTTTCTGTAATACAATGGGGGGATGGAGGCTGCTTGTATTTGTGGGAGGGGGTTGACTTGGCTGGAAACTTCTGCGTGGGGCAAGAAGCCTGTGCGGGGTAGATTGGCTGCGTCTTTTGGAGGGGCGGCGGCAGCCCCCGCAGGGGGCTGCCGCCGCCCCTCTGGGTGGGCCAGCGCCTTCGGCGCTGGCCCACCCCCCAAAAAATGCCGACATGCAGCCATTTCCTCTCATCTCCCCTTCCATTGAGCCTTCCGCTTCTCTTTGAAAGCCAAAATCCCCTCTCGAGCGTCTTCTGTCTGCATCAGATCCAGCAAGAGCGCATGAAGCTGAGCATGTGAGAGACTTCCCAGCTCTCTGTAAGCTCGAATACCGTACTGCATCGCAAGAGGCGCACCCTCTCGCAGTGTCTCCACCAAAGAATCTGCTTTAGGAGCTACTTCCTCGGGCTTTTGGACAAGATAAGAAATGAGTCCATATGCGTAGAGCTCGGCTGCAGTTTTCTCTTCTCCAGTGAGGCACCAGTTCAGGGCCACCCGAGCAGGCATAAAGGTGGAGAGCGCCTTCATAACCTGGAAAGGAAAAAGACCTCGTCGGACTTCGGGGAGGGAAAATCGAACGCCTGAGTGAGCCACTACAAAAGTGGCCCCTGTGACCAACAAGAGTCCCCCTGCGATTACGTCCCCATCAAGCTCGATTACCAGGGGTTTTCGGAATGCTGAAAACAGCTCATCGAGGATGATAGGTTTAGCTGCTTGAGGTACCGTAGAGGTGCTTTCTATCCCCTCCAGGGTAGACCGCAAATCAGCTCCTGCACAGAAAACAGGGCCTTCTCCTCGGAGCCGAGCGAATCGGATAGAGGGCTTCTGATCCGCATAAGCCAGTGCATAAGCCAGCTCATTCAGCATAATGGGGTTTAACGCGTTTCGCCGAGCGGGATTGTTCAGAAGTATAGAAAGGGTGTCGCCCTTCTCCTCACAAAGTATGAACTGCCAGGTAAACTTTTCGATAGGGTCCCTGGCTGTGTCTGAAAAGTATTCTGACATAGGGGTTACTTTTCTGAAAGAGGTTCTATGTGAAGAAGCTGAGTCCCCGCTTCTATGGTATCTCCCTCTCGTACATAGACAGCTTGCACGGTACCTGCTTCTGCGGCTTGGATGCGGTTCTCCATCTTCATCGACACAAAGACGAGTAAGGTTTGCCCGGCGGAGACCTGCTCTCCCGGTTGAACAAGGATCTGTGTCACTTGTCCAGGCATGGTAGCTTTATAACTTCCTTTTTTCTCTGCCTGTTCGATGACGGGGAAGCGAGGCAGGAGCTTGACTTCCAGACCGCCCATACCAGGATGATAGACCCAGTACTTCTCCTCCTCTCCTGAGCTTCGATAGAAGAAGAGAGAGAGAAGCTGCCCTTTCCATTCATACCTTAACAGGTTCTCTTCTATCTGGAGAACGTGAGCTATGCCTTCCCAGTCTGTACCCTTACAGAGAAATAGTTCTGTGCTTTTTGGAATGCAGGTCACAGTGAGTAGGTTGTCCTGAATCCGCCAGCCATGGGGGAGGGGAGTCTGAAGGGTATTTCGCCAGTTGGGGGGGAAGTCAGGTAGGGGAGCTCTGCGTTTCACCGCTTGCAGGATACGCCAGAGCGTAAGTCCCACAGCATATGCAATCAGGGCAGGGGTAGCAAGGGGAGGAGATAGGCGTAAATGGGGCTTGCGTGGGAGGAACTGGGTATCGTATTCTCCTTTTATGAAATCCTCATCTTGGCAGAGGGCGCGGAGAAGACCGAGATTATGGGGAAGCCCGAGACACACAGTTCGAGAAAGAACGTATTCAAGCCGTCGTAGGGCTTCTCTGCGAGTCTCAGCATGTACGATGAGCTTTGCGAGCAAAGGGTCGTAATAAGGGGATACCAGACTGCCTGTTTCTATGCCACTATCTACTCGGAGGTAGGGTACGTCCGGTACATCCCAGTAGAGTATTTTGCCTGTGGAGGGTGCAAAATCGCGAGCAGGATCCTCTGCATAGAGGCGAACCTCGATGGCATGACCTCGCTGCTCGAGGGACTCCTGCGAAAAAGGCAATGACTCTCCTTGCGCTATTCGGATCTGCCATTCTACCAAATCTATTCCCGTACTCACCTCCGTGATGGGGTGCTCTACCTGGAGGCGAGTATTCACTTCCAGGAAGTAAAACTCTCCTTCTCGGACGTGGATGAATTCTACTGTTCCTGCACTGTCATAGCGAAGCGTTTGGGCTGCACGAACAGCTGCTGCTCCCATTGCCTCTCTATCGGCGGGGGTAAGCATCGGGGCAGGTGTCTCTTCGAGGATTTTTTGATAGCGCCGCTGGATGCTGCATTCTCTCTCGAATAGATGTACAATCCGACCGTGTTTATCTCCCAGTATTTGAAACTCAATGTGTCGAGCAGAAGGAAAGTACTTCTCCAGGAGCAGCTCTTGATCTCCAAACGCATGAAGGGCTTCCCGCTGGGCAGACTCGAAAGCTTCAATAAAAGCATCGGGCTCATAGACGATCCGCATGCCTTTTCCTCCTCCCCCTCCTGCTGCTTTCAGAAGAACTGGAAAGCCCAACCGTTCTGCCTCTTCCCGCATTTCCTCTACTGAGGCTCCTCTTTTTTGAAAGCCGGGTACGGTAGGGATACCGACTTTCTGCATGAGAATCTTTGCATTCGACTTAGAACCCATCTGCTCTATCGCGTCAGGATGAGGGCCGATGAAAAGGAGAGGTTTCTTTCCAGCTTGTAGGCGTTCTTGCGAGTGGCTCGAGACAGCCCTGGCAAAAGCCGCATTTTCGGACAAGAATCCATACCCCGGATGAATAGCATCTGCTTCTGCCCGATCGGCGAGTTCTATGATTTTCTGCGCATTGAGATAGGTATCCGTGGCAGTATTTCCCCCCAATGCATAGGCTTCGTCCGCTTCTCGGACGAAGGGATAGTGTCTGTCCGCATCACTGTATATCGCTATGGAGGCGATGCCCATTTTTCGGCAGGTACGAATGATGCGACGGGCGATTTCTCCTCGGTTGGCGATCAGAAGCCGCTGGATAGACATACGTCACATGCGGAATACACCATACGTATTAGAGGGCTGGATTGGCCTGTTGTGCACGACAGAGAGGCAGATTCCCAGATACTCTCGCGTCTGTCTGGGATCTATCACCCCATCATCCCATATCTGAGCGGTACTGTACCATGCGGTGGAGGTCTTCTCTATTTCTTGCATCAAGTGTTGGCGAAGGAGGCTGGCCTGCTGTTCATCCAGGGGGACTCCCGCTCGTTCTGCAGCCTGCCGCTGAACTGTCTCCATGACACCCGCCAGTTGCTCAGGCCCCATCACAGCTATTCGACTATTAGGGTAGGCGAAAAGGAAGCGAGGTTTATACGCTCGTCCTGCCATAGCATAGTTTCCTGCGCCATAAGAAGCTCCTACCATAAGCGTAATGTGCGGGACTTCACTATTAGAGACCGCGTTGATCATCTTCGCCCCGTGCTTAATGATACCCTCTTCTTCATATTGCCGACCGACCATAAACCCTGTTATGTTCTGGAGAAAAAGTATAGGTTTCGCCTCTCTATTGCATAGTTCGATGAAGTGTGCGCCTTTATTTGCAGATTCAGAGAAGAGTACTCCATTATTTCCGATGATACCGACGGGGTAGCCATATATCTCGGCCCATCCAGTTACGAGCGTAGGCCCCCAATCAGGCTTAAACTCCAGAAAACGAGAATCATCCACGATACGGATAATAAGCTCCCGCATGTCGAAGGGATGGCGAGGATCGGCGGGGATAATCTGGAGGAGCTCTTCAGCGGGGTAGCGGGGGGGTAGGGGAGAAGTGGAGGGGAGAAATGGGGTGCGAGGAGGGCGCAAAGAAGCGATGATCTCTCGGGCTTTCCGGATAGCATCCAGCTCGTTCTCCGCCAGAAAGTCAGCTACGCCAGATCGGGTAGCATGCATCTCAGCCCCGCCTAATGTTTCTTCATCGACGATCTCATTTGTGGCCATTTTCACCAGTGGGGGGCCTGCCAAGAAGACTTTTGCCTGCCCACGCACGAAAATAGTATAGTCGCTCATGCCGGGTACGTATGCTCCCCCTGCCGTAGCATTACCCATGACGACGGAAACGGTGGGGATACCTAAACGAGAGCGGCGGGTAATCTCTCGAAAGATCGCTCCTCCATAGTTAAAAATTTTGGCTTGTTCTGGAAGATTAGCCCCCGCCGACTCTACAAAATTGATAACGGGGAGCTCATTTTCTAAAGCGATTTCATTGAGACGGAGGCTTTTTTGGAGGGTAGGTAGGTCGATTGCGCCTCCTTTCTCCGTACCTACATTTGAGGTAATAAGGACCCATCTCCCAGCTACCAGACCGATCCCCCCCACGGTAGTTCCTCCTGGAGAGGAGCTTTCTCCTCCTAGCCCCGCCAAGGGCAGCAGTTCCAGAAAGGGGGATCCTTCATCCAGGACATATTCTATGCGCTCCCGCGCCAAAAATTTACCTTCTCTTCGAGCTTTTTCGATGTGTTTCTCTTTGCCTTGATAAAGAGAGGCAGTGTAGTGTTCCTGCAGAGTCTGAAGGAGTTTTAGCATGGCAGCTTCATTTTCTGCTGCCCGTGCGTCAGGTATCCATCTGCTCACTCCTACCGGGAACATAAGCAGGAAAAAGCTACCACAAATGAAGAGGTGAATCTATACCTAATGGATAGCCTGGCTGAGGTCTCTCAGGAGAGAAAGAAAGAATCCCAGAAAGCTCGAGAAGCATCACAGAAGTAGCGTACCCTTGTAAGGAAACAGAGAAAGAAAGAGGATGCTCAAGGGAGGATAACGTCTGCACTTGCCTGGGGTGGTAAAATATATCCATTTGAAGCCTCCTTCTCTTTGGCAAATATATATCGGGATAGCTTTGCTTGTATGCCCGCAAGAGAGAAGGAACGGGATAGCTTATTTGTAAAAAATGTACCCCCGAAAGGGGATCCATCCTCAGCGAAGTAGACCAAAGCCTTTTCCTATTTCTTCCAGGAGATGCCATAGGGGTTCTCCTGCTTCAAGTCGTTCTTGTAAAGTACGATGAAGCTTTCCATAAGGAGAACGGGCAAGCCACCAGCTCAAAGCCTCTTCCCAGTACCGATCCAGCCAATGCTGGAGTTGATTTTTTCGGTGGGAGGGCTGGGCACAGATGGCTATAGTTCTTTCGACTATCTGGCTCCACATTGACTCGATGCCGTGGCCAGTGAGAGCGGAAACAGCAGTGACAAAAGGGAGGAGAGAGTCCCCCCCGCGGAGGAAGTGGAGAGCTGTTTCCAGCTGGAATTGAGCTCGATTGAGGTCTGAGGGGGGTACGGCATCTGCTTTATTCAAGGCGATGCCATCTAATGCTTCCATGAGACCGCGTTTGAGCCCTTGTATTTCATCTCCTGTATGGGGTAGGGCTACATATAGGAGGAAGTCGCATGCATATCGCAGCTCTATCTCACTCTGTCCCGTACCTACGCTTTCGATAAAGATCCAGGTGAAACCGGCAGCTTCACAAAGGGTAACCGCTTCGTAGATGCGAGGATGTAGCCCTCCTAAATGACCTCCCGAAGCAAACGTACGGGCGAACGCGCGAGGATGATTAGAAAGCCGTCGCATTCGGGTCTGGTCCGCAAGGAGGCTGCCCCCGCTTCGCCAGCTGCTGGGATCTACCGTTAAGATAGCTAATGTAGTCTCTGGAGAAGTGTCTAAAAGGTAAGCGCCCACTGCGTCGATCAAAGTACTTTTCCCGGCTCCAGGAGCTCCTGTAAATCCAATACGATAGGTCGAAGAAGGCGGAGCGGGCACCTGCCGGAGAAGCGCCAACCTAAAGGACAAGTCTTCTTCCCGTATGCTCTCGATGAGAGAGAGACCGCGAGCAAGCGCCACGCGATCACCTTTGCCGATAGCTTGTGCTAAGGATAGGACTTGCGCTTCCATGCTCGATAGGCGTTGGCACTTTCTCCATAGGCGTAATACTCGAGAAGACCTATCGCTTCTATGATGTGCATCTTTTGGGGCCAGGGCTCCTTCGAGGCGTCAAAGCCAAAAAAGGCATAAGCAGCTACGAGTGCTTTGAGGTAGCCGCGTAGCGCTGCTGATACAATCGGTGCAAGAGGAGGTTTCTCAGGGGTAGAAATCCAACACTGTATTGCTTCCATGGCCAGTAAGCACATCTGTCGGCGAATGTAGCCCGTCTGGGTAGTATCATTTTTGTCCCTTAGGAGTAGTTCTTGAAAGGCTGCGGATAATACGGCCGCCTCTCCAGTGTTGTCCTCCACTGGCCGAAACAAGTGAAGTAAAGCTGCACTATCCACGCCGACGTATCGGCGTACTGTGCCCAAAAGGAGAGGAAGGAAATCAGTTTGTTGCAAATATAAGCTTACTATCTCTCGAAAGAAACGATCATTCCACTCTACTTGTCTCACCTCTTCCATCGTTTCCCGTAGCCTAAACAGCCAAGTTCTTTGGCTGGTGTCTTGAACGAGAGGGAAAAGTTTACGATGCAGCTGGGTATAAGGCAAAGTGGGCTGTGCGCATAGCCAGCTCCACAGCCCTATCCATAAATATCGTAGCACTAAACAAAGATGGGACATTTGAGTCACGCAAGGAGGCCCCTGGTTAGGAGAAAAGACGTATATTTCCATTCCCCTATGGCGCAAGTGTGGGAGGTCACTTTTACAGAGCCTGAAAAGAAGGCGATTTTGGCAGCATATCGTAAGCTGCTTCGTTCCTGTGCGGGCTTTTTGGATAAGAAAGGACGTGTGGAGCTGAGACGCGCTTTTCGCTTTGCACTCGAACAGCACGGCGTAACTCGTCGCCGCACGGGAGAGCCGTACATCCTTCATCCCATCGCAGTCGCGCTCATTCTTATCAAAGAAATCGGTCTGCGTGATGTAGCAGCCCTCATGGCAGCCCTTCTTCACGACGTGGTAGAAGATACAGAGACAGAAATAGAAAGCATCCAGAAGCAATTTGGTGATACGGTAGCTCGATTGGTGGAGGCTCTCACGAAAATCACTCGGGTACAAAGCCCATTGGAATCTATCCAGGCAGAGACTTTCCGAAAGATCCTCCTCACGATGGCGGATGATATTCGGGTTGCGCTCATAAAGCTGGCGGATCGTTTGCACAACTTGCGAACTCTTTCTGCTGTAAAGCCGGAGAAACAGGCGAAAATACTCGCTGAGACAGAGTATATATACATACCTATCGCCCATAGATTAGGGTTATATTCGATAAAGTCCGAGATGGAAGATCTAATATTTCGCTTTAGGGAACCGGAGTTGTATGCTGAGTTGGCGCAGAAGTTGCAGGCAACAGCGAAAGAGCGGGAGAAGTATATTCAACGGTTTATTGAGCCCATAGAA
>JANZYW010000040.1 GCA_026413325.1 Bacteroidia bacterium | reverse complement strand
GCCCTCTCAGAAAGCGCTGCTACGATTGTGTCTACTTCTTTTCACTCAGATGGACGGGCTCTTGTTCTTTTCTGGAGTGGCTCACAGGAGGCGTGGGGGAGGATGTATGCAGTAGAAGGCGGGTGCCTGTGGGAAGGGCGAATTGTCCCTGGGCAAATGGAAATACCTCTCTCCAGTTCTTTGCCGGTCGGCCTGTACTACCTCCAGATAAGGGAGGGGGAAAGGATCCTTCAAAAGCCCGTTGTCAAGTTACCTTGATATTCGTCCTATCTGTGCTGTTAGTTGGGGCGACTCCCCGGTAGTTTCCTCAAAGGAGGAGCTTAGTCAGTTAGGATAGGGCTAAATGAGCAGTTGATTGGTATGAGCTGAGCCGCCCGAGACACTCTACCCCATCGGTTCTGCGGCCTCACTTCTTTGGGATATATCTACCTCTGAAGCTCACCTCTACTTCTTCAGCGATTTTTTCCCAGAGAAGCTTAGGGATGGTGATTTTGTGATCTGCAGGCTTGACCAGGAATTTACCAGTGAGGAATAAGGTGCCATCCGATCGTACCTCGTATACACCGCTGAGGACTCTGTCTCGGCGCACGCCATGGATGAGAAGGACTCCCTGGGCACTTACTGCGTAGGTACCCGGCTGGGTGTAAGGAATGGGAGCTATCAGTTTCCCTTGGAAATAGGCAAAAGGATATTGGTCACTCTCGAGGTAGTTTTCATTGAAGTGCTCTTCCATGAGTTTGTTGGGGAAAGAAAAGCCGCGAATCTTGACCCGCACGTAAACGGAGTCTGTCCGGAAGTCTACATAGCTGTAACAGCCAGTTTGGTTTTCTGCTGAGATCTTTTCCAGTGGAGCGTCTGAATAGAAAGATATGATCAGGCTATCGGCTTCATATCGTTGAGCCTTCAGCAATGTAAGGAGAAAAAATAACCAGCAGCTGATTTTATTCTCTTTTACCATAAGTCGGTCCTCCCTGGAGAGAAAAGATGCGAGAGATGTTGAAACCCAGTCGCAGCAGGGGGCGGTCGGTGAGGAGCACTTGATTTTCGCTAAGGCCTGCGGCACTGGTGAGACCAAGCTGGAAAACGTGCCCTCCTGTTTCTATCTCTGTGCCGATACTCCAGGGTATGTGATAGTTGGGGAAAGGAGCGGAGCTGGACAAGGCATTTTTCCACAAAGGGAGAGCTCCCTCTGCGATGAGAGTCACTCGGGAGAAAAGCTTGAAGCGCAATCCTCCCAATGCCCACAGCCAATCGTTCAAAGCTTGTGGGGTAAGCGACATATTTTGATGTAGCCACGCCGCCCCCATGAGGACAGAGAAGCGGCGAGAAAATTTTCGTGCGATGAGGAGCTGATGGAGGTATTCCCAGCGGTCGCTGAGCACACGATAGCGGAGGGGGTCGGTCGCCTCGGTAAGGAAAGCCATCCCGATATAAGTAAGGGAGATAGGCATCCCTCTCGGGGCGGTTTGTCGAAGAAGACGGAGCTTGGTGTATCCATTCCACCACTTACCTGCGCCCGTGCGCTCAAGACCTATTTCTGCCCAAGGCAATACACCATATCCGAGACTGATCCGCACAGTGGCTCCTGCATCTATCCCGAAAAAGTTCGCATAGCCCTGGCGCAAGTCTCCAAATCGATGCGCCACCCGAAACTCGAGATGCCTGTGAGCTGGGGTCTCACTCGTATGGAAGTTGTAGAGACGAGTCCCTTTGAAGGTTGCGATAACTGGTTCGGGCTTCTCTTCAGGTGGTTGAGCCAGAAGCAAAGGGGCGATTCCCAGAAGGGTTATTGGGGATATCCTGTATCTATCCATCGTTTGAGCTTCTGCAGGGTGCACTCATCTAACTTACCGGCAGGGGGCATGGAGCCTTCATTCATCACTCGATACCAGCTCCCACTCTCGGCGAGCTGTCGTACTTGGGTGTAGGTCTCTAAGCGAATACCCGCAGAAGGGCTACTGCCTCCATGGCAGCTTGTACAGTGCTGACGCATGATGTCGGAGACGTAGTTCTGATACGTGACTCTCAGGGTGTCCACCCCCGGACAAGCTGACTGCGGAGAGGAAGGCTTCTCTTTCTTGCAAGCCAACGGGAGCAAAAGGAAGACCAGAAAATGGGGTAAATACTTGGAGGTCATATCTCTAAAAATAGATGTATCCGCATTATTGAGCCCTTGCGAAAGATGTGCCTTGCAAGGTATTCAAGGCTTCTGCGAGCCGAGAGCGGAGACTTTCTGAAGCTGGTAGAAGGGGCAGTCTCGTCCAGGGCTCAGTTAGGTGCATTTCTGCCAGGATTCCTTTTATCCCGGTGGGATTCCCTTCTGCGAAGCACAGGCGCATGAGGGGGAGAAGTTGCGCTTCTAATCGGCGTACGACGGGGAGATCTCCGACTCGTGCAGCATCCACCAGCTGTTTCATGGCACTGGGAAGCGCATTGCCCAGTACAGAGATGAGCCCAACATAGCCCATGAGAATAGCAGGGGCTGCCAGGACGTCATCTCCAGATAAGAGTTGAAATCCTGCGGGAGCCTGTGCATAAAGCTCCATCCCTTGAATGAGGTCAAGCGATGCGTCTTTGAGGGCGATCACTTGTCCCGGGAAGTCTTGGGCCAGTCGTAGCGTGATAGCAGGGGGGAGATTTACCCCCGTCCGCACGGGGACATTGTATAAAATGATGGGAGCGGGGCTATGGTCCGCCAAATAGGCGTAATGACTGTATAGCCCTTCTGGAGTAGGCTTATTGTAATAGGGGGTAACGGAAAGGAATGCTTTTAGGGGGAAGTGCTGTTTGTAGATCTGCATTTCTTCTGAGATGGCGTGGGTATCATACCCCCCTGCTCCGATAACGATAGGAAGCCGTTCCTGTACTTCCTCGAAGAGGATTTCCAGCACTCTCAATCGTTCCGATAGAGTTTGAGTAACGGCTTCACCCGTGGTTCCTAAAGCAACGATGTAATCCGCTCCATTCGCTGCGATGTGCCGAGCGAGGCGTCGTAGTGCAGGTTCATCAAGACTTCCATCTTTTCGAAAGGGCGTAGCGATAGCTACCCCTAATCCTGAGCAGTCCATACTTTGGACTAAGATAAGTTTTTCCTGCCGTACAAAAGTGTAAGGGGGTGGGTTTCTCTGAGAAACTCACCCCCTTAGATTTCGTAGTACGAGGTTATTCTATCACGAGGAGGGAGAGACGCTGGGCATACTTTTCTCCCAAGAGGTGGAGCTGATACAGTCCAGGGGCAACGGGGAAGCTGAGGGTGGCTGAGCTCCCTTGGAAAGTCCCTTCGGTGATTTTCCTGCCGCTGAGGTCAGAGAGGGTCCAGCGGTAGTACCCAGGTTGGGGAGCTTGGATATACACTTCTCCTCGTGAAGGGTTAGGAGATAAGATAAACTCCTTTTGTTCACTATGCAAAGTAGTAGACTGGTCCACGAAAAGGATATCCAACTGGTTAGAAACAGGTTGGTTGCCACAGTTACCCCATGTGGGCCTTAGGCGAAAACTCCGAGTCTGGCCGATGAGGCTGGGATTCGGGGTATAAGACAGAGTATAGGTGCAAGGAGTAGAAGGCCCACCGCACATACAGGAGTAGTTTGTGACAGTGGACCAGTTTCCACCGATGAGCTCTTCCAGGACTGCGTTTCGGTGGGGATGTGCAGTGGGAGAGTAGGAAAAGTTTATCTCTCCAGCTGTATATACCAAAGTCGCAGGAGGCCCCCCGGCGGTATTGCAGTTCGTGCAGGTGAGGGGAGGACTTACCATATCATCGATTACCAGGGACGACAGGTAGGTATATGTCCCTAAACTCTGGTTATTTCCATCCCAGGCTTCTACACTGACCTGGACTTGAAAGGTGCCCATACCTATCAGGATATTGGACCAGTTGACCACCGGGAGATTGCTCGGCCGAACGTCGAAGAAGTTGGTGCCGCACTGCATAGGATAACTGGTGCCCGAGATGGTAAGGCTCCAAGTGTAACTCTGCGCTCCCGAAGGCGGATTCTGGAGCTCATACCCCAGGGAAAACGAGATGGAAGAGTTGCAGATCGATAAAGGGTTCGAAGAAGCAGGAATAATCTGCGCAAGCACGATGGCGCAAAAGCCAAGAATTACATACATGTGCTTCATAAGACAAAAGTAGCATATCATCGGTGACTATTTTATCTCTCCAAAAAAACCAACTCAGGTTTGGCTTCTTTCTCTCGAGGGAGCCGAATACCGACAAAAGTCGCAAGTATTGATGGAGCCAAACTCTGAGGGGCACCCTCTCTCTGCATCTGAGTTTTCAAATAAGAGGAGAGAAGGGCTACCCTCTCGGTCTATAGAAAAAGTCCCAATGAAAGCCTCGTTCAATCTTGTTCCTTATGAGGAGTGCCCCGCCATTTCTGAGAGTATCTCTTCCGAAAGAATGCGGTCTAGGTCTACATCAGATCGATCCATACACCCGCATAGACCATCCGACCGATGAAGGGAGCTCCATATGCCTGGAAGAAGCGCCTGCCCAAGAGGTTGGTTCCTCCTACTTTGTAGGTGATTTCAGGGGTAGCTGCGGGGCGCCAGCTGAGCTGTCCATCCAACGTGCTGTAGCCTGGCACATACCCCGTAAATTGAGGGGACCCCTCAAACCAAAACCCATGCACCCATCGCCAGGTAATAGCAAATCCCAAATACCGAACATCTCGCCCCGCAATCGGCAGGATTAGATCCCTGGCGCTTAAGCCGAGGTTGTACTTATGGGGGGGAGTGTTGAAAGCGGGGATGATGGGGTCGCTATGGGGAGGGATTTCTCGGAATATCTTTCTTCCAAAAAGCTGGTTGAGCCCACGTGCGATGTCATTCATCTGCCCTCCGCCTTTGTTGAGGACTGTCCAGGTGTAACTCCCAGAGAAGGTGTACTTCTTAGCAAAATAATAATACAGCCCAAGGGCGAATCCCTGGGTCGTCACGATATCGGAGGCGTTGGCAGAGAGACGATAAATCTGCACAGGGCGGCCCGTGAGGAGATCCGGTATCGTTGAGACCAGTCGGAAGCCCAAGAAGTTCCAGTACCAGCTAAAGAAGTATCCCGCATCGATGAAGAGTCGCTCTTTCCAGATGCCTTTGTAGCCTATTTCAAAGGTGCGAAGCCGCTCAGGACGTACCCCTGCTACATAGATAGGGCGTAGATAAGTGGTATCTCCCGTAGCAGTAAAGTTGTACAGGTTTTCCAGCGGAATGATATCTCCCATGCCCTCGTAGTTGCCTTTTAGGATAGCTCGGCCGACGTTGTAGTACAAGTATTGGTCTTGGAGGGTAGGGTATCGTAAGGCAGAAGTGTAGGCTGCTCGTAGGGTATGAAAGCGTTTGATGTCATAGGTCACCATCACTGCGGGGGAGTAGATGAAGTTCTCTCGTAGGGCACGGCCAACTTTCTCGAGCGAGAATCGCTGCAGGAGGTTCCGTTCCCGTACGAAATTTTGCTGCACATCTGCTCGCAAAGCAAGCCCTACTTTTAGGCGGTCCTCCGAGAGCCATCGGCTTTCTGCATGGGCGAAGATCCCCCACTCATAAAGCGTGATACGGCGGTATCCTTGACTGGGATCATTGGGGTTTCGCAGTGTGTCGGCGAAGATGGTCCCGTAGGACCGCGGAAGATATTTTCGGTAGTTCGCACCCCAGTGGAGGGTGATTTTTTCAGTAGGCTTCCATTCATGCCCTCCTTGAAAATGAATAAGGGAGGAGTTATCGACGAATCGGCTCCCGCCAGCGAGAAAGCTGGGGTTGGAGATAATCCGCTGAAAAACGGCATTGAACTCTGGGGTGCCTGGCTCCAGGCGGCTCCGGCACGTATCGCAGAAGAAAGGATTCCCCTGGCTATCCGCGAAAGCACGCGCGATTTGATGCCACAAGATAAGCGAGTCTCGGTATTTCTCTAGCACTCGCCGATACTCTTCCTCGAAGGTGGGATTATTGATAAAAGTGCTGGGAAACTCTGGGTCTCGGCGCAGACGCTGGCTATACGGCAAAAAAGCCGTTTGATAATCGAGAGACCATCGTACACTGGGCTTGACATAGTTTTGCAGTAAAAGAGCGGTAAATACAATATCATACGACTTGCCTGCATCTTCTGTGGTGTGATAGGTGCGCAGATAGAAGTTTTTTCCTTTTAGCTCAGCTTTGTGCTGAAAAAAAAGAATATCTCGGATGCTGTATCGGTTGTCTCCCTGGTAGACGGTGGTACCGGTGCCGAAGTTGGCCGTGTATTCGGCCTGCAGATCGGGGTTTATTTTGTAGTAGAGGCCGCTGGAGAGCTTTATGCTTTTGACTGTGTAGTCAACGAGCTCTCGCTCCCAGTAGCCGCTTCGATGGTAGATGCCCAGTCCGGGGAAAAAGTAGCGGCTATAGTTTGAGTTGTCGAAGTTATTGGAGCGAGGATCGGGGTTTTCATCCCCATATCGATTTACGGCATCGTAGCCGCCGGGATTGTTTCTGCCGACCAGAGACTGCTCAGTCGGGGCGTCGTTATTAGCGGGCCAGTCTTGCGCTTGCATAAAGGAGCCGGTTACCTTGAAGGCGAAGCGTTCTGCGGGTCCGATGACCTGGGCAAAGCGGAAGGCTGTCTCGATTAGGCCGCGATTCCCAACCTTGAGATTGACCGATGTGCCCGGGTGCAGGAAAGGATCCTTGAGGTGCATCAAGATAACTCCATTAAAGGCGTTCGGGCCATAGAGGGCGGATTGAGCCCCTACAACCAGCTCTACAGACTGAATATCCAGCTCAGAAGCACCGACAAAGTTCCCTAGGGAAAAGTTAAGGCCGGGTGCCTGGTTGTCCATTCCATCGACGATCTGCAGGGTGCGTACGGGGCGGGTACTATTGAAACCGCGGGTGTTGATGATTTTGAAGCCTAAGCTGGCGGTCGTGATGTCTACCCCCTTGAGGTTTGCGAGGTTTTCATAAAAGTCAGGAGAAGCGCTCTCTCGGACGGCGATAGCATCCATCGTTTCGATGGTGAGAGGCGATTCCTGCTGCTTTTGGCTGATGCGTATATCAACGATCTCTACGGCTTGTTGGAGGACCTCTTTTTCTCCTAAGGTGATCCGCAAGGGTTTGAAGGCGGAAACGAGGACTTTAGCGGTATCGTAGCCTACGTATGTTACGAGGAGGAACACAGGAAGTTTTTCTTTGATAGGCAGAGAGAAGGATCCCTTTTCATCCGTGAGCGTCCCCGTAGTGGTGCCTTGGATTCGCACGGTGGCGCCGGGGAGGGGCTCCCCCGTCGCTCCATCGACGACTACCCCAGAAAGCGTTTGCGCACAACTTAGGCCGAGGAGAAGAAAGAGAGAAAGGCGCATCTGTGCAAAGTAGCTAAAAGTTCAAGTGGAGGAGAAAGGCAATCGACCACTGGCTTTTCTCCCTCTACCTTTGTCTTGTGCAGCGCATACTCATTTTGGGAAGTGGTCCCATCGTAATCGGACAAGCAGCGGAGTTTGACTATTCTGGTTCCCAGGCGGCTCGGGCTTTGCGAGCGGAAGGCTATGTAGTCCATCTTCTCAACTCCAACCCCGCCACTATTATGACCGATCCTGTTACGGCAGATGTCGTGCATTTGCTGCCTCTCACCGTCGAGAGTATAGAGCACATTTTGAGCCAATATGCGATAGATGCTGTATTGCCCACGATGGGGGGGCAGACCGCTTTGAATCTGGCTATGGAATGTGCTCGTAGAGGGATATGGGAACGGCATGGGGTGAGCGTGATCGGCGCGTCTGTGCAGGCCATAGAGGTAGCAGAGGATCGGGAGCAGTTCCGGCGGTGGGGGGAGGCCTTGGGGCTCCCTATGCTTCCAGCGGGTATCGCTCGCTCTTATTTAGAGGCAAAGGATTTAGCCCAAAAGCTGGGATATCCCGTAGTATTGAGGCCTTCTTTCACACTGGGAGGGGCAGGTGCGCAGCTCGTCACTTCCAAAGCAGAGTTGGAGAAAGCAGTGGGTCGGGCTCTGGCGCTGAGTCCTGTACATGAAGTCTTGGTCGAGAAGAGCGTGGCAGGGTGGAAGGAGTTTGAGCTCGAGGTAATGCGAGACAAAGACGGTCACTTCGTCGTAGTGTGTACGATCGAAAATCTCGACCCCATGGGCATTCACACAGGAGACTCGATCACCGTAGCTCCCGCACAGACGCTCCCTGATTCGCTTATGCAGCGCATGCGAGAGCAAGCAAAAATGCTCCTCCAGTCTTTCCCCGACTTTGCAGGGGGATGCAATGTGCAGTTTGCGTTGAGTCCGTACAGTGAGGAAATGTACATCATCGAGATCAACCCTCGCGTTTCCCGCTCTTCTGCCTTAGCCTCCAAAGCGACGGGCTATCCTATAGCCAAGATAGCCGCCCTTCTGGCGGTGGGGAAGCGCTTAGATGAGATTACAAATCCTGTTACGGGAACTACCTCTGCCTTCTTTGAACCCAGCCTTGATTATGTAGTGGTAAAAATCCCTCGGTGGAACTTTGACAAGTTTCCCGGAGCGAATCGTCAGTTGGGGATGCAGATGCGCAGTGTAGGGGAAGCAATGGGTATCGGTCGTTCCTTCATAGAAGCCTTACAAAAAGCTGTGCAATCGCTGGAGCTACGTCGCAATGGACTGGGGGCAGATGGCCGCGAGATCCAAGACCTCACACAGCTCCTCCAAGGACTGGAAAGTCCCAGCTGGAATCGTATATTTTATATTCACGATGCGTTCTTAGCAGGCGTTCCTTTGCGTACCATTCATAAGCTGACCGCTATCGATGAGTGGTTTCTGCATGAGATTCAGGCTTTGGTGGAGGTCGAGCGGGAGCTCATGAATCATACCGTGGAAACGCTCCCTCCTGAGCTTCTCTGGCAAGCGAAGCGGATGGGCTTGGGAGATAGACAAATCGCCCATCTCGTCCAAGGAGTAGAAAGCCAGATATATGCTCTTCGTCAACAATGGGGGATTCGACGGGTATATAAGAGGGTCGATACTTGTGCAGCTGAGTTTGACGCCCTCACTCGGTATTACTATTCCACTTTCGAACCAGGAGGGGAGGATGAAGGCATGGTGTTTACCTCTGAGCGAGAGGGGAAACCTCGTCTTCTTATATTAGGCTCAGGCCCCAATCGCATAGGACAAGGTGTAGAGTTTGACTATTGTTGCGTGCATGGAGTATTGGGTGCGCAGCGCTTGGGGTATGAAGCCCTTATGTTGAATTGTAACCCAGAGACAGTATCGACCGACCCCGACATTTCGGATAGATTGTATTTCGAGCCCGTTTTCTGGGAGCATGTATATGAAGTAATCCAGCGGGAGAAGCCTATCGGAGTAGTTGTCCAACTGGGGGGGCAAACCCCTCTCAAGCTGGCCGAGAAGCTTCACAGATATGGAGTACCGCTTATTGGCACTTCGTATGAGTCGATAGACATTTCCGAGGATCGGGGGAAGTTCTCGACTTTGTTAGAGGAGTTGGGTATTCCGTATCCTCCTTTCGGGGTGGCTCGTACGCCGGATGAGGCTCTTTCTTTGGCGGAGCGGCTTGGCTATCCTGTTTTGGTGCGGCCGAGTTACGTGCTGGGTGGGCAGCGTATGCGCATCGTCGTAGATGAAGATGAACTGGTGGAGCAGATCGTCACGATCCTTCGAGACATGCCGGGGAACCGCATCCTGATCGACCGCTTTTTGGCAGGTGCGGTAGAAGCCGAGCTGGATGCGCTCTGTGATGGAGAGGAAATCGGTGTGATGGGCCTCATGGAGCACATCGAGCCAGCGGGTGTCCACTCGGGTGATTCCACAGCGGTTTTGCCTCCTTTTTCTCTTTCTTCTGAAGTGCAGTTTCGCTTGCGAGAATATGCGCATCGCATCGCTCGAGCCCTAAAAGTCAAGGGCTTTCTCAATGTGCAATATGCTATACACGAAGGAACTGTCTATGTTATAGAAGCCAATCTGCGGGCATCTCGGACGGTCCCCTTTCTCTGTAAAGCGTATGGGAAGCCTTTCGTTCAGTGGGCGATGGAAATATGGGTGGGCGGTAAAAAAGTATCCGACTTCGCTTTTCCGGAAAAGTTAGAGGGCTATGCCCTCAAGCTCCCCGTATTCTCCTTCGACCGATTCCCAGAGGTGGAAAAAGCGCTAGGCCCAGAGATGCGCTCTACAGGGGAGGAGATCCGTTTTATCCGAGGCTTAGCAGATCCTCTCTTTCGAGAGCTATATGCTAAAAGAAGTGTGTATTTGAGTCGGTAGGCTTTTTGAGAAATCCGGGTCTCATTTTCCCGGCTCTCTTCTGAGGCAGGCTATTGGATGTCTGGGCTAGGCAGTACCTTTGGCGATCAGGTCTCGCCCAAAAAGAATGAAAAGCCATTTTACGCGACTTTGTGATTTATAGTTGTGTTTCGCAGTGCTCTCTGCATATCTTTTGAGAAAAGATTGCTTGTTTGTGGTGAGTTCCGCGGTCGGTCAATCGATGCTTCCTAAAAAGTAAGCGGAATAGGACTTTTGGGTGCACGAATGGGGAGGGGAAGGTTCTGAAGCCCTATCGTATTTACCTTTGAGGGGTGGAGTGGGAAGCTTTTCTTCGGCCTGTCGGAGGGACATTCCCGATGTATCTCCAGCGGCTCCCGGTGGTTACAAGCTTCCCTTCAGGAAAAATAGCTGTCGAAGAAGCTTTAGAAAATGGGCCTACGGCTGTCTTCGTTGGGTATCCCTATTATCAGCGCAAAGGGAGGGTGTACTGCTGGCCTTCTGCGACGCGTCGGATTCGTAAGCGATTGTACAGATTAGCCCTCCCCAGTGTGGCCTTGCGACTGGTAGATGTCGGTGATCTCTTTGTAGAGGAACTGACGGCTGAGGGTGTGTATGCTGCTTTGGAAGAAGTGGTAGCGGAGCTGCTTCGTCGGGGCCATTCGGTGGTCGTCTTAGGAGGGAGCCAGGAAGCTGCCTATCCCCTCTATCGGGCGTTAGCGGCTCAAGAAACGCCCTTTACGTATGCGTTGGTGGATAAGAGATTAGACCTACTGGATTCTTTATCGATCGAAGATGCTCCCCATCGGCGGTATCATAGTGATATGCTATTGGATGAGCAGGTTCGCGTGCCGACCTGGGGGCACGTCATCGGCTTGGCGTGGCACTGGATGAGCCCAGAAGAAGAAAACTTGCTTCACGAAAAGCTGCGGATTCTTTATCTGCGACTCAACGAAGTCTTGACAGATCCAGATTTGGCAGAGCCCCTCCTGCGTATGGCAGCGCTTCTCTCTTTTGATCTGAGCGTGGTACGGGGCGCAGACGCGCCTGCAGTACTGGATGGGGACGTAGAGGGCCTTCCCATAGAGATCGCTGCGAAACTAATGCGCTTTGCGGGAATGGGATACCGCTCAGATGTCGTGCACATTGCAAACTATCATCCTCTACGAGATGAGGGAGGACGAACTGCTTCTGCCGTAGCCCTCTTGTTGTGGTATTTCTTAGAAGGACGAGTCAATCTCCAGGATGACTTCCCGCGGGCTGACCGGAGTAATCTCGAGCGGTATACGGTCCCGATGGGAGGGGAGCCTCCCGAACTGGTCTTTTTCCGACATCCTATCAGTGGTCGCTGGTGGATCGAGATAGTCCCTCTCAAAGGCTCGGGTCCGGGGCGTCTTTTCCCTTGCACACAGAGAGAGTATGCTGAGGCTCTTCAAGGAGATATTCCCCGCTTATGGTACGTGCTACAGCTCTCGTTCTCTGATTGAGGCTCGGTTCCTTGGCATTTTTTATCGAGTTTTCCTACCTTTGCTGTGTGTTTCGGAGAGCTGCTGTTATAGGGCTTGCGTTGCTGGGCTTAGGTATAGATGCTTACGCTTCTCATTATTTGGGGGGTGATTTAACCTATATTTGCTTGGGCCCAGGGCCAGGGGGGACCACCCGCTATCGGGTCCGATTTACCCTTTACCGAGACTGTAATGGAATTCCTGCAGATGCTCAAATAACAATCTCCTGGCGCTCTATCCAATGTAATGTGAGCGGGTCAAGGCTGGTTAGTCGCTCCACTATCATCCCCGGCTCTGGGGCAGATGTAACTCCTGTCTGCTCGGGTTCCTCGACTCGTTGCGCAGGCCCAGGGCCTGTATACGGTATTGAGCGATGGATATATGAAACTATTGTAGACTTGCCCGCAGGGTGTGGGAACGATTGGATTTTCTGGCATGATAACTGCTGCCGGTCGGCAGCTATCGATAACCTATCGGGGTCTGGAGGGCAAGGTTCTACCTTTTATGTCACGCTCGATAATACGCTCACTCCATGCAACAGTTCCCCTCAGTTTACTAACCTACCCCAATTTTTCAACTGCATCAATCGTCCCACCCTTCTTAATCTGGGGCTTATGGACCCCGATGGAGATTCTCTCGTTATTTCTCTCACCAACTGTCTAAATTCAGGGGCGGTAAATCCCCCTCCTTTTCCATCGGCTAATTATGCAGGGAGCTACAGCGGGCTAAATCCCTTCCCTACCTCTACAGGCATTCTCATCCAGCCGGGGGGACTTTTTAGCTACATAGCCACGACGATTTTTCAAGCGGCTTTCTGCTACAAGGTAGAGGAATACCGCAATGGAGTGAAAATAGGGGAGACCATCCAGGATGTATACTTGATAATCCAGAACTGTCCTGCTTCTACCCCTCCTGGGGCCACTACCTCTGCTCCTGGTCGTCCGAGCGTGGGCTATGATGAGACTAATGCCAACTCTTTTACCTTTACCGCGCCTGTGTGTCCCGGACAGGCAGGGCAGCAATACTGCATAACCTTTCGCTATCAAGACAATGCCAACCCTCCTCCCCAGAACCAGCTCCGAGTTACTGTCGTACAGGTGCCCACTGGCGCTACCACGGTCGTAACAGGTAACAACACTAATAATGCGCAGGTTCAGCTCTGCTGGACACCTACTTTTGCGGATATTGGCGATCACATAGTAGTCATCACCGTCGAAAATAATGCTTGTCCTATTCGAGGGCGGTGGGACTACACCTATGTCCTGCGGGTGCGTCCTGCTCTCTCATACAATGGGCATATCGCCGTCATTCGCAGTCCGGGTGACACGGTGCCGACCCGGGATACGACTGTATGTGTGGGTACCCAGCTACGCCTTCGCCTCACCGCTCGTGACTCCGTGCCTAATGCAGGGGATATAGCCTCAGTGCAGTGGAGTACGACCGGAGGTCTCACTGCCCCCCCTTCTTTCCCTCCTAATCCGCTAACACAAGCGGTCTCTCCTCTGGTCACCGTCACGGGTCCGGGTCAGTACATTGCCACGGTCACTTTTCGTGGAGGATGTGTAGACCGGGATACCCTCCGAGTAAATATTTTCCCACCAGATACCGTCCGCATCAATGAACCGATCCGCCTATGTGCGGGAGATACGATCTCCTTAACGGCTACTTCTGTCTTGAGCTTGCCCATCCAATGGTATACGGGAGTCCCGCTTACGGGCACCCTCCTCGGGACAGGGAGCCCTCTCTCCTACACGGCTGTCCTGCCTGGTACTTCTCCTATCTATGCGGTCACGCAAGATGCCAATGGCTGTGTGTCCATCGATACTGCCCAGATTACGGTGGAAAGGGGCCCCGATTTCACAGCTACGGCGACGCCCGCTACTTGTCGCGGTCTCAACAATGGTACCATTACGCTCACTCCCAATCTTCCTGGAAGTTACAATTTCACTTTATACGATGCAGGAGGAGGGGTAGTGGCGGGCCCACAGGCGACCGGCTCTTTCTCTAATCTCGCTCCTGGGGTGTATATCGCTGCCGTCCAAGGTCCCGCTCCGAATCCTTGCTTCAGCTACGACACGCTTGTCGTCAGTCAAGGAGATAGCGTGAGTCTCCTCTTGTTGGGAGACAGTATCCGGTACGGGTGTGTGCCTTTCCAGGCCAGCTTTCAGGCCACGGCTTCCACTACTCTGAACGCCCCCCTTTCCTATATATGGAATTTTGGAGATGGCAACACGACAGTCACAGCTACTCCTTCAGCCTCTCATACGTACACGTCTGCTGGAGTATATGTCGTCGTCGTTCGTGCTACGACTCCGCAGGGGTGCTTCGCCACGGATACCCTCGTCGTCAATACACTAAATCCTCTGGGTTTAGATGCGCAGCCAGGGCGAGTATGTAAGGAAGCTACCTCTGGAACCGTTACACTTGTGGTCCAGGCAGCCGGCATCCCGCCGATTACGTACCAAGCTTTGCCTATCCCTTCTGGTGCGGGCCCCAGTTTTGGACCTCAAAGCAATCCGACTTTCACCATCCCAGTTGGCGTACGGTATGAATTCATTGCTCAGGATTCCGTAGGGTGTCAGGGAAGGGATACGCTTTTGCTTGTTCCGACTGATAGCGTGGAAGGCATTTCTCTCACCAATGGAGCTATCCCCACCTGTTATCCTGTCGGGGTCGAGTTTACTGCTCAAGCACAAGGAACAGGCTCCTTCACCTATTATTGGGATTTTGGCAATGGAAGTAGAGATACGACGTCTACTCCTACTGCTACGGGCTTTTACACTGCTGGGGGCAACTATATCGTGGTTGTAATCATACGAAATGAAATTGGTTGCGCGGATACGCTGCTCACCCCCGTCTTTATCCCCGCTACGGGTGAACGGATAGATGCACAGGTACTCGCTGCATCTCCGGTATCCGGCTGCCCTCCTCTAACTGTAAATTTCGAAGGAGCAGGAAGTAGTAGCATCGGCACCGCTCTTGCCTTTCGATGGGAGTTCGGAGATGGCAACAGTGCCGTAGGTACACAAGCTACCCACACGTACAGCCAGCCTGGAAGATATACAGCGGTCTTCTATGCCCAAAATCCAAGTTCTCCCCAGTGCTATGACACTGCACAAGTGGTAGTATGGGTAGATGGCTTTCCGACAGCGCAGATCCAGGCCCCTCCTCAGCCCAGCTCTATTGGCTATTATGTAGCTTCTCCTATTGCTTTCACGGCTGCTCCTGGACCCTATAACGTGCGTTTTTACTGGAGGGCCGATAGCCAAGTGGCAGGAACAGGACCTACCTATACCATTTCCTATATTCAAAAGGGCACCTTTTGTGTTTATCTCACCGTCGAAAGTGAGCTGGGCTGCTTGGATTCTACTTCTTATTGCTTCGATGTGAGTGGGTATATGCTGCTCATCCCGAATGCCTTTACCCCCAATGGCGACGGGGTGAATGACCTCCTCAACGTCGTCGGATATGGGATGGAATTCATCGAAGCAGCGATTTATGATCGGTGGGGCAGGCTTATTTACACTGGGCGAGGTAGCGAAAGGGTAAGCTGGGATGGCACTCGGGGAGGCCAACCTGTGCCAGAAGGGGTATACACGTATGTGGTTCGGTACAAGCTCATAGATAAGTCAGAAGTGGAATATCGAACAGGGACAGTCACTCTTCTTCGTTAGAGATACATGGCGGATCGGCTTGTAATGGGTGTGTCATTTACTCTCACTGCTGTCGGAATAGGGCTCAGTCTTGTCTTTTCAGAGGCGCCAAAGAGTAGTTCTACCTGGTTTTTCCTTGCTATACCGATTCTTTTGGGGGGAGTGGGCCTCTATCAGTTGATCGCATACGGGGCTTGGCGAAAAAGAAGAGCCGCTGCCACACAGGTCGCCTGGGCCTCCGTTTTGTCGATTCATCAGACAGGTACACGGGTTAATAAAAACCATAAGGTTATCCTCGAAGTTGAGGTTCAACCGGATGAAGGCTCTCCTTTTCGGTCTCGCTTAGCGGCATTACTCGATATTCCTCAGATATCTCTACTAAGTCAGCCTCAGGCCCAAGTAAAAGTTCGATACAATCCACAAGATACTCAGGAGGTTTTCCTTGCCTGAGAATGATAGGAGGAGCTCCTCTCTCTTCCTGGGAGAAACCCTTATGTTTGTGGTATGGAGGATACAGCGAAAGCCGGGACACTAGTGGAGGTAGAGGTACAGGACCGCATTGGGTATCTCACACTCAATCGGCCTGAGCGGCGAAATGCCCTGAGTTATGCTCTGGTGAGTCAACTGAAGCAGGCTTTGACTGCGTGGCAAACTGCTCCGGAAGTGCGGGTAGTTGTACTCCGGGCGAAAGGCCCTGTTTTCTGCTCGGGTGCCGATATCGAGTATCTACAGAAACTGCAGGACTACACCTTTCAAGAGAATCTTACAGACTCGCTTCACTTGATGGAGCTTTATCAGCTCATGTATCGCTATCCAAAGCCCCTTATTGCCCAAGTGGAAGGGCCTGCATTAGCAGGGGGCGCCGGCCTTGTCACGGTATGCGACATTGTAGTAGCTACGCCGACTGCCGTGATAGGATACCCCGAGGCTCGTATTGGTTTCCTTCCTGCGATGGTTACTTATTTTCTTTTGCGGAGGGTTGGGGAAGGATGGGCCCGTCAACTTCTTATTACGGCAGAGCCATTTTCAGCTGAGCAGGCTCAGGCGATAGGCCTTTTTAATTATATCGTAGCTGCGGAGCATATCGCTGGGTTTGTCTCAGAGCTGGCTCAAAAGTTGGCCCGACAAAACTCTCCTACCTCACTGGAGTTTATCCGGAAACTCATTGCCGATGTCCAGGATATGCCCCTCCAGATGGGGTTGGAGTTTGCTGCGAAAATGAACGCGCATGCTCGTGCTACGGAAGACTTTCGGCGGGGTATAGCCGCATTTCTTCGCAAGGAAAAGATAGAGTGGTAGGTCGTCGGGTTCTGGGTGGTGTACAGGTGGAGCGAGCCCTTCACCGGATAGCGCTGGAAGTACTGGAACGGCATTTTGGCGGTGTGCTCCCTCTGCTGTGGGGTGCGAGTAGCCAAGGTCTCATCGTGGCGCAAGCACTTCATCGCTTCTTAGAGGGGGAGGGGGCGACGACCAGGGTGGTGGAAAATCCGGATGATATACCCCCAGAGGCAGAAGTACTTATCGTGGATGATGTTTTGTACACGGGACGCACCGTACTCACTCGGATGATCGACTTATCTGTTCGTTTTTTCCCCTCTCGCATAGAGGTTGCAGTCCTGGTAGATAGAGGGCATCGAAGCTTTCCCATAGTTCCAGATTATGTAGGGCTGCGGTTGGCCACCACTCTCCAAGAATATGTGGAGGTACGCTTCGCGGAGTCAGGCTGGGAAGTGTGGCTCGTGTAGTTCCTGAGCTGCTTCTGCACTGGATTTGGCAGAAGCGACTATATGAGTCTCAAGCGTTGCGTACGACTGCAGGTGATCCTGTTACTGTGCTTTCTCCTGGGCAGCCTGCTCAGGAGGGACCAGATTTTATACATGCAGAAGTCCGTATCGGTGGCATCCGTTGGGTAGGGGCTGTAGAGATAGATGTGACGCCCGATAAATGGTATGCCCACGCACATCACCAGCGTCCGCAGTATCGTTCAGTGGTCTTACACGTAGTCTGGGAAGCGGCTTCCGCTTCTCTTACAGTAGATTCGGAAGGGAGGGAAGTACCTATTCTCCCTCTCTCGTCAGCGGTGGGGGAAAGCCAACTCCGCGATCTTTATCTGAGAGGGGAGGGCGCCTTTCCTTGTGCGGGGCTGGCTCGTATGGCTCCAGAGCCCCTGTGGCGAGATTTGTATGAAAAGTGGGCAGAGAAACGGCTTTTGGCTCGCCATGCGGTGTATCGAGGAGAAGGGGAGCTCTTCCAGGCTTTTTGGGAGGCTCTTGCCTACAGCTTTGGGGTTCCTCAGGGAGAAAATTTTCAGAAGATAGCGAAAACCTTGCCTGTTACCGCTTTCCTGCGGTATACAGAGGGTCTGCTTGATAAAGAAGCCGCTCTTTTGGGGGTAGCAGGTCTATTAGAGGGCGTTACTTCACCTGTGGAGCCCTATGAAGAGATGCTCCTGGGTCGGTGGAGCTATCTTCAGCGTAAGCATGGCTGGCGTTCGATGGCGCTGCGCTGGGCACCCACTCGGCCTGCTGCTTCTCCCTGGATACGTCTCGCTCGGCTGGCAGCCTTGATAGATTCCTATCCTCGACTGGCCCATTTGCTGGAACGGATCCCCGACAAGCTCCCTTCTCCAAGTCCCTACTGGTGTCGACACTGGGCTTGGCAGAAGCCTTTCTCACATCCCCTGCGTACTCCTTCGCCCTTTCTTCTGCGCAATATCCGCATCAATGCCCTTTATCCTTTCGCCATTTTTTACCTGCGCAGTACAGGTCGGGTGATGGAGGCCCTCGATATTTTGGAAGCTTTTCGCAATACGCCTCCAGAGTCCCATCGGTATGCTGCGATGTATGCAAGATATGCTTATCCCGCCCGTAGTGCTTGGCAGACGCAAGGGCAGATACAGTTATGGCGAGAGGCGTGTAAAACTCAACGTTGCTTGGACTGCGAGATGGGAAAGTATCTGAGGCAGCTGTGAGTACCTTGTTTTTCCCTATTTTTGGATAGGCATGAAATGGCTGGGGGTGGTCGCTGGGGTCGTTTGGGGGCAGGCATCTATAGATTCTCTGTATGGACTCTTGGGGAAGCAATTGGAAGCCCACCGTAGCACTTTTCCAGGCTTGATTCCCAAGGGGACTTTTCAACGGAAGTCCTGGTACCGTAGTTCCGTGGATACGGTTTGGGAAGGTATCCGGCTGGCAGAGGTTCGGTATGCCTTTTATCGAGATAGGCTTCATACGATTCAAGTTTATGTTCATGGGCCGGAGGCCAGTGAAGCGATGCGTATCGTTCTCGAGGCCTATTTAGGTAAAGGGAAGCAAGAAGGGTATGCTCCTCGGTATCGGTGGGTTGGGCAGAAAGCGGTTCTTCTCTATGACCAGAATATTCTTACCCGAAATACCGAGGTCCGACTGGAGAGCTTAGTCTTGCAGCGGCAGTTGGAACGCGACGCTTTCCGAGAGTTCGAGGGCAGATGAGGGGGATCGCACTTTTTGGGCGGTGGACTGCCCAGGTGCGGCAGGAGCCTCTCGAGAGATGGAAACAGTTTTTAGTCGATCGAGGGGTACAGCTGTGGGTGGAAGAGACGTTTGCGGATGCTTGGACGAAGGTCAGAGGAGAGGCGGTTACAGAGTTTACCTTTCAAAGCCGCGCAGAGCTCAGCGGTATCCAGATGGCGTTTGTGATAGGAGGTGATGGAGCTTTCCTGGATGCTGCTCGGGTCGTGGCCCCATTAGATATTCCGCTGGTGGGTGTACACGCTGGGCGACTGGGTTTCCTGACAGAGATACCCCAAGAGAATCTTCTTGCAGTGACCCAAGCCATCCTTGCGGGACAATATGGAGTAGAGAGTCGCACTCTGTTGGCTATTACCACTGAACCTGAGGTATTCCAATCTCATGAAGCGTTTGCTTTGAATGAGGTGGCTTTCTCCAAAGCAGTAACAGGAGAGATGATCCTCGTAGATGTTTATCTCAACGGGGAACTCGTCAATACCTATTGGGCGGATGGAGTGATTGTATCTACGCCCACGGGGTCGACCGCCTATTCGTTGGCTTGTGGAGGGCCTATATTGACTCCTGCCTGTAGAAACTTCATCCTAACGCCGATCGCTCCGCACTCTCTCACGGTTCGTTCTTTAGTTCTCCCAGATGATGGCGTTCTCACGGCTACTTTTCGGTCTCGGACGGGTCAGGTACAGATCGCTTTAGATGGAAGGAGTGTCACTGTCCCAGATACTACGGCAGTAGCCCTTCGGAAGGCCCCTATTGTGCTCAAGGTGGTAAAACTTGCTGAATATAGTTATTTTCGCACACTCCGTGATCGGCTCTCTTGGGGGGTGGATAGGCGAGAAGGACGGTAAGTATGAGTTTTATTTTTTTCGGTGTCTTCGATGCCAGCGACGGATCCGAAACCGAGAAATCCCCACTACCTTTCCTCCTTGCTGGGTATACTGTTGATACCACTTGTAGAGATAGTCGGCGCAGGTATAGTCGAGGTATTGGAGACCATCTGTGTGGATGTGAATGAAACTTCTCGCTGGAAGCTGTTCTAACGTTTCTGCCAGTTGTGGAAGGCGAAGAAAGGTAGCTGCACCGCTTATCTCCAGTTTGATATGACCAGGCTGAGCCTCTGTCCGTTGTATTTCCAGGGCGCTTAGCCGATTTAGAGTGGACAACAGAGCTCCGATTACACCCACGACGATCCCCACGAAAAGATCTGTGGCCACGATAGTGCCCATGGTAAGGAGGAAAAGGATCGCTTCTGCGCGATCTACGCGCCAGAGCATGAGAAACTCCTTGTAGTTGATGAGTCGAAGTCCGGTGTAGGCGAGCAGGGCCGCCAAAGCAGGTAATGGAATATGGTTGAGAAGGGAAGGGAAAGCCCATATACCAATCAATAGCCAAACTCCATGTAGAATAGAGGCGAGGCGGGTACGGGCTCCTGCAAGGATATTTGCACTGGAGCGAACAATGACTCCTGATACAGGGAGGAGCCCTAAGAGACCACAAAGGATATTCCCTGCTCCCTCTCCCCAGAGGACTCGATTATACTGCGTACGAGGGGCATGATTCTGTAAAGAATCCACGGCAGTGGCACTCAGAAGAGATTCTGTGCTGGCGACGAAAGCGAGTGTGAGCGCCGAGAGCCAAACTTCCCTCTCTCCTAATAGTTCCCATGAATGAGAAAGAGGGGATACGATACCTTCCAGCGGGTTACTAGGTACTTGGATGCGTGTGACGGGTAGGGATAGGACCACCGTTACCCCCGTCGCAAGTCCAATCGCCATCAGGGGGCTGGGCAGAAGGCGGAGAGAGGGAGGTTTAACTTTTTCCCAGCCAATCAGCATACCGATCGTGAAGATACCCAGCAGGGCGGGCAGGGCATGATGGGATTGGGTCGCTATCGCATATATGGTGCGAGGTATGTTCAGAAAATTCAAGAGACCACCAAACTCTTGCCCTGTCCCAGGGGGGGTAATACCAGCTATGATATGTATCCTGTCTCTTATACACATCT
>JANZYW010000003.1 GCA_026413325.1 Bacteroidia bacterium | reverse complement strand
CATACACACTGGTAGCTCTCAGATTGATGAGAGCTGAGCCCAAGTTAGAACAAGCTAAAGCTAATCGAAACCGCCGATACGTCTCAGGCAGAGCTTTCTCAGACAAAAGAACTTCTATCATGTTGGTCAGCTTCTCTAAGGAATGGGCGAAGTCGTTCTCAATAGCTGAACGAAGGAAAGTAGTCGCTTCTCGCTGATACATGCTCCATACATCGATATGGGGTAAATCTGGAAGGCGGTAGAGGGGGGCGGCTGATCAGGTTCGGATATAGTCCTCTTTTGCACTCAGTTTTTCAATAAGCCCTCATACCGCTGTCGCACCAGACCTAAAAGAGTCTGAGCCCAAGAGGATACTTCCTTTGCATCAGCGGTCTTGTGAAAATCTCTGACGTATATCTCCAGGAGCGATGATGCCCATAAGGCTACCTCATACCAACCGATTTGCGTAGCCTTGTGAACAGCTTGTGACCAGTGGATGTAAGCAAGGTTTGTCAGTCCTCGGCGCCAGAGAATAACACTGAGCCACAAGTGTCTCCACACCTCTACCTCTTGATCAATCTCTGGAACTTCTGGACGGGTCAAGATATCTTGGAGCGCCGTCCACAGCTCTCGTTTATAGCTGCGCAGAAGCTCCGGATTAGAGCGGGGAAAAGCCCGCTTATAGGCTTTGTATAACTTCTCTTCGGCATAGCTCTTCATCTCCAGGAGCGTGTCCATGAGCCACTCCAAGCGAGTACCTCTTACAGGGTCTCGCAATCGTCGCTTCTCTGCGATAGAGAGGATTTCGCCAAGGGGGGGAAGAAAATCTAAAAGTGAGGAGGTATCTTTGTCTCAGGTCGTAAAAGTCTATGCTTCGGCTAAGGTTCGCGTATGCTCTCCTCTACTGGGGAGGCATCATAGGAGCGCAAACCATCCGTGAAATAGACTCGCTTTTCCAACGAGGGGAATATGCTTCCGCCTTTCGGCTGTGTGATTCTCTCTGTCGACAAGAGGACACTCCAGATACCCTCCGGCTCTATGTTTCTCTAAAAGGTTCAGAATGTCTCCTCCAGCTACATGAGCTTTATGACGCAGGCAACTGGCTTATGCGAGCTGAGTCCTTGGCGGTAAAAATCGCGGATACCTTGGGCTGGATAAAATCCCTTCACGGCAAAGCGCGACTGTCCACAGAAAAAGCTGAATACGCCGAAGCGGACAGTCTATTTGGCTTAGCTCTTGGTCTATGTGCTTATCGGGCGGCAGAAGAAGGCTTATATGCTTCTCTTTTAGGGGGTCTCGCTATGCTTCGGAATTATCAGAGTCGGTATAGTGAAGCTGAATCTCTGTTCAAAGCAACGGCTGCCATTCAGCTAAGGTCCTTAGGAGAAAATCACCCCCTCTATCTTATTACTCTTCACAACTTAGCATTGACCTACGAGTACCGTGGGAAATATGCTCAAGCGGAAGAGTTCTATAAGGAAGCTGCGCGGAAGAGAGCGCAAGTTTTAGGCGAAGGTCACATGGATTACTTAGCTACGGCTCATAACTTGGGTTGCTTATATGTGCATATGGGCAAATACTCGGAGGCTGAAGCGCTTCTACAGAAGGTCGCCTACAATTCGCAGCAAAATCTAAAGGAGGAGCATCCATTCTCCTGCACGGTGCTGCATAACTTGGCTTCCCTCTATATCAGACAGGGTCGCTATAAGGAAGCGGAAACTCTGCTGAATCGGGTAGGTATGCTTCGCAAGAAGGTAGTGGGAGAAAGACATCCAGAATACCTTACCACCCTGAATAACTTGGCTTTGGTCTTAGACTTTCAAGCCCGATACACCGAAGCTGAAAAGCTCTATCTTATGGTAGCAGAGAGGCGTAAGGAAACGTTAGGTCCCAGGCACTCCCACTATCTTACTACTCTACACAACCTCGCTATAAACTATTCTGCCCAGGGGAGACGCAAAGAGGCTATAGATATCCAAAATCATTTATCTGCCATAAAAGCTGAAGTTCTGGGCAACAAACATCCAGATTACATCAATACGTTACAGATATTAGCAGGATTGTACGAAGAAGATAAAAAATACGATCAAGCGGAGAGTTTGTACAAAGAAGCACTACGGCTTTTGCCTGATGCTTTGGGAGAGAGGCATCACTACTATTTTATGACTCTCGGCAAGTTAGCTGGGTTCTACATAAGGCGAGCTAAGTACGATCAAGCAGAAGGTATCCTTTTGCGGGTTCTGGACCAGCTGCGAGAGGTAATAGGCGAGCGACACCCAGATTATTGGATGAGTGTCCGTGAGCTGGCCCTTCTGCGAGAACAACAAGGGCGTTTAGCGGAAGCTGATAGCTTATACCTTCAAATGGTTCATCATCAAATAGAGCTTTTAGGTGAGCGGCACACCCAATCTCTTTCTTCCATGTACAGATTGGCTCTGATTAGGGCTAAAAGGCAGATGTATTCTCAGGCTGACTCTCTTTGGCAGAAGGCTGTAGCTATTCAGTTCGCTTATTTGCGTCAGGAAGCTTGGGGGCTGCCAGAGTCCCATAAGCTGCGTTTTTTGGAAAAGACCCTGCTTCCGGGAATGAATGAGTTCCAGAAATATGTAGGCCTGCGGGGTAGAGATAATCCCGCTTTGCTCCGGCTCGGCTATCGCGCAGGTCGCAGTATAAAAGGACTGATACTCGTCTCCAGTGAAGGTCTGCGTTTTCTAGCAGAGGCCAATCCAGATAGTACAGTTCGCCAGCTTTATCGGATATGGAGTGGTCTTTCTACACAGTATGCCATGTTAAATCTACAGAACCGTCAAAGAGAGGCTGATTCTGTTGAGCAGGTTTTGGTTAGTACTGAAAGAGCTTTGCTCCAAAAGCTCCCTGAAGTGGGTAGTTTTCTACCTGACCCCCTCCATGAACCCGATCCCCCTTTACGTAAAGGCGAGGCTGTGGTAGAAATACTTCGAGTTCCTACCCAAGGCGACAGCGTTTTATACCTTTTCTACCTCCTCTTTCCTGCTAAGCAAGGAGTTGCTTTGAGCTTGTATGTGCACCGAGTAGATGAGAGGTGGGAGAAACAAGCAGAGAGGGCTTTTGAGATACTGCGTACGCCTGGCTCGCAGGTGAGTCCAGTATCTTATGGGCTACTGTGGCGCTTTATAGATAGCTTATTGCCTTCGGGTACGAATCGGGTCTACATTTCCCCAGACGGGGTTTATCACCGTGTTAATATAGGTGCATTGCATGATGGAAGCAGTTTTATCATAGACCGATATGAAGTGAGATATACTGCTACTAGTCGCAGGCTTATTTTGAAGCATAGAAAGCCGTCCGCAGCCCAAAAAGCTTTTATAATCGGTAATCCCAGTTTTCATACGGTTGATGTGCCAGGGGAGGGTATCCGGAATCTGAGGCTATTTGAGAGTGGGATACCCCCTTTGCCAGGGGCCGAAGAAGAAGCTAAGAAGGTAGCGCATCTTCTGAATGTAAAGCCCATCATCGGCAGAGAAGCTACCGAAGAGAAATTGAAACGAATAAAAGGCCCGGTCATCCTTCATATAGCTACGCACGGTTACTACTTTCGAGGAGCAGGCCCAGAAATGCTGCGCTCAGGTTTGCTCTTAGCAGGAGCAGCGGTTTGGGATAGTGTATATCCCCCTCTGAATATAGAAGACGGCTATCTAACTGCTCGAGAAGTATCGGTTATGAACCTATGGGGGACTCAACTGGTGGTCCTCTCGGCTTGTGAGACTGGCTTGGGGGAAATAACGAGGGAAGGATTGTATGGTCTACAGCGCGCATTCTTAGAAGCGGGGGCTCAACGCGTTATTGCTACTTTATGGGTGATAGACGACCAGGCCACCCAAAAGCTGATGCTAACCTTTTATAAAAAGCTGGCGTCTAAGTATGACCTCTCAGCGGTGCAAGATTGGGGTAGAGAAGTGGATTCGATCTTTAAGGAGGCAATACGGCGGTTTCGACAGAAATATGCTCATCCCTACTACTGGGGGGCGTTCGTGGTGATGCGGTAGGATCATTTCTGCAGGGTAAGAGCGGAGGGGAGATTCCTCATACCCAAGAGCGACAGCATACCGGTGGCTTAGGAGCGGGTTCTTTTCCATGAGGGGGCAGTTTTGCGAGAATATGGTCTGAAGTCTCTTTTGGTTTGTTCCCATAGAAGGCGTTCTATTTTTGCGTCCTATATGGCAGCAGAGCCTGTCCTTCTCCTGGTGTATAATCGATTGGATACGCTCAAGAGGGTTTGGGATGTACTTCGGCGGGTTAAGCCTCGTATTCTTTTCATCAGTGCAGATGGGCCCAAGTCCGCTCCAGAAGATGTTCTTCGGACAGAGGCAGTCAGAAAGTTTGTACAATCTCAGATAGATTGGCCCTGTGATGCCTATTTTAATTTTCTTTCCGAAAATGAAGGATGCAAGCGAGCTGTATCAGGAGGGATTACCTGGTTCTTTTCTCATGTGAAGGCTGGGATAATTTTAGAGGATGATACGCTTCCCCATCCTTCTTTCTTCACCTACATGCATGAGATGCTTGCTCGATATGCGGATGATTCGCGGGTCGGTATGGTGAGTGGGACGCAGCTTCAGCCCGGTTTCTCTCAGTTGAGCTCAGGGTGGGACTTTATTCGGATACCTTTTATATGGGGATGGGGCACTTGGCAGCGGGTTTGGTCTACCTATCAAGCAGAGCCGGTAGGGTGGGAAGAACTGAAGGACTCAGCTCTCTTGGAAAATCGGGTGGGCTCCCTTCGCTCATACGTACGGTTTTTATGGAAGGCGATGGCGGGGGTCACCTCGGGCGCAATCGATACCTGGGATTATCAGCTGAGCTACCTTCTTTTGCGGGAGGGACAGTTATGTGTCATTCCTGAGCAGAATCTCGTCCGAAATCTGGGTCATGCGCATCCTTTAGCCACCCATACTCGAAAAGGCAACTGGACGAGTTACCTTCCCCTTCAGCGCTGGAGAAAGGGGAAAGGACCGCTGTGTATGCAGCCTAATACAGCCTATGAGCGGCATCTCATGCTTCCGCATACTCTTGCTGGGAGGATACGTGCTCGGCTACAATACTACCGATTTAGATGGGGGCTTCAGCAGCAGCTTGTGGATGATCCGTTCGATGAAGTAGGAATTTGAGCATATTATTACATTGTCCGCGGGGGTGAAAGTGAATCAGCTCTTTATCCTTTCTTACTTTCTCTGAACGGCTCTCTGGAGAAGAAACTAAGAGAAAGAGATTGAGAGGTCCCTGTGCGGAATAATGCATAGCCTACACTGGTAGAAAGCGGCCATTTTGTATCTATGCGACTACCTTGTCGAATGGCCTATCGAATACTCGTCTCTTCCTGAGGGCCATGGGGAAAGGGCCCGGTTGTTTTATGGGAGAGAAATTCTCCAAACTGTGGGGAGATAGGCTTAGTTTTGGGTTGATAAGATTTCGCTTCCTTGTCTTTTCAAGGTGCATATCGGGATGGAGCTTACCCAGCGGAGTTAATGCCCGAGAAGTCTTAGCGGGTCATCTGATCCGGCACTTGGTACTTTTCCCCTTTTTATGAACATTTCTACTTGTCATTATAGATGCAAAGATGCAAAAATAGCCCTGATGGCGTATTCATCATCGGAAAAAAAGGGATAAGCATATGAAAGCAGACGAAGAAAAATCCAAGGGTTCCAGCTTCGGGCAACGAAAACTCAGTCGGAAAGCTTTCTGGATGATCGATGAGGACGAAATCGAGGCTCTTCAAGCGTTTGGTAGGCGATTGGGACGATACTTTGCCGTGAAAGGAAAGCTTCCCTTCTGGTTTTTGCTAGAAAAGCGCACCTGTAATAAGGCTGAAGTCGAGGCAGCTATGGTGAAGTACCTAATAAGGCGGAATATTCCTCTTCCGGGGTATCTCATACACGAGATCCAAGATTTTGCCGCCGCTGAAGGCGAAGCCTATGCTCAAGAGAACCTCTCGACCTTCATAGCAAAGGCCCGATACGAGCGGGAGAATGGAAATGAAGAAGGTCTTTTCCGAGGGTATGTTGAAGAAGTATCGTGGGAGCTCCAAACAGGTCTATCTCCCGACACGCCAGAATGCTTAGAGGATTATCTTGAAAGCTGTCATTCAAAGCTATTTTGGTTGGCTGTCGAGGATACGGAGGTATTCTGGACCTTATGGGATTTAGCCTGTGCAGATGAACGGTACAGATATGGCTTTGTCCGGGAGCTTCGAAAGGCAGGATTTATTGCGGGTATAGAAGAGACACACGTTGTGATGTGGTATCAAGATGAACCGCTAAAGAGAGGCAAGCTGTACTTCTGACTGGCTCTTTGTTGGAAGCCTACCTGCTGACTTGCATACAGGAAGTATGCCCTACTCAAGCCGATTATAGAGATTGCAGAGAAGAGCCAGAGAGGTTAGTTTATTTCACAAATAACCGGCCCGAAGAAAAAGGGGCCAGGTTAGCTCAAAGGTCTCTACCTGAGCTATTTTGAGGCGGATACATTCTTTGCGATGCTGAAGTAGGCTTTTCCCTTCGGGCCACTTTTGCCAGACAGACCAGCTCTCTATGTATGCAAAAAGGTGAGAGAGATTCCACTGCTTCTGGATAGAAAGATGTCGGATTTCCGGAGGGATAGAGATTTCTCTCACTGGAAATGGTAGGTTGGTGTAACGGTTGTCTACATGGTGCCTCTCTGGAGGCCAGAATGGCTCTGTTTCTCTATAGAGCTCTGCAAGAAAGGAGTCGATGAGAGGGTGCTGAGAAGAGCATTTTCCATACCCAATGAGAGCTATGATAGCTCCTGGCTTGGCGACTTTCTGCGCTGCCTGCCAAAATAAAAGAGGATGAAACCAGTGGTAAGCTTGAGCTACCACGATAGCACTGACGGTGTGTGGGGGAAGGGAAGGATTTTCTGCAGGTTCGTACCTGTATAGTACCCGCGGATGGGTAGGAGCCGCTTTGAGTTGGGATATGCTTGTGTCAGTGGCGATCACAAGCTGGAAGTGTTTTGCTAACTCCAGCGTAGCTTGCCCACTTCCACATCCTGGTTCCCACACACAGTCGGTAGCAGGTGCTTGCTGGGCTATCCAGGCAAAGAGGAGTGGAGGATAATCGGGTCGAGCTGCTTGATAGGTGCTGCCTATGGTATCGAAATAAGAGGCCATCTATATGAGGCCGCTACGAGGGGCTTTCCGAAGGGGTCCCTTCTCGTAGATAAGCGTTTCTTCGCCGAACAGCCCCTTTGAGAAAGGTACGGGCGGCTACGTCCTGTAAGCTGGGGAAAATGGAAACGAGCCGAGCTGCTACGGCTTTAGAGGAGGGGAGCAAAATCTCTTTTGGGCGGTGACGAATGGCTCGCCATACCGCCTGAGCCACGGCTTGCGGTTTCAGGAGTCCTCCTGCCACCAGAGTATAGACGCTTTCAGGCTTAGGTAGCTCTCTCAGGATGAGAGGGGTTTCTACCGGTCCGGGTCCGATGACAGTGACTGGTACTCCTCTGGGCCGCAGCTCAGCATCTAAGGCTAAGCTCAGTCCCCGAACCCCAAACTTTGTAGCGGTATATCCCGCGATCCCTGGGATAGGAGCCACTCCGGCCATGGACGCAATATTGATGATGTGGCCTTTTCCCCGCTCAGCAAATAGTCTACCGAATGTCCAGGAACCGTAGGCTACTCCATGAAGGTTTATATCGACTTGAAGCAGCCATTCCTCGAGGGGCTGTTCTATAAAAGTGCCCACTCGCATGACGCCTGCAAGTTGGATAAGAACGTCAACCTCTGAGTGGTTAGCTGCGATTTCCTTCCAAGAAGAAGGATTCGTAACATCCAATAGGATCCTTTGTGAACCTGCAGGGAGCTCTGGAAAAGCTCGAATGAGGGCCTCTTCCTGCACGTCAGTAAGAAGAAGAGAAAAGCCTTTTTCCCACAGGAGATGAGCTGTAGCTTGTCCTATCCCGCCTGCTGCGCCTGTGAGAAGAGCTTTAGGCATGAGTACGAGCAGGGAGGGGGTGGCGTCGAACGAGTTTATCCATGCGAGCGGCGTATTCAAACCAGTCTACTTCCCACAGGTGGCGAGCGCTTCCTGCATATTGTTTCTCATGTTCTTGCCAGTATGCTTCGGCCTCCTCGGCTGCCTGTGGAGGAAGAGTATAGCTGCCAGTGATGTATCGAGCTGCCAGCGCCGCTTGTTTCTCCGAAAGATTCCATAAACACCCATTTGGTTGGATTAGACCTAAGAACAGGAGAGAAGGTTCGTCCAAAGAGAAGATATGGAGGTATAGCCTTCGGGCTTTTTCTCCTGTGGGCACCAAGTCTTGTGGTAGGTAAGGGAAATCCACCTCATATCCAGTGGCCCAGATGAGCGTATCGTATTCTCCGGCTGTCCCATCCGTGAAGTAAACGGTCGTTCCTTCTAATCGGTTGATACCAGGGCGGATGCGTACTTTTCCGTGACGGAGATGATAGAGGAGTTCGCTATTGACGAGGGGATGGGTATAGAAGAGCGGCTCTTGGGGTTCAGGCATCCCATAGCGTTTCATGGGTCCCCTGAGAAGGTGTAGAGTAAGGTCTGTCATAGGCCCGCGAAGAAAGCGGGGGAGGGGAGCTACCAGCTTTTTATACAAAAAGTCCGTAGGCTCTCCAAAGAAACCAAACTTAGGGAGGATATGATAGCCTCGACGCAGGGAGATATCTACGCTCTGAGCGGTTCGTACAGCGTCTGTGGCGATATCTGCACCAGAGTTGCCAGCTCCTACGATGAGAATGCGGCGATTTTTGAGTTGTATAGGGTCTTTATATGCATGAGAGTGGTAACTCTCTCCTTGGAAGTTCCCAGGATAAGAAGGGAGGAAGGGCTTCCAATGGTGCCCTGAAGCTGCGATAAGGTATCGAGCGTGGTAGCAAGCTCCTGTAGAGGTATGCACTTCCCAACCTGCTGCAGTCCGATGCGCTCGGGTGACTTCTTCTGAGAAGTGAATGTGCGCTAAAAGCCCCAACTTCTCTGCGTATTGTCGGAAATAGGCCTGGACGAGGGAGTGAGGGAGATAGTCTGGCCATTCTTTTGGGAAAGGGAAGCCTTCCATCTCGGAGCAGCTTTTAGAGGTGATAGTGACGAGGGTACGATAGGCGCTGGAATGGCTTTCGGGATCTTCTTCAAAGAGCCAGACACCTCCGACATCGTGCCTTTTTTCCAGAGCGAGGACGCGTACGCCTGCTTCTGTCAATCGGCGAAGTGCTGCCAGGCCAGAAGGACCTGCACCGACTATAAGTGCATCGAGCATCAATAGCCAGAAGTAGCCGTATTGACAGGGGCACTCCCCCCTATCCCGAAGCCAGCAGCCGCTACCACATTAGCCTTGAGATGGAGGATGGCCCGTCCATTGACAGGGTCGTTTGTTTCTACAGTGATGGTTTTGTGCTGCTGCCCCAGTCGCCCGCGGGAATCAAAACGAGCGACGATCTCGGTGCTTTGGCCGGGTTTCAGGACTTTTTCGGTGGGTTCGACTGCTGTGCAGCCACAGGATGCTTTGACACTCTCGATGGTAAGGTCACTTTTCCCCTCGTTCCGTATGACAAAACGGTACTCAACCGTTTGTCCCTCTAACACTTCTCCTCCATCGAACTCTGTGACAGGGAAGACCGCTTTGGGAGCCTTGGCTAACTCCTCTGCGGAATATACGATCTCATAGCTCCCATTGACCACAAGCTGCTTTTCCGCACTTACTGGATCACTGGTACGTATCTTTAGGACCTCATAAAACCCAGATTGATGCTTCCATCCTGCAGAGCGGGCAGCTTTACCGTCTAACGTTATGGCTAGTTTGCCCTCTTGTCCTGGAGCTAAAATCTTCGGGGAGAAAGTAAATTTGAACATCGGTTTAGATTCAAGTACTTCTATAAATTCCACAGGCGATTGCCCGATGTTTTTTACTTCGAAAGTGAGAGTGGGCGATTCGGTAGACTTAACCATGCCGAAAGATTCTCGGCGTTTAGCCCATGCTAAGCTGCCGTCGATTTCGCTGTATTTGTCTTGGGGCTGGGTAGAGGCCTTCACCACTCCCTTTATAGTAAGTACGATGGGGGTTTCACTCGCACTGTGCTGTACGGTGATCGTCTTGATAAAGTTCCCGGGGCGTCCTTTGGTGTCGTAAGCTGCTTGGACTGTCCCGCTCCCTCCAGGAGCGATCTCTTCTTGCGTCCAACTGGGTGTAGTACAGCCACAGGAGGCTTTTACAGAAGTAAGTTTGACGGGTTTGTCTCCTGTGTTTCTAAAGGTGAAGGTGTGGATTGCTGGAGGACCTTCTACGATCTCTCCAAAGTCGTGTTCGATTTTATCGAAAGTGACTTGCGCAAATGTCAGAGAAAAAAGCACCAGAGCCGTGTACCCTGTTCGCATGCCACAAAGATAAGGTTTTGGTCTTCTCTAAAGAAGAGGTGCCTTTTGGAGAGGTGGATAGCTTCGCACTGTCTGTCGGATCTGATAGGGACTGGGTCAAGAATGGGAAAGGAATCTAAATAGCGTCATCAAGAGCCCTACTAACGTTATCGTTATCGAAACGGCTGCTACGAGCATGCGACCTACTCGCATGATGATCCGGCTCTCCAGTACCTCCAAATCAGAGCGGCGGGTCATCTCGCTCTCCACCTTTTCCAAAGCGGACTGTCTGGCGGTTTCTTTTTGGAGATTTTCGAGGTCGTGGCGGGAGGCTACTTCAGTGTCGATTTTTCGTTGGAGGGTTTCGAGGTCGTGGCGGGAAGCTACTTCGGTGTCGATTTTTTTACGGAGATTTTCTACATCTGCTCGGGTTGCCAAAGTGTCTAATAGGATTTCAACCAGGAGTGAAACTTGGGCTTCCGCCTGCTGACGGGTGTAGCCTGCCTCCTCTAAGCGTTTGACATATCTCAGGGTATCGATCAACACGTCTCAAATATATCGAAAATCCCTCTGTCTCGTGTATGAGGGATAAAAGGGGAGGCCATACCTTTGCCTCATGGCGAAGCCTCCTGGACTCTATGCACCGATTTTACGGGAAACCCTTTCCGATTTATACAAGAATCCTCCCTTGGGTGAGAAACTCACTGTGAAGGGATGGGTTCGTACCCGGCGTACGACTCGAGCTGTTAGTTTCTTAGAACTTCAGGACGGTTCTACTTTGAGAGCTCTGCAGGTTGTTTTATCCCACAACCTAATCCCGCGTGAACGGATTGAATCTGAGCTTCATACGGGGGCAAGCATAGGGGTATGGGGGGAACTGACTCCTACTCCCGAGCGACCTCAGCCGTTTGAGCTGGTAGCAGAAGGATATGAGTTGTATGGTTCTGCCGATCCAGAGGCCTATCCTCTCCAAAAAAAAACACACTCACTAGAGTTTCTTAGAGAGATAGCGCATCTTCGGCCACGTACTCGCACGTTTCAAGCTATTTTTCGGATTCGAAGCGGGATTTCCTTTGCTATACACCAGTACTTTCAGGAACGGGGTTTTGTCTATGTACACACTCCTATTCTTACTCCTTCTGATTGTGAAGGGGGAGGACAGCTTTTTCAGGTGACGACTTTGCCTCTTCAGCAGATACCTACTCACCCCGACGGCCGAGTTGCTTATGAGTACGATTTCTTCGGAAGGCCCGCTTACCTCACGGTCAGCGGACAGTTAGAAGGAGAGCTCTTAGCTACGGGGTTGGGACGGATTTACACCTTTGGTCCTACGTTCCGAGCAGAACCTTCCCATACTCCTCGCCATTTGGCAGAATTCTGGATGATCGAGCCCGAGATGGCTTTCTATGATCTCTCCATGACAATGGATTTAGCCGAAGATTTTCTCAAGTATTTGATTCGATACACCCTCCGAAACTTTTCGGAAGAGTTAGCCTTTCTTGCAGAACGCTACGAACCTCTTCTTTTAGCAGAGCTGGAGCATGCCAAGGAAAGTGCTTTCCTTCGCCTATCTTACACAGAAGCCATAGAGATTTTACAGAAGAGCGGGAAAGAATTTCAATTCCCTACTCATTGGGGCAGTGACCTGCAGGCTGAGCATGAACGATATCTCGTAGAGGAGTACGCCCAGCGCCCAGTTATCCTATATGACTATCCCAAAGCTATCAAGGCGTTTTACATGCGACAAAATCCAGATGAGAAGACCGTCGCTGCTTTCGATGTGCTTTTCCCTCGAATCGGAGAGGTAATCGGAGGGTCTCAAAGGGAGGAGAGATATGAGTATCTTCTTTCCCGTATACAAGAGTTGGGGATGGACCTTTTCACTTATGAGAACTATCTGGATACGCGTCGCTTCGGCACTGTACCTCATAGTGGCTTCGGATTGGGATTAGAGCGAATACTCTTGTTTCTCACAGGGATGACGAATGTTCGGGATGTAGTTCCTTTCTTTCGCGCCCCTGGCCAGATGGCGTAGCCTTATCAGATTCTTAGGCTTTACCAAGAGGTATAAGAGGTATACCGGAAGCCCGTAATCGGGTGTGAGGCCATGGCTTTTCTCCGGGCGTGGTAGAGACTAATGAAGTCTGTAGCCTTATCAAAAAATAGATGGGGTGCCATCCTATCCTTTGGCAAGGCTAAACTTCCTCCCCATGAAGCTACAGCCCGACTTTTTTGTAAGCATAAAAAAAGTTATGCTAACTTTGCATTGTGCGAGTAGCTTTTTTTCTGCTTACGGGGACCCTTCTCTGGGCACAAACTTCCCCCGATGATACTCTTGGGTACTTGGAGCTTGATGCGGTGACCCTTCAAGCGGAACGGGTGCCCTTGCTAAGGCCTTTAGAGGTTCGGGGAGCCTTGGGAGGAGAGTTGTCACTGGGTGAGCTTCTGCGGAGTACACCAGGGGTTGACTGGATACAGACAGGGGCATTGACGGGAAGGCCCGTATTACGGGGCCATAGCTACACCCGTGTTTTATGGCTCTTCGGTGGGCTTCCCCGTGAAGGAGCCTACTGGGGCGAAGATCACGGGTATGAGAGCCCTCCTACCTGGATGACTTTCCAGCCCGAGGTCCTGTTGGGTCCTCAGAGCGTTCGCTATGGAAGTGATGCGATAGGGGGAGTGCTGCGTTTTCAACCTCTTATCCCTCAGCGGTCTTTCTTGAAGGGGGAGGCTCGTCTGTATTCCAATCCACTCGGTGGGATGCTCCAAGTCGCAAGCGCAAGGGGCACACCCGATCGTTTTCTCCTTATGGAAGGGATTGTTCGAACTGCTGAGAACTTTCATACCCCTCGACAAGGGTATGTGTGGAATACAGGTTTACGGGGGGGATATGGCGCTTTCTCTGGGAGGCTTTCCCATGCACAAGGCCTGGTGGAATTCGCAGCATTTTTTTCACGGGAAGGGATCGGTCTTCCTTCTCCTATCTGGGATTCAGAAGAACAGCTGTGGTTTTCGGAAACACAGCAACGACTCATTTCCCGACGGGAAGCTTGGCGTTTTCAGCGAGATCTTCCCTTTCAGCGGATCACAACCGCAGGGGGACAAATGCGTACCCTGTACGCCCATAAGGAGGGAAGCACGACGACCCTCCTGGTAGGGCTTCAGATGAGCCAACGGGCGGAATATGGCGAGAATGCGACCGAACCCGAAGTATGTATAGAAACGCAACGGCTTGATGTGGATATGGCGCACAGTTGGAGAACCTGGGAAGGAGGGGTAACAGGTTTTTTTCGCCGGACCACTGATAGAGGAGAAGCGCCCTTTCTCCCTCGAATATGGCAGGGGGAAGGGGGAGTTTGGCTCCGACGAGCCTGGGCTCTCGGTCTTGGTCGCATAGCCATGGGAGCTCGATTGCACGGAGCGACAAGTAAAGCAGAGACAGCTGCCTCTCCTCGTACGCTGGTGGACTGGGCAGCGGAGCTGGCGTATGAAAGGAAAACGTGGATTGCTCGACTAACCCGTTCTTTTCGAATCCCACACCCCGCTGAGTTATGGGCGAATGGCTATCATGAAGGAGCTAAACGCTATGAGCTGGGTCGAAAGAATCTCCCCTCCGAGGTGGCTTGGACTGGAGAGCTGACTTACAGAGTAAGAGGAGGAGAGCTGCGTCCTTTCGTTCAATATTTCCCTCGGTATCTATTTGTAGAGCGGCTACCTGATACGCTGCCCACGGCTGTGGGCGCTGTCTTTACATATGGAGTTCGAGCTGCATGGCTCATCGGTGCTGAGGGAGAATGGCAGTATAGAGGACTAATAGTAGGCCTGTCCTATGTACAAGGAGAATTTCTCCGGTCAAAACATCCAGAAGATCGCTTCGTACCTCGGATGCCCCCCTTGCGGCTCCAGATTCGCTATCAAGTCACTGGGAGCACATGGAGTCTAACGCCGGAGGTACTCTTTTATGCCTCTCAGCTTCGTGTATATGCACTCCATAACACAGAGGTCAGGACTCCTGGATATTTCTTGGTAAACATCGCTGGCAGCTGTAAATCTCTCAGTATGGGAGTACAGAATCTATTGGGAGCTCGTTATCAGTCACACCTCAGCCTATATCGCCAGTGGGTGCCTGGGGGCATAGACTTCCCTGGCAGAAGTTTCTTTGTTCGTCTTTCCTTTTGAAGCTTGCTGCCAGTGTAGAATATCTCTCCCCCTCGGTGAGGTATACCACTGCCACGGAGTTTGTTCTGGCCTTTCCGCCTTAGATGCCCTACAAATGAGGATGGTAGAATGTGCTCATCGTCCGTTCCCCCTAAGAGGAGGATTACCGTGTGGGTCACCTATCGTGGAGGGAAAAGGAGCGACGGGTACGACTGTGATTATCTTAGGCTCCCTTGTGCGAGGAAGAGGACGAAGTGGATTCCAGGATTTCCCCGTTCTACTCATAGCACAACCTCATCTGCTGCCTCCACAAACTGAAGGGGCGGAGGAATGAGCAGTTTTCGTTGTAAGCCACCAGTGGGCCATGAGGGAGGGGGGAGGAGTGACTCTATTACTTTCTCAGAAAAATAAGGGAGAAGTGGGAATCTATCTCACAGGATACCCTTTCATCAGAGTCGTTACTCGCTTTCTCCGTAGTTATGACGGGTTGATACCATGGAGGGGAAGAATACTTTCATCGTAAAGTTCGACGATAGGACTCTACGGTATAGGCTATTGATATGAGAAAAAGGAACTGATCGGGGAGAAGTGGTAGTGTCCAGTAGAAGTGGTGCACTATATCTCCCGAGAATACTCCCTTCTGCCCAGATATCGCTATGGCAGAGTCCACTCCCCTCTTGCGCTCTCGAGTGGAGGGGGGATGGATAGACAGGCTTGATGGTCTTTCCGTGCAGTCAGAAGGTGTACCTAAATGGTGTCCAGGTGGGAAAAACCTCTACTGCAGCTATGGGTTTTTGAGCTACCCCTCTCTGTCGCAGATAGAAAGTAGCGATGCTACACAGTTTTTCAACATTGGAACTTTCCAACTTATCGCATGCAATATATATAGTGAATGTAATTTCAGTACATTTGCTGCGATATGTCACGAATACTTTTTTCTGCTGGCTTGGCAGCCCTTATTTGGGCTCAGCAAATCGGAGCGGGATTTACCCTCCCTGCTTCAATTAGATATCCCGCTTTGCGCCCTCTAACAGTTCCTTCCCAACTACGGACCCAGAGTCTCCCCTGGCTTCTCCCTAATCAAGACTACAGGATCGTCCCAACCCCGACCAACGATCCGAACTATGCAGGGGATACACTTCTGAGTAACGGAACAGGACCCAATACCCGCAGCAATCCTCCTGCGGCATGTGTAGGTACTTTCTTTGACTCACTTGAATCGGTGGGGGCTTATATCGCTGTTTCGAATGAGCGTTTCAAAATAGGTACCGTAAGCCAGGCCAACGGCTGGTGCGCATACATAGATGGGGCTATCGCGGAGCGATATGATATCGCTCCTGATCTGGGAGGTACCAATCGCACTGTGACCATCAAAGGTATAGCCGCCTGGATAGTGAATTTTGCTGCCAACCCATGTAGCCCTACTACTGCCGCTCCTGTCCCTGACAATGGAGACGGTGAATACTCCCTCATTTACAGCCTACATGCCTCTCAGTCATATACATGGGGGTCTCCTTTTTACAGCCCTTCTCGGTCGGGTACCGTGCCTGCCTCGACAGCTGTTCGTACGGTTTCTAAACCGCTTTCAGATGTGCGGATTGGGAACGCCATTTTGGGGGATAGTGGTCCAAACTGTCCTCCCCCGCAGGGGAGTAATCCCAGCATAACAGAGGTCTTTGATTTTGTGTATTTCCCTACACCGGTAGATGTAACGGACTCTACTTCGTATTATGTAGCGTTGAGTACTGAGCGATATAATGTAAACTCCTTCACTTTATCCGATACTTTGTATTTCTTGTACGGACCCGCTAATACAGGTTTCAATCCTGCTACGCATCCTTGCTACAATGGAGATACCACTCGGATCGGTCGTAGCCTCATTTCCTGGGCTATTTATGATACGGTATCGGGTGATTTTTATTCTTTGCCGTCTGGTTTGGTACCTACCTGGCCTAACTGGATACCCACACACGTCGCTTATAATCCTCCCTTGAAAAACGGCCTCAACTGGGTGCTTTTCCCGATTGTGTATTCTCAGGATGTTACCACGGGCACTTGGATCAGAGGTGATAGGCAGCATTTCATGACCCCTTATCCCAACCCCACCACTGACTGTTTCCACCTAAAGTTACAGAGTGAAGGTTCCTGCTCGCTCCAGCTAAGTCTATACACGCTGGATGGCCGCTTTGTGAAAAGCTGGCCTGTGCATTCTATACCCGCCGGAGAGGCTCAAGTCGTGGTGGATGTCCAGGATATTTCGGCGGGGACCTATCTGCTTCGGGTACAAAGCGAACTGGGGCGAGCAGCTTTCCAGGTTTCCATTATTCATTGAGACTTCGAAGCTTTTCGGCAAGCAGGAAGAGAGAGGGATACTCCTCCCTCTCTCTTCCTTTTTAGGGAGGGGAGTAGGGTTGGATGCGGTCCATGCCCTCTCAGCTGCACTGGGTTCATTAGGGGAGGTCCAATACATGGCTGAATCCGACTTATGTTATATGTTATGCCTTCCCTTGCTCCGAATCTACATAAACGGTCTTTCTTCGAGTCAAATAGGGTACCAGTAGAGTCATCTATCTGGTCAGGAAAAGCCTCCAAGGATGTGAATATATCCCTTCCTACGCCTCTCTTTCCTGGAGAGTATATCAAGGGCATTGAGCCTCTACATACAACTTTCCGTCTTTGTGTTTTTCACCTATCCATCCACTTTTCCACAAGATGGGTTAGAGAGGGAATCGGCCGCTCTTCCGTTAACTTCGTTGTATGGCGACTCGAGCATACACCTTCGGCGGACGTGAGTTCATACTCGATGTAGATAAAGCGGAACAGGCGATAGCAGAGAAGCGCGTCATCAATGGTCGCATCACCATGGCATTCAATCTCCTTCCGCTAAAGTATCCCTGGGCATATGATCTCTATCGTACGATGAAAGCTAATCACTGGGAGCCAGAAGATATCCCCATGAACAAAGACGTAGCCCAGTGGAAAAGTACAGAGGTATCAGATATCGACCGCTGGATTATTCGAATGGCGGTGGGCTACTTTTCAGCGGCGGAAGGGATAGTAGGGGATAACATCATTCATGTCGTGCGAGAGCTGGTGACAGCCAGTGAGCTCAAGCTCGTCCTGGGCCGACATGCTCATGAAGAAAATGTACATGCAGATTCCTTACTCTATATGATCTCCTCCCTCGGTATTGATCCCTATGAGTGTGAGGCTATGTTTGTGGACGTTCCCACTATCCAAGCCAAGAATGCTTTTGTCACGCGCATTTCCCATGCGCTCCGCAGGGATATAGATCTCCAGCAAACAGAGAACAAGCAGCTATTAGCCAGGAATATCTTCACCTTCGGCCTGGTGATGGAAGGTACCCAGTTTTATGGGCTTTTTGGGATGGTGCTGAGTCTCTATCGACAAGGGAAGTTTCCAGGTATCGGTCAAATGTTTCGCTATACCCTTCGTGATGAGAGTAACCACATTGAGCTTTTCCGTCGCCTTCTCTTGGAGTTGATAGAAGAAAACCCTGATATTTGGACGCTTGCCTTCCAGGAGGAGCTGCGGGCAACCATGGCGGAGGGGGTCGACCTGGAAGTTGCGTTCATTCGAGATTGCCTTCCCCTTCCTGCGGTTGGGCTCAAGGCAGAAGAGTTTATAGAGTACATTCGATATATCGCTAACCGTCGTCTCCAAAGTGTGGGACTTGAGCCGTTATATCCTGGCGCTCGAAATACGTTGCCATGGCTTGCCGAGCTGATGGACATTCGGAAGGAGCAGAATTTCTTCGAAGGGAGGGTGACTGAGTATCGAAAAGCTTCCGCCCTGGTTCCCGCTAGTGATGATGAGCTATAAAATCTTTCGGATATGCAATCGACCTTGTCCTTTCATTGGATAGAAGAGAGTCTCCGTCAGGCTCGCTCCAGTGTACTTATCCTGCCGCAGTCTTCTGCCTGGGGGCTGCTCACCAGCTTTCCCCGAGAGCTTGCTAACGGAGAAGTACCTCATTACTTCGAGGCTGATCCTTACATGAAGCTTCTGGCTCAGGCCTGGCTCAGTACCCGACTGGAGGAAGCCGTGGATTATGACCAGCTTCGTCAGCTCATGCAGGCTTGGCTTGGCCCTGTGATTAGCTGGTTAGACCAGCTCCCTCCCATGGTAAAACCAACTGAAGCCGATATCGTAGCTTTGATTGCGCGCAGTCTTTTTGAACAGGGTCAAGATGTCGTAGCATACGCTTTCTTGCTCCTTCGAGCCCAAGAGCATGGAGAAAAAGAACCCCTTGGTGTCCTTCCCCTGGTTCGTCGCAGGACTGGGCAGGTAGTTCCATGGATGGAAAATAAGATATACCGAGCATTGGAAAAAGCTTTCCGAGCAGTAGGTCATAGCCCCGAACCCATTCCTCGACTTGTCCAGCGCATTACTGAACGGGTCTTCCGCTTAGGGACCCCTGTTGTTGAGTTAGAAACCATCCAGGACCTGGTCATAGAGGCTTTACTGTTAGAGGAGCGCTGGGCGATCGCTCGTGCATACGCGCTTTATCGGGCTAAGCGAGCACAGGAACGCTTGGAAGCGGTGAGGCAGGCCCCCCTTCAGCTTTCCCTCTTGGAGGTAGTCGAGCCGAACGGCAGCGTCACCTTCTGGGATGGTGCAGAGCTGAGAGCTCGTCTCGCTTACGCTGTACAAGGCCTATCCCTCCCTCTCTCCGAGACCGCTATCGAGACAGCCTTACGTAAAAGCCTTTATTCAGGCATATCTCGTGAAAATCTTCAGAAAACACTTATATTGAATGCCAAATCCCTCATGGAATATGACTCTGATTTTGCTATATTTGCAGGGAGAATCTTGCTAAGTTATATTTATGAGGAAACATTGGGATGGGATATTCTCAGGCATGGACCAGAGGCACTGCCAGAGTTTCATCAAAGAGGCTTTCGTCCTTACCTTGAACGGGGGGTTGCGATTGAAAGATTAGATTCACGCTTACTTGACTTTGATATTCAGCGCCTCTCACAGGAGATAGATCCCACCTATGATAAAGACTTTACTTATTTGGGCATACAAACGCTTTATGACCGATATCTTATTGTAGACAAAACCAGTAAAAGACCTCGTCGAATTGAAACTCCTCAGTTTTTCTGGATGCGAGTAGCGATGGGGCTTCACGTTCTGGAGGGGGATGAAAGGGAAAGTCGAGTACTTGCTTTGTACGATCGATACAGGCGTCGCTTATTCTGCTCATCTACTCCTACCCTCTTCAATAGCGGTACCGTTCGGCCGCAGCTTTCTTCTTGCTATTTGTACAAGGTAGATGATTCTATCGAGTCTATCATGCTGCGGGGGATAGCAGAGAATGCCTTTCTCTCGAAGTGGGCAGGCGGTTTAGGAGGATCCTGGACAGCGGTTCGAGGTACGGGTGCCTATATAAAGGGTACGAACGGTGAAAGTCAGGGGGTTATCCCCTTTCTCAAGATGCATAACGACCAACTCGTCGCTGTCAATCAGGGGGGTAAGAGGGCTGGATCTGGCTGCGCTTACCTGGAGGTTTGGCACAATGATATTTTTGATTTTTTGGAGCTGCGTCGCAATACAGGGGATGAACGGCGTCGTACGCATGATCTCAATACGGCCAGCTGGATCCCCGATCTTTTTATGAAACGAATGGAGACCCGCCAACACTGGACCCTGTTTCGCTCCAACGAAGTTCCAGATCTCCATGAGCTATATGGGAAAGCATTTGAGGAACGATATGAATATTATGAAAAACAAGCCGAGAAAGGAGAGATATGGGGCCAGCGCATAGAAGCGATAGAGCTCTGGAAGCAAATGCTTCGCATGCTCTTCGAGACGGGCCATCCTTGGATGACCTTCAAAGACCCCTCGAATATCCGGAGTCCTCAAGATCATATGGGAGTAGTGCACTCCTCTAATCTGTGCACGGAGATTACGTTGAATACCAGCGCCGAAGAGACTGCTGTCTGCAATCTTGGCTCCATTGTTTTAGAAAACCATCTTAGGGAGGACGGCTCCATAGATTGGGAACTCCTTCGAGAGACTATCCGCATCGCCGTCCGGGCTTTAGATAATGTCATAGACATCAACTTTTACCCGGTCGAGGCAGCTCGTCGCTCCAATCTTCGTCATCGTCCCATTGGATTGGGGATTATGGGTTGGCACTATCTTCTGATGGCAAAGCGTATTGCTTTTGACTCTTCTGAAGCGGTGGAGCTGGCAGACGAGCTGATGGAGTTTATCGCATATGAGGCTTACGCTGCCTCTTCGGACCTCGCAGGGGAACGCGGGCCTTATCCTTCTTTCAAAGGTTCAAAGTGGGATAGAGGACTCCTTCCCCCCGATACTTTAGAACTGCTTGAGCAGGAACGAGGTTTGCCTATCCAAGTAGACAGAAAAAAGAGAAAAGATTGGGATGCTTTACGTCTTAAGATTCAACAACAAGGCATGCGAAACTCTAATGTGCTGGCCATCGCTCCCACCGCTACTATATCTAATATCATGGGAAGCTCTCCTTCCATAGAACCTCTATACAGCAATATGTACGTAAAAAGCAATCTCTCCGGGGATTTTGTGGTCCTTAATCCCTATTTAGTACGTGACCTCAAGGAAGCAGGCCTCTGGACTGAAGAGATTCGAAAGCAGCTCAAATACTTCGATGGAGATCTCTCGCAAGTAGAGGGCATACCACTCCACTTGAAGGAACGATATAAAACCGCTTTTCAGATTCCATGGCGCCGTCTCATCGATGCAGCTGCCCGTCGGCAAAAGTGGATAGATCAGGCCCAGTCCCTCAACCTCTTCTTAGCTACCCCTGACATGAAGGAGCTGAGCCACATGTATCGATATGCTTGGCACACTGGCCTGAAGACTACTTATTACCTGCGCACTTTAGGTGCGTCAGCGATAGAGAAAAGCACCGTTTCCAAGGCGGAGATACCTATGAGTGCCCTTTCTCCTTCAGAAAAAGGGTTGGAAGGATCAAATGAAGCTTCCCTTTCAGCGTTGCTCTGTCGCTGGAATGCAGAAATCGGGGGAGAGGAGTGTGAGGCTTGTCAATAGCCGAATCCATGCTCAAAACAGCTGTACGGGATTTTCTTTCTCATCCTCAACAGGTAGAAGCCGTCGTTTTTTCTGATAATTGGCCTTTGCTGTATGCCTTACCGGATAAGGATGTAGACTTAATCTACATCGATCCTCCTCCTAATACCAGGAAGATCCAGACCCACCTCACCCTTCGGGTGTCAAATGCCCAGGAAGGGAATTGGGTAGGTTGTGGAGGTAAACGATACAAGTCGTATATCCCCTTTTATACTTCTTACGAAGGCAGTTTGCATGACTGTCTGTCTTTTATAGAATCTCGACTGATAGAAACTCATCGTATTTTCAAGCCCTTCGGCTTCCTGCACCTCCACATTGATTGCCGAGAAACGCATGATTGTAAAGTACTTTTATTGGCTCTCATATTTGGCCGGGAGAACTTCCTGAATAGGATTATCTGGGCTTAGGATTATGGAGGGCATCTTTGGGACTGTTGGCCTGCTAAGCATGATCCGATTTTTGGGTATGCAAGAGGGCGGGGTCGACATACTTAGTCGAGAGAAGGTCGGTCGAATTCCCTATGTAGTCCCCAGGCCTGTCAGGGCAGAAAAAGCGGCTAAGGGGAAACTTTCTACAGGTATATGATGGCCTACCATCGTACCGACTCGCAGCCGAGAAAAGACAGGATATCCCACCCAGAAGCCCTTAGGCGCCATGCAAAGGATAGCGTAGGCCTTTTTTCCGAAGGAGGGAATTGTGTTGGATTTTTTGCCGAAAGTGGTATGGAGGGTGTCGCTGCGGTGGAATTAGCGAGAAGGTCATTCTTCGTTGAGCACCATACCCCCGCCATAGAGGTGAAGCAGTCCAGATTAGGCTCCTCGGAGAGAATCATCTGGATAGCTCCTCAGCGACAGTTTCCTCTTCCCTTCCTGATAGGCAATCTCAAAGGAGAATGAGAAAGAAATCCACCTCCACCAGTTCTTTTGGTGCGTCAGAAAAGGTGACGCATGACGCTCGTCGTTTCTATGCCCGGAAATTTATCGCCAGTTATGCAGCGGCTTATAATTTCACTACTGCAGATGTCTCCGAGGTAAGTTTGCCTTTCACGCTGCGCAATCAGATTTTCTGTAAGTCTGCTGTCCATATGGAGGAAATCCCCGATAATAGTATTCATCTCATGGTGACTTCTCCTCCTTATAATGTGGGGAAGGAGTATGATGAAGACAGGTCTTTTGGGGAGTATCGACGCTTCCTTGGGCAGGTTTGGAAGGAAGTGTATAGAGTACTTGTGCCGGGTGGGCGTGCATGTATCAATCTCGCCAATCTCGGACGGAAGCCATATATTCCTTTACATGCTTTCGTTATCCAGGATATGTTAGAACTGGGATTTCTTATGCGGGGAGAAATCATCTGGGTGAAGGAGGGGGGAGGAGCTTCTTCTACGGCATGGGGTTCTTGGATGTCGGCTAAAAATCCTATCATTCGGGATGAGCATGAGTATATTCTCATTTTTTCGAAAGGTACTTATTAGCGGAAAAAGGACTTGGGTAGAAAAGATACTATCCGTCGAGATGAATTTTTGGAGTGTACCCGAAGCGTGTGGCGTATTCGTCCTGAATCTGCACGAAAGATAGGGCATCCCGCCCCTTTTCCCTTAGAACTACCGTATCGGTTGATTCAACTGTATACTTTTTCGCAGGAAATCGTGCTCGACCCTTTTATGGGAAGCGGTCAGACCGCGATAGCCAGCTTGAAAGCCGGACGCTATTATGTAGGCTACGAGAATAACCCGACGTATGTAAGACTTGCGCAGGAGAGGATAGATAGTTTCCTCTCCTCAACCTCTGTAGGTTGAGTCCGGAGCGCACCGAAGGACCATAAACGCTTGGGGAGAGCGAGAGGAAACGGCTCCCGTCGTGGTTCTCAAGAGAAGGAAAAGGTATTATTTTGTGCATACTGCGATGCTACCCCTACGTGATATTAATCCGTCTCGTGCTTTTCCTCTCCTGACGGGCATGATCATAGCTATCAATGCTTGGGTTTTTATAGAGCACTATCAGGAAGGGGTATTTTTCGAGGAGGCCCTTTATCAGCTGGGGTATATTCCTGCGCTGGGATTCTCGCTTGAAAGGGCCATTACCTCTATGTTCATGCATGGAAGCTGGGCTCATCTTCTTTTCAATATGTGGACGCTGTGGGTTTTTGGGGACAATATAGAAGAAGCATTAGGTAAGCTGGGGTATTTATTGTTATATGCTGCTGCTGGTGTGGGTGCGGTGCTTCTGCATTCCTTTCTGTATCCTACTTCAGAGGTACCTGTAGTGGGAGCATCGGGAGCCATATCGGGAGTGATGGGAGCTTATCTGTCCCTCTATCCCAGAGCTCGGATCCTGACTTGGGTGCCTCCCTGGTTCATCACCAGCCTTCCAGCTCGGGTATTCTTGATATTGTGGTTTGTTTTGCAGGTGGTGCAGGGGGTAGTCGACCGGTATTTGAACTGGATGATGGGTGAGGCTTCTGGAGTGGCTTTCTGGGCACATGTCGGCGGATTTGGAGTAGGATGGGGCCTCGCAGTCTTCCTGAGAGACAGTCGTCTTGAGAGGGATTCCTGGGCTGATCTGCGCTGAATATATTCTGGACGGGTAGAAGTGTATCTCGGGTTCGGGCAGCTCCTTTTGCTGGTTCCAGTAAGGCTAAAGGAGGAAAAGCAGAGACTGCCGGAGCCGTCCTGGGTGGAAAAGAACAGAAACTTTTAGGGCAGATGTAGTACCTTTTGATGAGCGAGCGAGGTATTTCCCGTTCCCACCCACTCTATAAGGTATAAACCTGCGGGGAGGTTCGGAGCTGCAAGAGCATATCTGCCGGGCTGATAAGGTCCTGAGGCTTCCCATAGGACCGTGCCTGTCAGGCTTCGCAATCGGAGGGTAAGAAAGGCCTCTTCAGCGGAAAAGTGAAGCACATCTTGGAAGGGGGATGCTGCATGAAAGCCTTGTAAATACTTTTCGGGGGGAGAGCTTGTCTCTTCTCGGTAAGCAAGAGGGGGAGGAGACCCTGCAGCGAAGCCAGAGAAGGTGTTGAACTGCCCCCATATCCATCTGCCGGTCGTGCCATACGTACCCACTGCTCGGCTCGAACTCATAGAATACGTAGGTACGGGAGCGGTGAACTCAGAGGCGATACTTCCACTGGTTTTGACGACATAGGGGCCTGTATTCCAAGAGACTCCCGTGGTGGTTTGGTATCCCGTTACCTCGGCGTTTGTGTAATAGAGGGTAATGTGATAAGGGTTAGCTATGTCATAGGTAGGGATGACCCGAAAAGTTTTATCTGTGACGTATTCGGCGGGGAGATGGCCGGGGCGCAGCGCTTGTGCGTTAGTACCCGTTCGGTCGACCTGGACTTGGGTGCACCCGTAGTCTGCATTGCCTCTATTTACCAGGCGGAGGATTAGGTCTCCGTCTGTGCTACTGTATGCATAGAGGGAATCTCCTGGGCCAAAGTATACGACTGTGTTTGCCAATGTGGTTTCGATGGGAGGGGTTCTCCGACCGTATAAGACGATATTGTCGATAGCGAGAGGAGGTTGTGTGCCTTGATTATCCCCGTTGTTATCCCATCGCCAGGCGAGCCATAAGTTCGGTTGGTTCCATGTAGCGGTGGGGAGAGGGACATACAAGCGTCGCACGACACCAGGATACCCATAGAGGCTTTGCCCTCGAAGCATACTTCCCAGTGCGCAGGTGTTGTTAGCCCAGGCGCAGCCTATAATAGGTTGAAAGCCGGTGGTCGCCGACGTGGTAGAGTAAAAAAGGCGTCCAAAATCTTCTAAGGTGGGAGAAGTGTACTCCCCTCCGACCAGCACGTCGAAGGCTAAAAGCAGATCTGTCGCGTCTGTTGTATTGATAGAGGGGGAGACCGCAGCGACTCGGCTGGTGGAGCCTGTAGCGTATTGATGCGGAGGAGGAGAACCGCTGGGATTGTTAGTAATGTAAAGGGAGTTGCCAGAGCCCATGGTTGCGCCTGTGCCGCGCCTCCATTCGTTGGTTCCTGCAGTGACCACGAGCTGAGTAAAGCCTCCTGTACCTGTTTCGAAGTTTTCCTGCCAGAGGATGACTTCAGGAGGGAAAAAGTCGTTGTCTTCTACCCAGAGGCGATGCACTCGGCGGTTATCGGCTACAGAGGCGGGGCCGCTGGTGATGGCTATGGCCAGGTCTGCCTCACGTGTGGGTTCTATAGCTTGGTCTTCGAACACCCGTATGATAGCGTTTTGAGGGGTGGTACTTCCAGCGGGGAAAGTGAGGGTCGGAGTGAGGATGGCGAAGTCTACACCTACTCTTGCCGTACTGGAGGGAGCGGCTGATACGGATACCGTTACATTACTGGTGGGAGCAGATGAAATGCGGACGGGGATAGATATATCTCGGTATCGCCTACAGTCCCCTGCCAGAGGGGTCCAGGTGAGCTCCTCTCGGATTACTTGGCCAGTATCCTGCCAAAAGACGATCGGTTGATGAGTGATGCGGACGTTGTCGAGCCATATACAATTTCCATAACCATTTATGGTCACGAAACGGAGTCGGATGCGCTGTCCTGTATAGGCGGAGAGGTTGACTACCCGATTTTGCCATTCCCCAGCAGCACTCGGGATGAATCGAGCAGTTGTATTAGCTCCCGTCGCCAAAGTGGCCCCTGCTTGCTGGAAGATGGGGGTAGTGCTCCAGGTGTTTCCGCAATCTGTCGAGATTTCGACTCGGAGCTCATCGTTGCTGCTGTTGTCATACCGACGATAGGCCACGTCAAACTGGAGCTGGACGGTGCCAGGAGCCCCTGTTAAGTCTATGATAGGTGTGTAGAGCTCATCTCTTCGTCCTGTCTGGTTATAGGCCCAGCAATTCATGAACATGGCAATGGTACGTTGTCCATTGCTACCTACGCAGTGGCCAGGACGCCACGTGACGCAGTCGTTGTCTGGATTCACTACCCGCCACAAGTTAGAGGGCACAGGTTGCCCCTCCCAGCCGTGCTCGAATGTTTCGAAGAGGGGATAGAACCCGTTGTGTATGACGATACGGGTAGCCGTGGTATCTTCTGTGCGATCGGGATCACTTGCCAAATTGGTGCAAGCAGTGAGGAGATACTCTCCTGGAGTGTTGAGATCGATTCCTGTGAGATTGAACGTGGTAGTGGCGCCTCCAGCGAGCGACCCAGTCCAGGTTTGCGTCTGCCAGGGCCCCGCATTTAGACGGTATGCGACAGGTATGGAAGTGAGATTAGCAGTTCCGTTATTTCGGAGGACCGTGGCGATATTATAAGTACCAGGGCAGAGGTCTCGCGGGAGAGGCAGGTCGATGAGAGCGGCATCGGTGGTCGCTGGGGGAACAAGAGCTGGAGAAGTGATAAGAGACCGCCGACGAGGGCAGTATTCCAGCACGACCCGCATCCGAAGGGCCTGGTCTAACGTAAAAATATTCATGCACCCATCATCGGAGTAGTCCATGTAGTTTTCTATCATTCGCCGCACGCCCGGCGTGCAAGAAGCGGGATTAGCTGCGCAGCCATATTGGGAGCCATTGCAAAGAGGAGTATCATCGCAAAAGTCGTCTACGCTGCAGTCTCCATCTCCCCATGTGTGACGCAAGCCCAGCCAGTGACCTACTTCATGGGTGGTAGTCCGTCCGAGGTGGTAAGGGGCATTCAAGCCAGTGGAATTTTTCCGAGCTGAACCAAATGCGCTGTATAGAATAACTACCCCATCGGTATTTGCTGCTTGGGCGCAAGCCGGAGCCCCCATTCCATCGTCCCCTGGCATTCCTAATAGACTGGAAGCATCGGGAAACTGCGCATACCCCAAAAGACCTCCGGAAAGATGAGCGACCCAAATGTTAAAGTATCGATTCGGGTCCCACTGGGTAGCGGGTTTGATGGTGCCATCCATGGTGCCCGTATTATAGGGGGGGGCTGGCCACCCTTGAGTATTGCGATTCCAGCGGACGATACCTGTGGTCGGGTTCCCATTCGGGTCTCGTTTGGCCAGAACAAATTCTATCCGGGTATCGGCTCCGCGAGGGTCATCATTCCAACCAGGGGTATTTGCCAAGCGGCGAAAGTCTTCGTTCAGTACCTCTATTTGGTCCAAGATATTTTGGTCGGGAATATTAGTTCCACTCCCTACCGCCTCTCCGTTGTGTATGACATGGACCACTACAGGTATCCGATAGACGCCCCCTATCACACGGGCATTCTCGTAGAGTGCTTTGATAGCTCGTACTTTGTCTCGTAGGTAAGGCTCGTACTCTTCAAGCTTAGGCCAGTCTGGGTAGAGAGCCCGCATCAAGCTGTCATGTTGCATCGTCCCGCACCGAATCCATGCATTCTGAGCTGAAATCCAGGAGAAAAGTAGCAAGCCCAACAGAGATACCTTTTTCATAACTTTACAAACTTACATATTTTCTTATTAGAAAGACATATTTGCGTACCTTTAAGCATGCGCAGGGAAATTCTCTACGTTTTCTTCGGACTGATTTTCTTGGGATTAGCCACTATTTTCTGGGGGAAGCGACGGGCTAATTTTGAAGTTCCTGCGGCACGGGTTGGTATCCCACCCGGTTCGCAGGCTTTTGTCGTTCGCTGCAAAGGTCCATTACCTTTTCCGTTGCCTTCTGTATTGTTTCGGTTAGGGCCTGAAGGACAAGAGCTTTCTCATCGTCAGATAGGGGAAGATGCGGTTCTGGTTTTTACGGGATCTCCTTTGGAGGCGGGCAGGACCTATCGGATAGAGGCAGTAGAAGGGACGGGCCTACGGGGTACTATAGAGTTGCCTGTACAGCCGCTTCGGGTCGAGATAGACAAGCAGCCTTACTACGATGGCTCCTTGCAACCTGCTCTGCTCGCCCGTGCAAACGGTCCGCTCGACTCTGCTCAGATATGCTCCTCTGTACGCGCCGTCGATGGCTCTCCCCTTTCTGTGGAATGGTTGTGGATTTCTAAAAGAGAGGCTTTGTTAGTTCCACCCTCTTCGGTCGGGGAGCTGCAAGTAGTCGGAAAGATGGAAGAGGGAATAGAGATCCAAGGGGGGAAATATGCTATGCCTCCGTACCCGGGATTAGCGGTCCGGGAGATATCTACAGAGGAAGAAGGAGGACAGCTGCGTGTCCGTCTCCGTCTCAATAGGTGGTTACAGCTTCCTCCTGAAGTCCTTTCTTCGTACATTCGGATTGGGAATTATCTTCCTTTTTCGGTCGAAGTGAAAGGGATCGATGTGTATCTATACCTTCAGGAGCGGCCTCTCACTTCCTTTCGGGTAGAGGTGTTAGCTGGCTTCCCAGGAGAAGGAGAAAGGCTCTCCGATACGCAGAGTTTCCTGCTCACGCCTCCTGGAAATGCCCAGCTGGCCTGGTATCATCCCTACGTACATTTTCTGCCTCCTGGTACCCCCCTGCTCTTTTATTCGGATGGTTCTGAGGAGGTTCAACTGGCGATTTGGCGTATTTTCCCTCAAAATGCGCGTCTTTTCTTTCGTCAGAAAGCAGAAGACTTATGGACCAACTATCCTTTGGAGTCAGATAGTCCCTGGTGGGATCTCTCATATGACTGGTGGGGAGGGGATACCCCTATGGAGAGCTACGGCCAGCTTATACGGAAAGCCAAAATTCCTGTTCGAGCTCTTCCTCGCTTAAGAGTAAAAGGCCAGACGGTATATGGCTTGGGGGAAGACCTTCCCCCCGGGATGTACTATGTGGAGATTCAGGGAAAGGAAAGTTGGACCACCTTACGGACCTGGATCGTGGTAGGTCATTATGCTCTGTTGGCTCGAAGAGGGGAAAGGGAGGTAACTCTCTGGGCTGTCCATCAAGAAACGGGAGAGCCTCTTTCCAGTGTAAGCTTACAAGTATGGGGACCAGCCGGTCAGCAGTTGGCTGCGGGAAAGACGGATAGACAGGGACAAGCTACATTCGCTCTACCCGAAGGGATAGATGCAGAAGGCATATGGGCGGAATGGGGAGGGGAGGTGAACTATCTTTCCCTAAGGCTGTTGCGTCCAGGTCGATGGGCATTTGAAACACAGGGTGTCCAGCCTTCTCGAGGAGGATGGCTGGTGTATATGCAGCCGGGTCGTACGCTCTTCCGCCCCGGAGAGGAAATCATAATCGCAGGATTTCTACGAAAGGTAGATGTGCGTTACCCTGACCAACCTATCCCTTTGTGGGGGAGGTTGCGAGATCCTCGGGGACAGACGAGATGGGAAGGCCCTCTTCCTAAAAATAAGGAGGGAAGGTGGGTTTGGCGTCATCTTCTCCCATTGTCTGCCCCTACTGGTCTTTACAACTGGGAAGTGTTCCGGCAAACCTCTCTTATGGAGGGGGAAAAAGGAGAAGAACTGATAGGCCAGCTCACCTTACAGGTGGAGTTTTTTCGACCGAATCGTCTGAGTGTTGCTATCCAGGTCCAGAGGAGAGAACAGGTTCTTGATGCGACGCTCCAGTCCGCCTTTTTCTATGGTGCAGTGGGGGCAGGTCTCCAGGGGGAAATGGAAATACGGTGGCGTTCTTTGCCCCCTCCAGGAGAGCTCGCAGCAGGGTATGTGTGGGAGGTACAGGTGCCCGATTCTGCTTTGGGGTCTTTTCGGCGGCAGATTCCTTTTATCACAGACGCTCGCGGAGTGGCGACTGTGCCTTTCCCCCTTCCCATCGGGTGGGGCTATGGGGAGGTCGTACTCCAGGCACAAGTGAGAGATGATGAAGGGAGGCCTAATCCTGTGGTGCGAACTTTCCCCCAGATGACACAGCCCTATCTCGTAGGGATGAAGCGGTTGCCGAGCTTCGTAGAAGGGGGAACTCCTGTGATTGTGCCGATTCGAGCCCTCCAACGGGAGACTTTCAAGCAGGCTACCGCATCTTTGAGTGTCCGAGTCGAAGTTTGGGAGCGTATCTACGAGCCTTTGATCGTGGAAACACCTTGGGGGAGCCTTCGACATGAATATAAACCTCTCGAGCGGCTCTACTACAGCGGAAAAGTAGAACTACAGAGAGGGGAGGGGCAACTGGTTTTCACACCTCGGTCGGGAGAGTATGAAATCCGCCTCTGGGGTCCTGAACAGCTGTATCCCACCGTGCAACGGGTGGAAGCTTGGGAGTATGGAGGGGATGTAAGCCTGCAGGGAGATCCAGAAGGGTGGGTAGAACTTACCCCTCAGAAGAAAAGTTCCTATTCGGTCGGAGAAGAGGTTGCTCTACTACTCAAACTGCCAGTAGAAGGTCGAGTCCTTGTAACTGTAGAGCGAGACCAGGTTCTGTGGAGTCGATGGGTACGCTCTGAGAATCGGGTAGCAGAGGTTCGATTTCCTTTGAAAGAGGGCTATGCGCCCGGTATCTACGTGCATGCTTTAGCTATCCATAAAGCGGGAAATAAGATTCCTTTTCGAGTCTCTCGGGGTCTCATATACATCCCTGTTGAGTCTCCAGATAAAAAGCTTTCTGTCGAGGTACAGGCTCCCGAAAGAGCCCTTCCTGGAGAAAAGATCGTGCTACAGGTGCGAACGGGGAGGCCTGGCTCTCGTATTGTTTTGGCTGGTGTCGATCAGGGGCTTCTCGCCCTTCAGCGGGGAGAGGTGGGTAGCCCATATGATTTCTTCTATCAGAAACGAGCCTATGGGCTACGAGTCTCCGAGCAGCTTCCATACAGTGCGCCGTGGGGTCCTCGAACTGTCGGGGGAGGAGATTCAGAACAGCGTACCGCTGAGGCCCCTTCCCCGGAGCTTTTAGGGTTATCAGAAGTAGAGGAGAAGGCTATTGCGTTTTTCTGGCCGGACCTTCAAGCGGATAACAAAGGCAGTGTACAAGTGGAAGTTTCATTACCTGCTTTCACAGGGCGTCTTCGTTGGCGAGCCTATGTCTTAGAAGAGGATCGCTTTGGCATGGGAGAGGCTCATACGACGGTAGCTCTCCCGGTAGTAGCTCGTTTGAGTATTCCCTTCTTTCTCAGTGGAGGAGATGAGGTGGAGATGCCTTTGCGCTTACGAAATACAACAGGAGCGGTTCAACAAGGTACCTGGACGCTTTCGGTAGAAGGTGCCGGGGTGTCTCTTTCTCGCTACTCGGGAGCTTTTTCCCTTGCTCCCCATGTACAGTCGGTAGAAAAAATATATGTCCGAGCTACGGCTCCTCTCGGGAGAGTAAAAGTGACCCTTGTCGTTCAGGGGCAGCGTGTGCAAGAGAGAGAGATACGCATCCGACCTGCTGAGGCACCGCAGCGAGTATTTTCGGTTTATACCCTCTCTCCAGGAGACAGCCTGACCTTCTCTCTCCCTGGAGAGATGTACATTCCGCCCACTCGTCGGGTGCGACTCGTGGTAGGAAGTATAGAGGGACTTTCCTTAGCAGGTCCCTTATGGGAACTTATGAAATTTCCCCATGGATGTGGAGAGCAGATTACTTCTCAGGCTTTTGCTGCTCTCATGGCTGGTGAGTGGCTGAAGGCCATAACTGGTTTACCTGATGACACTTTGCGTGCACGGATTCGTGCGACTATCACTCTTCTACAAGCACTCCATACATCGGAAGGGGGCTTTTCCTACTGGCCAGGAGGCAATGCGGATGGCTGGCTAAGTGTGTATGTGACCCACTTCTTACATGAAGCCAAAAAAGCTGGATATACGGAAGTACAGCCTCTCCTGGATAAAGCGATAGCCTATCAGTCTGCGCTGCTTCCCGCTTATGCCCCTTCTAGTCGGACCCAGGCCTATCGAGCCTTGCTTTTGAGTCAAGTAATGGGTGAAAAGGTGAAAGCGAGTATGCCCTCTATCACAGAGGTAGAGAAGATAGCTGACCCTGTGATACGATCTCTGTGGCGAGGCGCTTTCGCTCAGCTAAAGTTACCCCTCCCAAAACCTGCCGTTCAGGATGTGCAATGGACGCGCCAACTAGGGGGAGAGCTCATTTCTCATTACCGAGAACAGGCTTTATGGATTTATGCGGAAAGCCAAGTGCCCCCCGAGCATCGAGTATCTACAGTCAATCAGGATGCGCGGACACTTTTAGCATCTCGTCTATCTCACCTTTCTACCCAGGAAGCTGCCTGGTTGGTCTTAGCCGCTATCGGAGTAGCAAAAAGTAAACCGTATGCTGCTCTCATCGAGGTAGGAGAGAAGCGTTTCTCCCCTCAGCAAACGATAGAGGGGTATGAGGTGGCTCCCTTAGCAGGACAAATGTGTCGTATCCGACACGTAAAGGGGATGGGCCCTCTGTATGTAGCTGTGATAGCGGAAGGCCTTCCTTTGGCTACTCAGCCTGCGCAAGAAAAGGGGCTGCGTTTGCATTCTACCTGGGAGGCGGAAGGAAGTAGCAAGGCCATCTCCTTTTCTCAAATAGAAGTCGGGAGACGCTTTCGTTGGGTTCTTCAGATTCATGCTCGAGAAGAGCTCTCTCTCCCAGCAGCCAATATAGCGGTTACCGTCCCCTTACCGGCAGGATGGCAAGCAGATAATCCTCGCCTTCTTTCTGGAGTAGAGGAATCTCCCGTTCGTGGGGCAGAGGTAGTGTATGTGGACAGACGGGAAGACAGACTCTTGTATTATCTTACTTTGACAGACAGGAAGGCTACGTTTGAGATTCCTATCCAGGTCGTCCATGCGGGTAGGTATGCGCTTCCTTCTGTAAGTGTGGAGGCTTTGTATGACCCGACTTTGTATGGGACGACGAGTTCTCAACAGATTATTGTAGGGGGTATCCCATAATCTGTCTGCCCTGATGCGAAGAGGAAAGAAAATAGCTATTATTTCTACATGAAGTGGCGGGGGGATGTAGAGGAGGGGCTTGTTTTTTGTCTTGTGTGGGGGCTGGGGTGCTTTGGTGATTCTGGTGCTGGTTTGTTTAGGGTTGGGCGGCCGCCGCCTGTGGCGGCGGCCGCTGGGCCGAAAAAGTATGTCCTCATAAGGCGCCTTCTTGGCACAGAGTCGGTCTCGTGGATAGAGGCGGGGGTATATGGGCTTTTAGGTATTCTTCTCCTCTTGGGGGCTGCTTGGGAGGCGGCTCCTTCCCCTCCTCCTCTAAGCCCTCGATGGTATGACGATAAAGGGAATCTCCTTCACTCATCGCTTTCGGCCGATGGGAAGTGGCGGTTTCCTCCCAATGAGGCAACTATTCGACGGGTGGCTCCCCTCTTGCTCTACAAAGAAGATAAGGCTTTCTGGTATCACATAGGTGTCAATCCTTTTGCACTTGTCCGTGCTTTGGGTAAGACTCTCCTCGGAGAACGCCAAGGCGGATCTACGCTGACTATGCAACTTGCTCGTCTGTGGCGTCCAGGTCCTCGTACTCTCGGAAGAAAGCTCAAGGAGATTTTCTGGGCTTTTGGACTGGAGCTTCGATATACGAAGGAAGATATCCTGCGATTTTATCTGACCTATGCCCCTTTTGGTGGAAACATAGAAGGTATAGAAGCTGCGGCTTTGCGGTACTTTGGGAAAGGAGCCGACAGGCTTACCCCCTTGGAAATCGCTTCTTTGCTGCTGGTATCTCAGCGTCCTCGTCTGCGTAGGTCCTTTGAAAAGGGGGAGCCTGGATTCCGAGAGCAGGCCCTCGGCTGGGTCCATCGTTGGTACCAAGCCGGCTTCCTATCCGCAGCAGTATATCAACAGGCTATTTCCACCTATCTGCGACCTAAGAGGCATTCTTGCCCCCGCTTAGAATCCCATGTTCTCCCCCCCATCTTTTCATCCACAGATACCCTATACATAGAGAATCCTCTACAACAGGAGGTACGCCGTCGTCTCCTAAGATATCTTCACTTCTGGCGTACATGTGGTATCCAAGAAGGAGCCGTACTGATAGCTGAAGTGACGACGGGAAAGGTGCGAGCCTACGTACCCAGTAGCGCCTATTCTTCTTGTGCGATCGATCTTATCCGATCGCCTCGCGCAGTTGGCAGCACACTCAAGCCCTTTTTGTGGTCAGAAGCTTTAGAGCAGGGGATCATCCACTCGGAGACTCCCCTCTTGGACTGGCCTCGAGATTATAGAGGCTATACACCTGTAAACTTCCAACGGAGGGAGTACAAAGGTCTCGTGAGTGCCTCAAAAGCTCTTTTCTACTCTCTTAACGCTCCAGCGGTTGATCTGCTGGGACAGGTGGGGCTTGAATCTTTTTTCTCCACGATGGAAGCGCTGGGTATTGTTCTTTCGAGAAAAGGGGGATATGCGGTGATAGTCGGTGCAGCGGAGGCCTCTCTTTTCAATATAGTTCAGGCCTATACTGCCCTGGCAAGTGGGGGAGTATGGATTCGTCTCCGCCGAAAGGCTTCCGATTCGCCTGAAAAGCGTATTGTATGGGGGAAAGGAGGGCCTTGGATAGTTCGGGGTATCCTCTGCAGGGAAGATGGCTGGAGCTACAAAACAGGAACTTCTGCGCAGCTGCGAGATGCATGGTGTATCGCATATGACAGCCGGTATGTGGTGGGGGTATGGATAGGAAATCCTGATGCTTCTCCCAGTGGTTGTCTCAAAGGTTCTCTTGTAGCTCTACCCCTTGCGCAGGAAATAACCGCTCTCTTGGGGGAAGGAAAGAAAGAGTCCCCTCCCTTTTGTGTAGAGAGAGTCCGTATCTGCCCTCTTACGGGGCATCGCATAGGAGAAAGCTGCAGTGCCTCTCTTGAAGCCTGGCGAGTGAAAGAAGGTAGTATCCTACCTGTGTGTAGGCATACCCGCGTATTGTGGAAGAACGCTTCTTTTAGCTATTGTGAGCTTTGTCTTCCCCGCGATACGAGTGGTCTACAGCTTAAGAGGGTTGCATTTCCTAATGTACCGTGGGGACTGATTGGAGGGAGCCCCGACACGATAGACCTTCCTCCCCACGCCCCATCGTGTCCTGGGCTGGAGGTGGAAGTAGACTTTCCTCCTCGTGGAAGTACACTGTGGCTCTCTCGTCGAAAAGGACGCCTTCCCTTACAGGCGAGAAGTAGCCCTCCTACTCCTCTGCTGTGGGGGGTAGGGCACGACACGATCGGATGGCAGCGGATCGGACAGGTCCGGTGGTATGCTCCTCCTCCCATAGATACGACACTGCATTTTTGGGTCCGAGTGGGTTCTCAGTATCGCTTCTCGTGGTGTAGGATAAAATGGTTGCCCTAAGATAGAACGTTTCAAATGCGTTAGAGAAAGCCTGCATCTCCTTTGGCGATGCTGCACACAGGCTCCCTTTCACGTCCAGAAAGCGAAATGCTACGCTATCGAAGCCGAAGTGCGTGCCACGCATCCAGAACGAAAAGGCCTCCCCCTTGCAGAATGACCCCGTATCCCGTTCCTTTGAGACGGGGATCTGGCCGAGTAGCCAAAAACGTACCCACAGCCATATACCCCAAGTCTAAGCCTGCATTTATCCATAGCCATCGGCGAAGTCTCTGTTTGTTCGCTGACCAATCTATCATTTGTTTTGCTTGCTTTCTGGAGGAGATCGCTCCGATGACGGTAATAGCAGCATTGACTCCTCCCCAGGCTAGATTTTGATATCCCATGTACTGGGTAATAGTATTCCTGCGGGAGAGGGTCTGCCAGGTACCTGTAGCGATCCCAGCCCCAGCCCACCCTCCAAGATGGATGAAGAGACTGCGCTGTACGCGTCGAACTTGAATGGAATCACTCATCGACTGGCTCAGTGTGATGAGAGGGAACAAAAGCAATAATAAGAAATTATTGTTCATACAGTTGAGGGAATTTGTTTCTGGTAGCGGGGGAGAGCACGGAGAAGCTCTATGATCTGGCGATGTAGCTGTTCTACATTATACTTCTCGGTAGCTGAAAGGAAAACAGTGGGATATGCGCTTTGGGCTCGCCAACTTTCTTCTAATAGCTCCTTCTGCTCGGGAGGTAAGCGATCGATCTTGTTCATTACGATGAGAATGGGGATATGAGCCGCTCCTATCATTTCAAGCGTCCGCTCTACAGTGCGGATCTGCTCCAGATAGCCAGGGGAGCTGGCATCTACGACGAGTAGGAGAAGATCCGCTTCTCGAACCTCCTCTAAAGTTGTATGGAAAGCCTCTAATAAGGTAGGGGGTAGTTTCCGGATGAATCCTACCGTATCAGAGAGAAGAAAGGCCATCCCATCTAAGACTACTCGACGGGTGGTGGTATCGAGCGTAGCGAAGAGCCGATCAGCGACGAGAACGGGGGATTTGGTGATGAGCCGCATGAGAGTCGATTTTCCCACGTTTGTGTATCCTACAAGAGCGACTCGGGGGAGATTTTCTCGCCGTTCTCGTCGGATTTCCGCTTGACGTTGAAACTCGGCCACTTTCTGTCGAAGTCGCGCGATCTGCTGCCGCACTTTGCGACGATCGGTCTCCAGCTGTTGCTCCCCTCCTCCCCCTCGCAAGCCAATGCCTCCCCGTTCCCGAGATAAATGGGTCCATCGATGCGCTAACCGAGGCAGCTCGTACTCCAATCGTGCTAACTCAACTTGGGCTTTCGCTTGAGCTGTACGAGCATTTCGGGCAAAAATTTCTAAAATGAGCCCTTCTCGGTCTGTTACTGGCTTATTCCATGTTTTTTCTAAGTTTCGAACTTGTACGGCGGAAAGCTCAGCATCTACGAGAATGAAGTCTATTTCTGATTCTCGTTCCCGTAAGAAGCCCAAGATCTCTTCTACTCGCCCTCGAGTGAGAAAAGTGGCGGGGTCAGGCCTTCTCCACGAATAAGAGAGAGCATGAGAGACGACATAGCCAGCGCTTCTCGTCAGAAAGAGGAGTTCCTCTACGTATTCTTCACTTTGTTCTGGGCTTTCCAGCGGCCCTTGGATGCGGATAACCAGCGCTCGAAGTAGGGGGGGGGGATTCCTGACTCCCCCAGGCATCTCGAAAGCCAGGATTTGCTCATCATCTAACACATAGACGCGCTTTTCCAAGGGATCGACTTCCATCTCCAGGGATTGAAAGAGCCGAAGCGGCCCTAAATCTGTTTGTCCTTTGACTTCACATGTTGTCTTATCTAAGATAAAGAATATAGCACTGTTTTTGTTCATTCCTAAGAGGAATGCATGATTTTCTATGTCTTTTATTTGAGTCTGGCGTCTTTTGACTATGGCTTCCCAGGAGACATCAGCGATGAACTCGGTGGCTACGGCTCCTGTTAGATATCCAGCTGCTGTGAGAGCCTGTCGGAGGGAGGTAGCTTGATCGGGTCTGTCCCATTCTCTTTCGGGGTCGTAAGATAAGGTTTGAAGGGCTTTGTAAGTTAGATAGGCGGAAGTGGCATAACCCGCAATGCTTATCGTAGTGCCAAGGAGTCGTATGGCAGGGGAGTAGGCAGGGGGAGGGCGCCGAAACTCGCACAGGATGTCTCCTTCTGAAGTGAGAAGGTATAAACTGGAACCTCCCCATACGTATAACTTTCCTTTTTCCCAGGCTATGCCTTGTGCAGGGTCGGAGAGAAAAGCAGATAAAGGCTTGCCTATTGATTGAGGCTCCCGCCCAGGACCATCCCATCGGTACAGCTGGCCACCCTCATCGATAAAATAGGCTTGAAATACGCCTCCTTCGTCTCGCACTGCAAATGGGAGCCGAAAGGGTCGACGAATAGGTTTTTCCCATAAAACCTGGCCTTCCTCACTGAGATATTGAATTCGGCGGGCAGTCTGTACCAAAAATCCCCCTGGTACATTCTGGGCAGTAAGAAGCGCTCCTTGAAGTCGAAGGGGATTCTTAAAGAGGAATTGGCCCCGTTGAATGTCTAATACATCTATTTCTACCGCTGCCCAGTCTTCAGGGCGACCTTGTCCAGAGCTCCAGAACCGCTCGCGTTGGAAGAGGCAAAAAAGGCGATTTTCTGTGAGTGGAATGTACCCAGCAAGTAAACCTGGGGTTTTCAGACGCTCTCCCCAGACGTTTTCCCCGCTTTCGTATCGAAGCAAGAGAGCCAGGGGAGGGGAGAGAAGATTGCGGCCAGTAGGTCGATTCGGGGAGCCTGGTGTGAGGTCATCTGTAAATAAAAGAATCCCTGCAGACGTACTAAATGCGTGCAAGATATTATCTCGAGGAACATTCACAGGCTTACTCCAGACAGGTTGGCCGCTGCTACGCTGTACAGCGACTATACGTCCCCGTCCGAAAGCAACTACTAAATCTTTTTCTGGGTCCACGAAGACGTAAGTACCTGTTGTGGCTCGGAGGCTAAAATCTTTCACGATAGGAACTCGCCAGAGTTGGGCTCCAGTTCGAGCTTCGACGGCATAGAGGGCTTTATTGGTGAGGAAATACACCCTTCCTTCGAAAGCTGCCAAATTGCTTTGTAAGTTTTCTAAAGCTGCTTTTTCGCCCGCAGGTCGGCGCCAAAGCTGACTTCCACTACGCAGATCATAAGCTGCAAGGATAGAAGTCTCTGTAGACAAAAAGCGCCCGGGTTCTTTAGGTCCCAGGCCGAATAGTATCAATGTACCCTGCTCAGGTAAAACTGCGCGTCCACTCACTACACTCCAGCTTCGCCGCTCCTGCTCTGCATCGAAGATCAACCTACCCGTAGCTGCATTGAGCAGTAGGTAGGGACGGCTCCACCAGTCGGGATAGAGCCGCCTCAAACTGTCTCCAGACACTCCTGGAGGGCCCAGGAGCAACCTTCCCGCCTCCCACAGGGGAAGATTTTGTATTTGTCGCCACTCCTTCGAGCCAGCTCGATTGCAAGCACTGCAGTGCCAAAGTTTCTGGCCATCTTTGGAAGAAACAGCGTATACGCCTTCTTTCCCAGCCATTACTAAAAGATTTCCATCAGGTAATAGGTCTATAGCAGCACCTCGCGGGACAGAAGCCTGCCAGGAAGGCGTCTGAGCTTGGCAGAAGAAAACAAGACTTGCAATCTGTATAGATAATACTATCGGGCACAGAGAAGGATAGGATTGATACCTACTCTCTCTCCAGGTCATACTATGTTTCATCCAAAGCAAATATACAGGTTAGGACAGGGGCGTATCCTCCCCTGTACAGGCAGTTGAATATAATCTGTGGATAAGAAGGCTTTTAGAGGGGAGGGTGGAGAGTAGCGGATTCGAACCGCTGGCCTTCGGCTTGCAAAGCCGACGCTCTACCAACTGAGCTAACTCCCCCAAGATTGAGTAGTGGGCCTGCGTGGAATCGAACCACGGACCTCGACATTATCAGTGTCGCGCTCTAACCATCTGAGCTACAGGCCCAGCGGGCGCAAAGGTAGCACTTTTTTCTTACAACTCACCTACATGCCCCTACCCGTAGAGGAAAAGAGTATTCTCGCCCAGCTAAGATTTCCATTATGAAAAATGTATCTCTTATCGGGTAATACAAGAGCTTTTTGGAAGAACTACCTCGTCATTCATCGTATCTTTTGCTTATGAGGGTGCATTTGCTACTTGTCTTTCTCGGGCCCAGATATAGGTCCCTATTCGAGGGAGGATTGCTTCGAGGAGAAGAAGGAAATCGTCTGTGGGCAGGCTGCCCAGCAAGAGCTCGGTAATAGCCATGGTTTCTTGAGTGGCTTCACTGTAGAAAGGAAGGTACAAAAGGGCTTGAGGAGTTACCGTACAGAGAGCAGAAGAAGGCTTGGGAGTACCTGCGGGGACAGGATGCAGGAGATAAGGTTTGCGGAGATGGGCGGCTATGTCCAGGGCGCCTCCTTTTCCGATCTTTCCTTCATGAAAAGGATAGGCGTAGGTACGGAGGACATGCCAGGCATCCGCTCTCCTTAGATAGAAAACGCCTCCCACTGCCTGTAAGTCCTCCGCGAAGTACTCCAGCAGAAGGCGGGCAAACGCCTCAGAGCTCAGCGAATAGCTGCTTCGCATGAGGGCCTCATAGCGCACGATGAATGCTTCTCTTTGGCTCCGCTGTCGCTCTTCTTCTCGGAGTTTCTGTACTTCTCGGATGGCGGCTTCGGCTTCTTCCCGGCGCTTTATGGCCTCTTCCCGCTGGATGGTCGCTTCTATTAGGAGGCTTCTCTGATCGCTTATCAGCATCTCTTGCTCTTCTTTGGCTCGTAAGATTTCAGACAATACGTCTTTGTATTGAAAGTATCCTAAGTAGGCAGCTATTCCTACGAATACGCTAAGTGTTCCAAATCGGAGATGTCCGTTGCTGACCTCATTTGCGGGGATATAGTTGAGCCAGCGGTGCAAAAAAACCCCTATGATAGCGAGTAAAATATGCCCTCCGATAAGAAGATGAATTTGCCAAGTGCGAGCTTTAGGCTCAAGGAGTAGAATAGCGCCGTAACCTCCTGTAAAGCATACCCACCAAAAAGTACCTCCTGGCAGAGGATACGTGAGGACAGCTTCCGCCAGAATAGGAAGGGTACTCCCGTAAACGCAAAGGATTCGGATAAGCGGATTTTGGCGGGTGCTTGGATGATAAAGAGCAAAAAGAATCCCGGCGGGGTACAAAATCCCCAGTCCATACAGATACCGATACAGCCATTTTGCATGAACCTGAGAGGAAGGGATGAACATCTCACTGAGAAAAAGATTGAGTAAGTAGGAGAGAAAGATGAGCCATCCTACCACTTGAGAGCGGCGCAGCCGAAGTAATTCTGCAGACTTTTCCACCTCACAAAGGTACTTACTGTGAAAGAGGATAAGAGAGGTTTTATCGAAGGATTTTTGCATTCAGTGGGAGTGGAGATAAACCTATTCTATTCGTTTTCTATGAGAATGGCACGTCATGAGATGCATCTTCTATCTTTGCGGGGGTGGATGTAGCTCAGCGGATAAAGGAGGCAGCGATTCGGGAGTTTGCGCAGTACGGGTATGATGGTGCTCGCTTGGAACGCATCGCTCGGGCTGCCGGGGTTCACACCGCTCAGATTCATTATTACTTCCGCAATAAACGGGGGCTGTATGAAGTTGTTCAATCTCTTCTTTCGCCTCCTTCGCTGGAAGAGGTACTTCTGCCCCTTCGGGAAATGGGAAAGCCCCTCCCAGAACGGGTACAAGTTTTCTATGAGCGCTTCTATACTGGGATCAGTTCTCTTTCCTGGAATGTGGAGGGGCCGTCTGCGACCCTTCTTCCTCCTCTGCTTATGAGTCCTCGTCCTCTGCAGCTTCCAGAATGGATAGATGCTCTCAAAAGTGCTCAGCAGTTTGGGTTGGTGCGTTCTCTGCCTATACCCTACATTTTGGCCCAGCAGTGGAGCCTGGCCCTCCTTCCCCTGTGGTTTGAGGAGCCTAAGGAGAAATGGGAAAAGTATTACCGAGAAGAGGCTCCTCGGCTATTTTGGGATTCAGTTAAGGTGGTATAAAATAGTAGACTCGCACTGTTCTAGAGCAAAAGTCGCTATGAAGTTTTCAGGAGGAAAACCAGCGCTTCAATCTACACCATAGAGGAAGGTACGTTTTTTCCCTATTTCTCCAAAGCCGGTAAAGACTGACGATATTAGCTCCCCAGGCAAAGGTCAGAAGCAGAGTAGTAAAAGGAGAGAAGGGATGGTAATCTATGGCTATTTCCCACTCTCCATGGAGCATGTGCTGTGTTCCGCGCGTGAGGCCACATCCAGGACATTCGATTCCCCACGCTCTTTTCCAGATACAGGAGGAGACGCCCGTATCGAAGTAAGAAGCAGGAAGAAGCCAGAGGTAGAACCCTCCTAATAAAAATCCCACCCGAAAAAGTAGCTCTAAAATAAGAAAAATTTTTATGACCGAGTGATGACGTACCACAGCGCATGGATTAGGCAAACCGCCAAAAGGGTGATGGTAATCCACACTCCCAGACCGCAGGTTAGGAAAAACAAAGCCCAAGCCGCTATGGTTACCAGCACATTCAAGATAAAGTGGAGTATCCAGTCTTCCCGGTTTCTTATGATACCTACGATTAGGATAGCTACGGGGAAAAGGCCAAAGGCAATGAATGCAACCCCCAAAACGAGTGACAAGGTCTCTTCATCCGAAACTTTTTGTAGTAGGGTGTGGATAAATCGCTGGACTTTCTTCCACCAGGAGAGCTTAGGAGGTGTATTAGGTCTCTCCGAAACGGATATAAAAACAGTCGAAGACGGTTCAGAGAGCAGACTTACTTGGGGGGCGAAGAGTGATTCTCGGCTCTGTATGTAGATACCAGCTAATAGGAGGAGGGAAATAATCCATCGAAAGCTTATCTTCTTCATGGCTGAGTATAGGAGAAGGAGGAAGGGGTGGTGCCATTCAAACACCACCCCTTCTGAGGTTACAATCTGGAGGAGTTGAGAAAGGTTAGGATGCGTATTTATTCACAATAATGATGGCATGAATAATACCTCCTATGCAGGTAAAAATGCCCAGGAGAAGATTTATCACCACATGCTTGAGGTCCCAATCTGTGGCTAAGCCGACTGCAAGCCAGGGTATAAGGATAGCCAGCACGATCAGCAAACCTTTGGAGGGGGGTAGGCGGAATAAATCCTTCCATGCTTGGAGATAGGTCTTCACTTTTTGGAAGAAGCTAACCTTTTTCTCGGTCTTTTGAGAAGTTTCGGTGCTCACGGAAATGACACCTGATCCATTTGCAGAGGCAGCGAGCACAGCGTTCGCTGACAAAGTAACCGTCCCGAGGACGATGATCCCGAATAGAAAAGCTACGTGCTTCATACGCGATGATAGTTTGAGCAAAGATAGGTGTTTTCGAGTAATACAAGTATTAGTTCTTTGTAACCTTTGAGTTAAGAAAAGGGAGTGGAACGGAGGGAAGGCGCAGAGGAGCATATTTTTTGTGGACAACTCGTAGGTTTTCCACCCATAACCAGGCCAGGATAGGAGTAGTCAGGAGTACGAGGGGATTGAAATCTAATGCTGTTTGCCAATCCCAGTGGATGAGGTGCTGCGTGGCTCGGGTAAGCCCGCAACCGGGGCATTCCACCTCGAGCAGAAGACGAGAAGGGCATATGACAGGGCCCTCATCGAAGAAGTCTGCAGGTAAGATCAAGAGGACAAGGGGAGTTAGGAGGATGATCAAGCGTATTCCTCCTTCTATAAAAGCTCGGATAGAGACAAAGTCAGGCATTTTAGCAAAGATAGGTACCCTTAGAAAAGTGGAGATTAGGAGCCAAGGAGGGGAGCTCTTCGATACCTTTCTCGCCGTTTCAGAGCGGCTTCTATGTCCTGAAGCCTTCCTTTGGGGATAGCCTCGATAAGTTTCTGCGTGTAGGGGTGCTGCGGAGCTCGATAAATGTCTTCGGAGTAGCCGCTCTCGACTACTTTCCCTGCATTCATGACCAAGAGTCGGTCGCTCATGAATTTCACCACGCTCAAATCATGTGAGATGAAGATGTAGGAGAGGCCATATTGTTCTTGCAGGTCTAAAAGTAAGTTAAGCACCTGAGCTTGAACAGAAACATCTAAGGCAGATACACTTTCGTCGCACACGATAAAAGTGGGTTCTACAGCGAGGGCTCGAGCGATAGCGATGCGCTGTCGTTGTCCGCCGGAGAACTCATGTGGGTAACGGTAAAAGTGATCCGGTTCTAAGCCGACTTTCTCGAGGAGGGCGATGGCTTTTTCTTTGGCTTGTGCTGGCGTCGTTGCGATTCGATGGTAGAGAAGAGGTTCAGTGATCGCTGTTCCTACTGTCAAACGCGGATTGAGGGAACTGTACGGGTCTTGGAAGATAATCTGCATGTGGCGTCTCAGTTTGCGAAGGGCTTCAGTGGGGAGAGAGGTCACCTCCTGTCCCATGAAATAGACCCGACCACTTGTGGGTTCTATGAGTCGCAGGATAGCTCTTCCTGTAGTTGTCTTTCCCGAGCCTGATTCCCCCACCAAGCCTACCGTTTCTCCAGGATAGACGTGGAAGCTCACTTCGTCTACTGCTTTTACATAATCCACCACACGTCCCAGAACTCCTTTGGTAACAGGAAAATAGACTTGTAGGTTTTCCACCCGAAGTAGAGGAGTCTGCTGGGCCAACTTTTGCTGCCTTTCTTGATAAACTTTTTCGGTAAGCGTTTCTGCTTGAAGGGCCTCCTCTACTGTGAGTTTGTCAGGTGCTTTCAAGAAATCCGTTAGAGTAGGGAGACGGTGAAGCCGGCGGTCTAAAGGGGGGCGACATGCGATGAGTCCTTTGGTATAGGCATCTTTTGGGTGATTGAAAATGTCTAGTACGCTTCCCTGCTCGACGACCTTTCCTTTATACATGACCATTACCTCATCACAGATCTCCCCAATAACCCCTAAGTCATGAGAGATAAATATAAGGCTCATACCGTGGCGAGCTTGGAGCTCCATGAGGAGGTCGAGGATGGTTTTCTGTACTGTCACATCCAGAGCAGTCGTAGGTTCATCTGCGATGAGGAGAGCGGGCTCACAGCTGATGGCCATGGCGATCATGACCCGCTGTTTCTGGCCCCCAGAGAGCTGGTGAGGGTATGCATCGAAGATGCGGGTAGGATTGGGTAGCTTTACCTCCTCAAAAAGGGCTATAGCTCGCGTTTTAGCTTCTCGAGAAGAGACTTTTTGGTGGAGGCGGATCGCCTCTACCACTTGCTCTCCGCAGGTGAAGACAGGGTTTAGAGACGTCATCGGTTCTTGGAAGATCATCGCAATTTCATTGCCCCTGAGGTGTCGCATTTGTTTTTCGGGCAGGCGCACCAAGTCTACTTGTCCCAGAGAGGGAGAGTCAAACCAGATTTCTCCTGCCGTGATCCGACCCGGTGGGGTAGGGATGAGACGCATGATAGCCAGAGAGGAGACACTTTTGCCTGACCCCGATTCTCCCACGATGCCCAACGTTTGTCCTTTTTTCAGGGAAAAGCTCACCCCCTCTACTGCATGTATATACCCAGCCCGAGTCTCAAATCCCACCGAGAGATTCCGTACCTCCAACATAGCCCAAAGGTAAGGTGCTAATCGAAGCGGGCTCGTTTCCTTTTTTGCTGCCCTTAGCCTTTCTGGCACGAGGTATACCGAATCTAAGAATGTATCGCTTCGCACTTCCTCTTCGTTGATACACTTGGGGCTTCGAACTTCTTCTTACTTTTGCCGCATGGCTAAGAAAAGGGGGAATCGGATACAAGTCATTTTGGAGTGCACGGAGCATGCTTCCAGTGGTCTGCCCGGCACCTCTCGATACTATACCTGGAAAAATCGAAAAAATACTTCTGGCCGACTGGAGCTCAAGAAGTATAATCCCATCTTACGCAAACATACGTTACATCGAGAAGTAAAATAACCAAATCTATGGCGAAGAAAACCGTAGCAACTTTCCGCTCTGGGGACAGGAAGTCAGGGCTCACTCGGGTTATCTATCCTGTAAAGGACGAGCAGGGTCGCACCCGATTTCATAAAAAACTGATTTCTTCTGATCAGCTACAAGGCTTCTTAGCGCAACGTAAGAAGTAGCCTGCGAATGCAGCTCTACAGCCTTAATACAGGGTATTTTGCCCTGGACGGGGGAGCTATGTTTGGTGTCGTACCCAAGGTGATCTGGTCGAAACTCATTTCCCCCGATGAACGAAATCGCATCCCCATGGCCATGCGAGCTCTCCTGATACAAGAGGGGAATCGGCTTCTGCTGGTAGATGTCGGCGTAGGGCATAAGTATACTCCTAAGTTTGGGGACCTCTATGCGATTGACCATTCTGTATACACGCTGGAGGGGGAGCTGCAGAAACTGGGATTCGGAGTGAACGATGTTACCGATGTGATCTTGACGCATCTTCATTTTGACCATGCGGGGGGAAGCACTCGGAGGACCTCAAAAGGGGAAATCCTCCCTACGTTTCCACAAGCCCGCTACTATGTCCAACGTACACATTGGGAATGGGCTCATGCACCCAATCCGAGGGAGCGAGCCAGTTTTTTTTCCGAAAACTACGACCCCCTCGCACAATCAGGACAGCTTATTTTGGTAGAAGGAGAGCAGGAACTCCTTCCAGGTGTGAGACTCCGAGTCGTCCATGGCCATACAGAAGGGCAACAGCTTGTAGAGGTCGCCTATCGAGATAAAAAGATCCTCTACGGAGCAGACCTATTTCCGACGAGTGCCCATCTTCCTTTACCCTATGTCATGGCCTATGATGTTCGTCCTTTGGTTACTTTTGAGGAAAGACAACAGTTCCTTCCATGGCTCGTTCAAGAGCAAGTAGTACTGTTTTATGAACACGACGCAGCTGTAGAGTGTAGTACCGTCACGGAAAAAGAGCCGGGCCGGTATGAGCGAGGGGAAACCTTTTTGTTAGCCGACCTGTGAAGAAGACCGAACACATCTGGGTGGTAGAAGCCACACCTGCAGTTCTCAACGAAATGGCTCGGGGGACTTTAGTGGAAGCGCTGGGGATCACTTTTACCGAAATTGGTTCCAACTATATTCGGGCCCGTATGCCTGTTGATGGGCGTACCCGTCAATACCTCGGTATGCTCCATGGAGGAGCATCGGTGGCTTTAGCTGAGACAGTCGCCAGCACTGGCTCCAATCTCGTTGTAAATCCGCAGACTCACTATTGCGTAGGTCTGGAGATAAATGGCAACCATCTCCGTGCCGTGAGAGAGGGGTACGTCTGGGCAGAGGCCCGTCCTCTGCACTTGGGACGTTCCACCCATGTATGGGATGTCCGCTTGTATGAGGAGGGCACGGATAAACTGGTGGCTATCGTTCGGCATACGGTTATCGTATTGAGTCGGCTCTCCCAGGGGGAATAAGTTATTTAGGAAATACCTTTTTACTAAACAAGAGCTAACCAAACTTGGGCACATGCCCGGGCATCCGACAGAGCGTCATGATGCCTACCTAATGGTATCCGAAGGTGCTTGCATACGGTGGGGAGACGGTGGCCCGTCAGATAAGGAAGCTTTGCTCGAGCTAATCGAAGGGTACACCCCCATTCTAAGTCGGGTAAGCGCAGATTGAAATAGCTCCGACACGTCTCCAGTACACTCTTCTCAAAGGCCGCATTATGAGCGATGACTAACCCGTACTCTCTGAGAAGAGGACGGAGCGTCCGCCATACTTCTGAAAAGGTGGGAGCATAAAGAACCTTCTCGGCCGTAATACCATGGATGTCAGAGTGGCTGAAATCTTCCGTAGGGGGGCGGACGAGCGTATCCCACTCCTGTACGATTTTTCCTCTTTCTACCGCCACTGCCCCAACGGCGCAGACTGTGTGTCTCCCAGAGTTCGCCGTTTCGAAGTCCAAAGCTACGAAAGTTTTCCGAAGAGGGAACATACTCGAAGGTAGTTCTAAAAAAGTTACGTTTCCGTGAATCTTTTTTGTATCCCTATGGAAAGATGGATCAGATGTGGCCAGCCGGGCACGATCCCTATACTAAAGGCCCAAGAAGGATGCCATGTATATAAGTAACACAGTTCACCCGCGGGTATCCAACGATACTGAAGGGGAGCAATCCGACTGTCTCGAAAAAATCCCGGATTCTGATAACCAGATAACCGCTCCCAGGAGCATCTCCATAGATAAGCGACCCCAAATGAACCCTGAAGGGCATGAGAGCCCCAGTGTACGGTGGGGGATTGCATTCCGATAAAGAACATTCCCGCCCTCTGCCTTGCGCAATCAAAGTAAAAGGCGGAAGCCCATCGAAAAGTAAGCCAAGGGTAGGTGAGAGGAAGCTCTCCATAGAGTCCAGCCCCCAGATTTAGAACGAGATAGGCCTGTGCATCCAACTTCCATGGCATCAAGTGTGCATTTGCAACTTCTCCCCGCGGGTGGTAGCTAAGCCCCCAAATCCGCAAACTCAAAGCCACCGTATCGCATGATAGTATCTTCTGTACCAGCATTAATCCTATAACCCCACAGAGGTAACTCATTGTATCGATAAAGATAGGCTCTCGAAGAGATTTCTTGTTTGTCGGACTTTTCCCCAGTCACAGAAAGGAAAGGGAAGCGATCTGTATATAAATCCTCTGTTTTCCACCTATCTATCCTATTGGGAATGTACCATAGGGAAAAAAGGAGATAACAGGGTTTTTTGTAGTATTGCCCCATGCGATATTTTCTCGTAGGAATAGCCTGCCTATGGGCACAAATCGATGAGGAGATACTCTGGGCCGAGCGAGACAATCCTGACAGGGCCAAGCAAGCCATAGAGATCCTGGAAGGGCAGCTCAAAGACAAGCCACATGACCCCGAGAAGGTTGTTCGGCTGGCCCGCCTATACTATCTATTAGGGGAGCAGACGGAGGACAAAGCACTTCGCTTAGAGCGATATGACAGAGCTTTCAAGCTGTGTAGGGGAGCTCTTATTCATCAGCTTGGTTTGTCCGAGTCGGCTAAGGACGAAGAAATCGTCAAGAAAGCTGTGGAAACACATTTGCCTCTTCTATACTGGTCGGCAGCATCGATAGCTCGGTGGGGCAAGCATGCGCCCTTTCGTCAGAAGGTACAAGCTCGTTCTACTATCCGTCTATATTGGGATCGGGTCATGGAGATCAAACCCGACTATTATTATGGAGGGGGGTATCGCTTTTTTGGAGGCTACTATGCCCTCGTGCCTGCTATTACGGGAGAGCAAGATGTAAACAAGTCTCGGGAGATGTTCGAGAAAGCCCTTGCGGTCGCACCAGACTATCTGGAAACGAAGGTACTGTATGCAGAGGCCTATGCAGCTCACCCAAAAGTGCGCAACAGAGAGTTATTTCGGCGGCTCCTGCAGGAGGTTTTGCAAGCAGAGCCTGGAGCCGATAAAGATAAATCCGCGGAAAATCGTCTCGCGCAGCGGAAAGCCCGGGCTCTTTTAGCGCAGGAAAACGAGCTTTTCGAAGATTAATCTTCTATGAGAAGCCTATTTTTTCTTGTCTTCATAGCTGGGCTTTGGGCCCAAGTTAAGCTGCGCGTAGGTTCCAGCATCCCTTATGATAGTCCTTGGGAAGAGGCGTTAGACAGTTATATCAAGGCTGTAAATCAAATGGCAGGTCCAGGGAAGCTTTCCTTCCGAAAGTTTCTCAGCGGTCAGTTAGGCGGTGAGGTGGAAATGGTCCGGAGCCTTCGAATGGGAACACTGGATGTGGGAGTTCTCTCGATCGGAGGCCTGGCTGAAGGTCTTTCCATGCCGGAGCTTTTAGTGCTGGAAATGCCGTTTCTTTTTGAAAGTGATGAAGAAGTTGACTATGTGATGGATGCGCTTTTCGATGAGTTTTATAGGAGGTTATCCGACAAAGGGGTGGTACTGGTGTTATGGGGGGTTAATGGTTGGCGCAACTTTGGTTGTGCTACGAAGCCCATACTATCCCCTTCAGACCTCAAAGGGCTCAAGATGCGGGCTCAGGAAACTCCCCTTTACATAGAGATGTACAAGATATTGGGAGCGACTCCCGTTCCGATGCCCACTCCAGATGTACTCATGGCCTTGAAGAATCGCATGGTGGAGGGCTTTGATCAGAGTCTGGTGTTTTCGGTTTCTACAGGGTGGATGGGGCAGATTAAGCATTACACCCTCACTCGACACGTTTTCCAGCCAGGAGCTATCGTCATTTCTAAAAAGGTATTTGATGGTCTCCCCCCTGACCTGCAAAAAGCGCTTTTGGTTCGGGAGAAACGGATAGAAATCCAAGCTACAGGTCGAAAGTTAGTTCGGGATGAAGAGCAGTCTATTTTAGCCTCTACTGAGAAGGAGGGGAATGTGAAGTTTCATCGTCTGACTCCTCAGCAGCGAGAGGCTTTTCGTAAAGTTATAGAAGCGAATATGCCTCGGCTGGAGGCCCACCTCGGAGTACAGGGGAAAGCGCTCCTCCATCAGGTGAGGGCAAAAATCGCTGAGTACCGAAAAAAGAAAGCCGCTGAGAAGTGAGTCGGTTTGTTCAGCTCTACCAGCGCTGGCAAGCTCGTATCTATCGCTGGGAGAGGGGGATAGCTGCTGTCCTTATGTTGAGTATCAGTGGGGTAGTATTAGGGGGGGTTTTTTCGCGGTATTTGTTGAAGGATCCCTTTTATGGAACGGATCGCCTGGCTACCTACCTCTTTGTGATATTGAGCTTTTGGGGTATTCAGATGGCGAGTGGGTATTACGAGCATATCAGCGTATCCGTTGTCAAAAATTGGGTCGGCCCTTTGTGGAATGCGATTTTTTCTGCGATAGCCTCATTCCTATCTGCCTTATTTTTGTTCTATCTTTCCTGGGCAGCATATGGTTTTGTTCGGTTTTTGTATGACAATCAAGAAGTAGATTTGGTTTTGCGCCTTCCCCTTTGGACAGTATATAGTTTCTTCGTGATGGCGGCGTGTATTTCTGCCTTTCGGTATATGATCGGGGTGTATCTCTGGATAGAAGTGGCTCGGGGGCGTTTGCGACCTGAGGCATTCCAGCGCAAATCACTGGTATGAAGGGGATTTTATTGGGTGGGGGCCTCTTTGTGTTGATTGTTGTGGGAGTTCCCCTCTTTGTGCTTTTGGGGGGGCTGAGCTTTGGCCTATTTGCGGCTTATGAGGATTTGCCTTCGGAAGCCTTGTTGAAATATGTGCTGGAGACTCTTACCAAGCCTGCTTTTCTCGCGATACCCTTATACATCTTATCGGGGGCTTTGGTGGCGCGAGGTCGGACTGCGCAGCAGCTGGTAGAAGTAGCACAGGCTTGGTTAGGGTGGCTTCCTGGGGGGCTTTCGGTGGCGGCCATATTGGCATGTATGATCTTTGGAGCTATATCTGGTTCTTCCCCTGTAACGATGGTAGCGATAGGCAGTTTTCTCTATCCTGCCATGCGGAGGGCAGGTTATCCAGATTCCTTAGCGCTTGGAAGCGTCACGGTGGGGGGGTCGTTGGGAATACTAATCCCTCCCAGTATACCCATGATTGTATATGGGATTGTTACGCGGACAGATATAGAAAAATTGTTCGTAGCGAGCGTCTTACCCGGCTTATGGGCGGGGGGTATCTTGATAGCGATAGCTATCTTGCTGGGTATCCGATATCGATTGCCTCGGGAGTCGTTTCGGTTTCGCACTGCGGCTAAGAGGACGATACAGGCTTTACCAGGAATGGGTTTGCCTTTTGTGGTTTTGGGGGGCATATATGCGGGTTTGTACAATGTAACCGAAGCGGCGGGTATTGCAGTCTTGTACTTGCTTTTACTGGAAGGGATAGTGTATCGCTCTCTGCGTTGGTCAGTTCTGAGAGATACGCTTGCGGAGGCTACTACAGCATTAGGGAGTATATTGGCTGTAGTATTAATGGCGGCTTTGTTGAGTTATTTTCTTCTTTTGACGGAGCTTCCATTTCTTGTGGTGGAGCAGGTGGAGCGTTTGCAGCTTACGGCCCTGTCATTCGTTTTGGCGGTAGTAGGTACGCTTCTGGTAGCGGGGATGGTAATGGATGTTTTATCTGCAATACTTGTTTTTGCTCCTGCTTTTTTGCCGGCTGCGCAGAATTTGGGCATTTCCCCTTTGTGGCTTGGGGTTATCTTCATCTTGGCTTTGGAAGTAGGGTATCTAACGCCTCCTGTAGGGCTTAATTTATTCGTAGCGATGGGCTATTTTCAGCGGAGCATGGGACAGGTCGTTCGAGCAAGTGTGACTTTTTTAGTGGGTTTGCTGCTGACGCTGTTATTGCTGATAGGGTGGCCCGAGTTATTTGGTTTGACGATGCAGGTATAGCTTGTTGTGGTGGAGGGCAGCCTCTGTATGCTGGAGGAAGAGGGTAGCGTTGGTTTGAAGGTCTGAAAAGCGGTGTATCCAGCGGCGATTTCTCTCTTCCCAAAAAGGAGCTGTGTTATTTTGGAATAGGCTTTCTAGGGAAAATAGGGTTTCTGCAAGTTTATCAGAGGAGAAAGGTTCCACGAACCAGGCATTGTATCCGTGGGTGAGGATTTCTCGATGAGCCGGGATGCTATTGACGATGGGGAGGGCACCGTACAGGCGCCCTTCTGCTACAGCGTAGCTATATCCGTCATAGACGGGAGCAGAAATGAAGGCGGCGGCCTGTTTCCACAAACTTTTCATTTCTATGTAAGATATTTTTTTTTCTAAAAAGAAAAACAAATCAGGATAATGTTTTTTCAAATGTGCAGCCTTGGCTTTGATGGTGGGGTGGATAGGATAAGGGCCGGCCAGGAGGGAGAGAGAGAAAAAGGCTCCCCCTGCCTGTAAGTATTTTTGGAATGCCTCAAGGATGATATCGGCTTGGTAGAGAAGAGTAGCCCCTCGTGGGGCCAGGAGAAGGCGCCGAGAGCCTGCCGGTAAAAAGCTTTCCTCTGAAGGAAAAACAATACCAGTCGGAAGTTCAATATATTTTTTTTCTTTTTCAAAAAATTTTTTCATAAAACAAATCTCGTAGTTGTCTCCTACTGCGAGGAGGCTATCCCGGAGGATTTTTTGGAGGAGGGCAGGGTAAAGCAAGCGGCGCAGGTGGACGGTAGCACCTCCCCAAAGAGAAGGATTCCGACTCTGTAGGGTCCAACTTCTTTTTAGAGGGGGAGGAGAGGGGCTGTACTCAAAGAGATCGGCTCCCATCGCGAAAGGAATATAGGGTCGAAATCCACTCGCCCACACCCACAGGGCTGAAGGAGTCAGGTGGATGGGGTGGGCTACCGTGACATTGTGTTTCTCTAATACTGTTTTCAAAAGGTGGCGTCGCATCCAGAAGGTGATCCATGTAGGGTGAGGTGTAGGGGGGCCTATACATTCGTAAGGCGATAACTCCACAGGGGGAGGCTCTACTCCCACATATACGATTTGAGCCCCTGCAGTTTCCAGTGCCTTGCCCCATCGCTGAAGATGGAGGTCTCTTGGAGGACCTACTATGGCTATCTTCATTTGGACAAGTGGATAGCTAAACGGCTCTCGGTCAGTGATACAGGTTGGATACCCTCCTCCGAAGGCTCTAAAATTTGCCAGGTGGGATCCCACTGATTGAGACTATATTCTTTTATTATTTCATAAAACTTTTTTACAAAAACTTTTCCTTCTTTTACGACTGCTATCCACTCTGTCTTCAGAAGGGGTATGTGGCAGATTTGAGAGGCTTCTTGTACTGTACGAAACAGCGTATCTGTGGCGCATCCTGACACAGGGCCGTAGGCAGTAATCTCGATGAAATGCTGGTACGGAAACTGCAAATTCCAGCTGATGGGGCGTCCGTGGGTTTTCCATTCTCGGAGGTGATGGGTAAGATAGGTCCGAAGCGCAGATTCTTGGCTGGGTTCGAGAGGATGGGCCAGGAGAAAGTGCCATCTTCGCTGCATGCCTCTAATATACAGGGGAAGTTGGGACGAGGCAGAATGGGCTGTGTGGAAAATCGCGGAGTCCGAAGAGCAGTTGTGGGATCTCTCAAGACTTTCTGCAGAAGAGGCCGCCCATATCGGGCAGATTACGCACGAGCGTCGGAGGAAAGAGTCTCTCGCTGCCCGGGCGGCTCGAGCTATGCTCTCCTCTTCTGGCTTTTATTCTCTTTCCCATAGCTACCCTTGGGCAGCCGCCATCTCTGCGCCCTATCCAGTAGCTATAGACATTGAGCGCCTGCGTCCTTTTCCTGCGGGGGTATGCGAGTATTTTATGCATCCATCTGAAAAGGAGAGATTTATGAATGAAAACATTTCAATATGGAAAGTATGGTGCTCTAAAGAGGTTGCTTACAAGATTTTATCCTCTAAATTTGACAGTTTGTCATTTAGGCATGATTTATTATTTCTTGGAGAGAGAGTTGTTTCTATGAAATCAGGGGGTAGCTGTGAGATTGGTTTGGCTTTTTTCCATGGGGAAGGGTGGTTGATGGCAGTGGGCCGTGTAGAATCCCCAGAAAAATCCTAATATTGGCGTAGATGGCATGGCGCGTTTTGGTCGTGGAGGATGAAGAACCGGCTCGTCGGCTTCTTCAGCGGTACCTGGCTCAGATAGGGGATATGCAGGTAAAGGAAGCGGTGGATGGAGAGTCGGCTTTGCAGCGGTTGCAAGAAGAGAGCTGGGATATCGTCCTCCTGGATATTGAGATGCCGGGGGTTGATGGCGTTTCTCTTATGCATTTTGCTGCAAGCCTTCCCCATCCCCCTGCTGTTATATTCACGACGGCTTATGCGGAGCATGCCGTTAAGGCTTTTGAGGGAGGAGCTGTAGATTACCTTCTCAAACCTTTTTCTCTGGACCGACTGCGTCAAGCCCTGGCTCGAGCTCAGCGTCGAGTCCAAGTCATGCGAGAAGGGGGCGGAGGCAGTATGCGCCTTCCTATCCCGCAGAAAGAAGGCCATCTCATTTTGTCTTGCACTGACATCGTGGGGGTTCGTATAGAAGATAGAACCCTTTATATCGAGACGCGTTCTGGGGAGGTGCATACCACTCGTGCCTATACGCTCCAGCAGGTAGAAGAAAAGCTTCCTCATCCTCCTTTTATTCGGATCGCTCGGGACGCTATCGTAAATAGCGAAGCGATACAAGAGGTCCTCACCTGGTTTTCAGGGCGGTATAAGGTGGTTTTGCACACTGGAACTGTCTACATGTGTAGCCGTGACTTCGCTCCGGGACTTCTGAGGACAGTAGGGTTGCGGGAATAAGAGGATACCTTTGTAGAGTGCGTCCTTTCCTTATCGTGTTCCTCTTGGGGTTGGTGGGGGCAGCCATGTGGTTATGGCTACACAAAATGACGCCTCCCTCTGTGTCTGCTTCTTCTCCTTCCATGCCTGAAGTGGACACTCTCTCGCCCTCTACAGAGAGAACAGCTGGTCCTTCCTCCGTAGCGAATCGCGGAGAAGGTGTGTCTGAGAAACCCCTTTCAAAGATAGCAGCGAAAGAAGAGAAGCATTTGTCGGACTATATTGCGCTGGAACTTGCCTATGCAGAGTTTCCTGGCTGCGTACGGGTCCGGCACCGCTACTACGTGCTTTGTTATGATGAGCATCACGAGCAGGCTCGATGGACTGTGCATATACTGGAGGGGAAGAGGTTATCGGCTGGGCGAGTAGCTCGTACACAGGATTTTCGTCCTGATCCGTATGTCACTACGGGGTCGGCCCAGCTTGAGGACTATCGGCGTTCGGGATACGACAGAGGGCATCTCGTACCGGCGGGAGATTTCAAGTGGGACTCTGTGGGAATGAGTGAAACTTTTTATCTCTCTAACATGAGTCCTCAGCTTCATGAGTTCAATGCGGGTATCTGGGAGGAGGTAGAAAGTACGGTTCGGCGCTGGGCAAGGGAAAAAAAGCGGCTCGTGGTGTACACCGGCCCTGTTTTAGACAAAAACAAAGACGCAATCGGTCTCAATCGAGTGACCGTTCCTACTGCTTTCTATAAGGTTGTGTATTGGTTAGAGGATGAAAAAGCCCCTCAAGCGGTAGCTTTTTTGGTGCCTCATGCAGCTTCTCGCAAGAGTCCGGTAGACTTTCTGGTGAGAGTCGATTCAGTAGAAAAGATAACAGGTATCGATTTTTATGCGGCTTTACCCGATTCGGTAGAAGAACGGATCGAAGGTCGATGGGACAGGCGCTTTTGGCAGGTATCTTCTGCCAGGCGGCATCGCTAACTTTGTCTTTACATGCCAGTAGTTCCCGCTACGACTGCTGCTCATAAAGCTGCCTTTTTAGACTTACCACGGACGCTCTATCGAGGAGATCCTCATTGGGTGGGTCCCTTGGATATGGAGCTCAGGGCCCTTTTTGATCCTCGGAAGAATCCGCATTTTTCAGCAGGAGAGGCCCAGTGGTGGGTCGCCTCCACTCCCAAGGGGCAAGTGGTGGGCCGTATTGCCGCCTTCATTTATTATCCTAAGGCTCAGAAGTATATCGTACCTACTGGGGGGATAGGCTTCTTTGAATGTATAGAAGACTATTCGGTCGCAGAGGACTTACTGTCTACCGCGCAGGCATGGCTTGCTGACCGGGGTATGGAGGCAGCGGATGCTTGTATCAATTTTGGGGAAAATGACCGCTTCTGGGGAGTGCTGATAGAAGGTTTTGATAGTCCGCCTTCTTATGGCATGCCGTACAATAAGCCGTATTATGCAGAGTTTTTAGAACGATATGGGTTCGAGGTGTATTTTCGTCAAGAGTCTCGTGAGTTAGATCTGCGAGAGATCCCTGATCGCATCGTTCGTATTGCTCTGCGAGCTGCTCAAAGAGAGGGGGTTTCTTTTGCCCATCCTGATTTAGCTCATCTCCGCAAATATGCCTTAGACTTTATGCAGATTTACAATGATGCGTGGCGCTTTCATGAGCATTTTGTACCCCTTACGGAAGAAAGAGTGCTTCGGTTGGTGGAGGGGCTGCGTCCTGTACTCATAGAAGAGATGATATTTTTTGCGTATGTGGATGGGGATCCGGCGGGGGTGATTTTAGCCCTGCCTGACCTTAATCAGATTTTTCGTCCCTGGCGGGGCAAGCCTAATCTGTGGCAGTTGCTTACCTTTCTATGGAGGAAGCGCAATAAGTATGCATGGTATCGACATCGGGGTATCCTCACTCGCGCTCGCGTGATGCTCATGGGAGTTCGTCCTCGGTATCAGCGCAGGGGGTTAGAGTCGGCCCTTGCTTATCTGCCGATACCTTCTGCCTTGAAAATGGGCATCACGCATGCAGAACTCAGCTGGGTAGGGGACTTTAACCCTGCGATGCTGGCAGTGTTAGAGGCTACGCAGGCTCGTCGTAGCAAGGTCCATGCTACTTTTCGGTATTACTTTTCGGCAGAGGCGCGAGCGCGCGCTATGGAAACGAGAAGTATCATAACTCGAGTATAGGTTGACAGTCTTTGGGTGATGTTCTTGAAATCGCATGCTGTGTTTGGGGCAAGAAAGATGGGGCCTTAGTGTCTGAGATTCTACCTTTGTACCCGTGAAATGGCACACACTGGCAGTTCATGCGGGGACAGAGCCGGATCCGCTTACAGGAGCGGTGATGGTGCCCGTATACTTCACTTCTACGTATGCCCAAGAAGCCCCTGGGGTTCATAAGGGATATGAATACAGCCGTACCCATAACCCCACTCGAACGGCTTTGGAGATGGCGTTGGCTCAACTGGAGGGGGCTTCGTATGCATTAGCTTTCGCATCTGGTTTAGCTGCGACAGATGCAGTCTTGCGCCTTCTCTCTCCTGGCGACCATGTGCTCGTCAGCCGAGATTTGTATGGAGGGACGTATCGGATCATGCGTCGAGTCTTTGAGCCCTGGGGGCTAAGCTTTGACTTTGTGGATACGACGGATGTGGCGCAGGTAGAATCGGCATTTCGGCCTGAAACCCGCCTGCTGTGGGTAGAGACACCCAGCAATCCCCTCTTGCATGTTTCGCCTATCCCTGCACTGGCAGATGTGGCCCATCAGCGGGGGGCAAAGCTTGTTGTGGATAATACGTTTGCCACTCCCTACCTTCAAAATCCATTAGAGATGGAGGCAGATATCGTCGTCCATTCTGCCACCAAATACCTGGGTGGGCATTCTGATGTTGTGATGGGGGCTATTATGCTTAATCGGGAAGAGGATTATCATCGCCTTCGCTTTCTACAAAATGCGGTAGGGGCAGTCCCAGGACCTATGGACTGTTTTCTCGTGCTGAGGGGTATCAAAACGTTGCCTCTGCGGATGCAGAAACACTGTGAAAATGCTCAGAAAGTGGCAGAGTTTTTGGCTACTCACCCCAAAGTGGCTCGAGTGTACTATCCTGGGCTTTTGACCCACCCCCAATATCTTTTGGCAAAACAGCAGATGCGCCTTCCGGGAGGGATGGTGTCTTTTGAGATTCCAGTCCAGGACCCAGAAGATCTGCGTGGATTTTGGGAATCTTTACAGGTATTTACTCTGGCGGAGAGTTTAGGAGGGGTAGAGTCCCTGGTGAACCACCCCGCTACGATGACGCATGCTTCTATCCCAGAAGAGGAGCGGCGTACCTTGGGTATCACGCCAGGTCTCTTGCGTCTTTCGGTGGGTATCGAGGATAGTGAGGACCTCATAATAGATCTCCAATCTGCCCTCCAACGGGTCTGACACAGTCTATGGCTTCCTTAGGAGATCTGGTACGGCGGATGATGGGGCAAGCATCTCAACTGGGTCTGGAAGAGATGCCTTTGGATGCCTATCTGGCCGATAAGATGGCGCAGTTTTTCCCCATACCAGTCTTTGTCTTTGACGTTCAGAGGGACCGTATCAGCTGGGCAAGTCCTGCCAGTTTGCTCTTAATGGGCATATCGGGTAGAGAGCTGCGGCGAATGACGCCTCTTTCTCTCTTAGAAACCTATTTTCATCCTTCTGAACCGATTCTTCGGCTCTACACCGAGAGGATGCAGGAAGGGCAGTATAGCGTTCATTTTCGTTCTGTGGAAGGGGATAAACCCATCAATGGTCTGTGGATGGGGCTGCCTACCCCAGAGGGAACATGCAGTCATTTCCTCCTAATCTTCCAGGATGTCTCGGAGCTCGAGATGATGAAGGAAGAGCTTATTCGGTATGCGTCTCAGCTGCAGGAGCAGATAGACCGGGCAGATCGCCTCGCCTCAGAGAAAGAAGCAGTGATGGAAGAGCTCATCCAACAGTCGGAGAAGATTCGTCTCCTGGCAGCTGCTACCGCCTATTCCCACATGATGCAGTTCATTTTGGATGGTCAAGGACATATCGTTTGGGTAAACCGCATGTTTGAGCGGGCGTCGGGCTGGCCTGCCTCAGAACTGGTAGGGCGTCGAGCAGATGACGTGGGCGGTACCTTTGGGTATCTACTTCCGACCCCGGAGACAAGTCCCACTCCTGAGAACTCGATTCTATCTCATCTCAGCCGAGCACCATTTACTCGAGAGATCTATGCGTATGATAAGCAGGGAAAAGGCTACTGGATGCTCATCAGCATAGTTCCTATAAGAGATGAACTGGGGAATACTACCCATTATCTGGGTTCTATGCTCAATGTTACTAAGCGAAAAGAGCGTGAAGAGCGGCTCCGCATCTATCAGGAGGAGCTCAACCAATCTTTTCAGTACGCTTTTCGCATTCAAAGTCGATTTCTCACTCCTGTAGAACAGCTTCGTCCCTTCTTTTCTGTAGTGGAGGTTTGGTATGCTCCACAGATGGGGGTGGGGGGAGATTTTTATGTAGCCGAGCCGATAGGAGATCAACTGGTTCTTGCGATGGGAGATAGTACGGGACATGGGGTTTCTGCTGCGATGTTGAGTATCTATGCAGCCACAGTGCTGAGACAAATCCTAAGTCACTATCAGGGTGACTTAGAGCGAATATATGCCCACCTCGTCAAGGATATCCAAGAGGTTTTCGGCGGAGAAGCCCCTCTTTTAGATGGATTTGAGTTGGCTCTGCTTTCTTATACCTCTTCTACACGGAAAGCCCTTTATTTGGGAGCTCGCAGGCCTCTGTGGGTGGTGCGGGGAGGGGAAGTCTATGCTCTCTCAGGCGGCTTGCAAGATATAAGCGTCACGAGAAATGATCAGCAGCGCACCCCTCCTACTCTCCAGCGACTCACTCTCCAGCCTGGGGATCGAATCTACCTATTTTCAGATGGGCTGGTCGATCAGCTCAACATGGAGGGCAAGCGATTTTCCAGTAGTCGTTTGAAAGCATTTCTTCAGACATATAGCAACCTTACTTTGAAGGAACAGATAGCTCACTTGAGGGAGGCGATACGACTCTGGGCTTCTGGGCGGACGCAGACAGACGATCTGCTCCTCTTAGCGATGGAAATAGGATAAGCCTCGGGGTGAGTAAGCGAGCCGGTGGGCAATCGGGAGAAAGAAACCTAAGGGCAGAGACCTTTGGGCTCATCGTATCTTTGAGCGATGACTTGGCTTTGGAAAGGTGCTTGTATCGGAATCCTCCTCGCTCAGGTGGATCCAAGAGCCAACGATCTTGTCCGCCGCTCACGGAAGAAGCTGAAATCAATGGAGTACATGACAGTTCAGTTTACGTACGTAGTAGAGAATCGGGCCGATACTACTCAGAAACGCATCAGTCGCACCGGTACACTTCGGTATCACCCTAAGAAAAATCGCTTCGCAGTGGATCTGGGAGATATTGCTATCCTCTCCGATGGCAAAACAGTCTGGCAGTTTCTCAAGAAAGAAAAAGAGGTCAACGTTTCTACGTATGACCCAAAAGAGGGATTCAGTCTCGAGCGAGTATTTCGGATCTATGATCAGGACATGAAAGTACGTCACGATCGTACCGAGACATACAAGGGAAGAACTGTTCATAAGGTGTCACTTTTCCCCATTAGCGATACGACCGATTACTTCCGTGTGGAAGTATGGATAGATGCGCAGACAGAGCTTCCTCAGCGTATGCGGATCTCTCATCGAGATGGGACGGTCGTCGAATATGAACTCAAATCTTATGATACTCAGCCTATTCCGGATTCTGCCTTTGTTTTTGATGTAAAGCAGCATCCAGGCGTACAAATAATCGATCTGCGGTGAGCCCAGGCGAGGTGTATCAGCTGGCTCAAGCTAAAAGGAGTTTATTGTGTGTGGCGCTTGACCCAGCTCCAGAAGCGCTTCCCCCTTCAGTATGGAAGGGAGGACTATCGCAGATAGAGAGATACCTTCGAGAAGTAATCGACATAACGAGTTCGCAGGCCATCGCCTACAAGCTGAATACCGCCTTTTATGAGCAGTGGGGGGAAGCGGGGTGGGGTCTTTTGCGCCGACTTCGGCAAGCGCTTCCTTCCGAAGCCTTGGCCATCGCAGATGCAAAGCGAGGGGATATCGCTTATACCAGTAAGGCCTATGCTCGAGCCTTTTTTGAGGATTTATCGTTTGATGCCATAACTGTACATCCGTATATGGGATGGGAAGCCTTGCAGCCTTTCTGGAGCTGGGGAGGGAAGTGGGTATTTGTTCTTCTCCGCACTACGGAATGTCCTCCCTGGCAAGAAACGATTTGGCCCTCGATCATACGGGAGCGACCGAAAGACGCCTCGGCTACGATTGGATGGGTGTGGGGAGCCCATCATGCTGCAGACATGGGATTTTTTCGCTCGCTTTGTCCAGAAGACTGGCTTTTAGTCCCGGGATTGGGAGCACAAGGAGGCACGCTCTCGGAAGATAGCAGATGGTTTCCCGCTTTTCTGGTGGTAGGAAGGGCTATTTTGGCTGCTCCGGAGGAAACGAATAGCTGGGTCTTCCGCACTGCCCAGTTCTTACCCCGCTCATAGCTGGGCAACAGTCCTCATTCCTTTCGGAGTTTTTCCCTTTCGGGGAATCTTCTTACCTTTGCCCCCCATGGCAGTGAAACTCCGTTTGCGCAGAGATGGACGCAGACATCATGCTTTCTTTCATCTGGTAGCGGCAGATAGTCGTTCTCCAAGAGATGGCCGTTTTATAGAGAAACTCGGGTTTTATAACCCAAATACCCACCCAGCCGAGATTCGTTTTGATCATGAGCGGGTTTTATACTGGCTAAAAAAGGGGGCCCAACCCACAGAGACAGTTCGCTCTCTTCTTTCTCGAGAGGGCATACTTCTAAAGCTCCATCTCTGGCGTAAGGGCAAGACCGCCGAGGAAATCGAAGCGGCTTATCAGGCGTGGAAGTCGCAGAAGACAAGCCAAACTACAGCTCGGAGCTAAGGCCTCTTCCCTTATCGGAGCTTTTTTTATGGGGTCGCGTGCTCCGCTCCCATGGTTTGCGGGGCCACGTCATCGTGGAGACTTTCTCGGAGCAGCCTGAGGCCTACGATTGCTCTGTTTTCTGGGTCGCATTTGCGCATCAGTCGCAAGCAGTTCCCCATCGAGTAGTTTTTCGGGAGGCGCATACTTCATCCGCTAGGAAAAACCAGGGGAGAAGCTCGAAGTGGCGTCTCCGATTCCAGGGCTGTGTAGATCGTGAGGCAGCAGATGCTCTTGTGCGGGCAGAACTCTATCTCCCGCGTTCTTTCTTGCCTCCTCTCTCGCCTGGTCAGTTTTACTACGTAGAGGCAGAAGGAGCTCGGGTGGTAGATGA
>JANZYW010000039.1 GCA_026413325.1 Bacteroidia bacterium | reverse complement strand
AGATGTGTATAAGAGACAGCTATAGACTTCAGAAGGAAACAGAGAAAGCTAAGGCTTCTTTTGAGGAAGCCCTCAAAGTCTTCCCGGCCTTTCTATTGGCGAAAGGCAACCTGGAAGATTTGAATCGAGAGCAGGGAGGAGCAGCTGCCAACCCCAAAAAGTAAGTCTACCTCTCTATTCCAGATAGGAGGTTTTTCTTGCCTCTCCTCATCAGGGAAAGATTTTTCCCGGGTTGAGAAGCCCTTTCGGGTCAAATACTTTTTTGAGCCCTTTCATGAGCAGTAGCTCATCTGCAGTGAATTGGATGGGCATATATCGGCGTTGTACCCATCCTATGCCATGTTCTCCAGATAGGGCGCCCTTGTGAGAAATAACGAAGTGAAATAATTCTTCTATAGCTCGAGGAATATCTTCCTCCCATATGTGTTGAGGGAGGTCGTCCCGTAAGATGTTGACGTGGAGGTTGCCATCTCCGACATGTCCATAACATACCGAGCGGAAACCGTATCGATTGCCCAACTCTTTTACTTTTGCCAATAGATGGGGCAAAACGCTTCTGGGAACGACCGTATCTTCTTCTTTGTAGGGGCCGCTGGATTTGACGGCGATACCCAAGCAGCGCCGTAACCGCCAGAGTCTCTCCCTCTCATCTGCGGTCTGAGCGTACCAACTTTTTACAGCTCCTGCTTCGTACGCAATCTCTTCGATCTGAAGGCATTCGGCTTCCAGTGCTTCGGCATGATTACCATCTACCTCCACGAGGAGCAGTCCCTCCACTCCTTCCATGGAAGCGTAGAAAAACTCGCCGAGGTACGCTTCGCCGAAGCGGACCGCATCCTTCTCCATGAACTCGATGGCAGTCGGCAGAAGGCCTTTCTGTAAGATCTGCACTACAGCCTCCACAGCAGCTGAGGGATGAGAGAAGCCTAATAAAAGCGTGCGTACGTGGAGAGGTTTGGGTAATAGCTTGAGTGTGGCTGTATGGAAGATAGCGAGGGTACCTTCACTTCCTACTAGAAGATGGGTAAGATTGTATCCAGTGGAGTTTTTAAGGGTATGGCTTCCTGTTCGCAGAGGGCGCCCATCAGGCAAGAAGGCCTCCAAACCCAAAACGTACTCTCGTGTGGTACCATATTTCACGGCGCGAACTCCCCCCGCGTTGTGGGCGATATTTCCCCCTATCGTACAGCTTCCTCGACTCGAAGGGTCAGGTGGATAGAATAAGCCTTTCGCTTCGACTGCCTCCTGAAGGTCCTGCGTGATGACCCCGGCTTGGACAGTGGCGAGGAGATTGCGAGTGTCGATAGAGATAATCTGATTAAGTTTCTCAAGAGAGACTATCCAGCCCCCTTGTACGGGAAGCATCCCTCCACTCAGGCCTGTGCGTCCTCCTGCCGGAACGATGGGGATATCCCGCTCATAGGCGTAGGTTAATATCTCTTGGAGCTCCTCGGGGCTTTCTGGTAAAGCCACCGCATCCGGTAGAAACTGGAGATCTTCTGTCCAGTCTCGGCTATACTTTTCTCGGATTTCTATACTCGTCTCCACTCGGGGAAATCGCATGCCATAAGTAATATATTTTTCTGGGAAAACTCCTCTATCGAGCTGGACAGGAAAAATATAGACAGAGGAGGGGAGAGAGGGCTACAAGGGGGGTAGATTTACTTGGCGACGAAGCTGATTGATTCCTCGCATGAGACGAGAGAGATGCTTTCGGATAGAATGAGGAGGCTGAGAGCGCTCGAGTAGGTGACTTTCCCAGGAGAGTAGCAGCTCCCGCAAAAGGGTGGGATGTAGAGCTGTGAGAGAACGGAGTCGACAAGGATCTACTCTTCCTGGCCGAAATACCCATTTTGCCCACCGTATTAGGTCGTACAGATAGGGTTCTCTCTCAGACCCCCTCATGTAAGAAAATACGATGAGAGAAGTAAATACGTTGCGCACATTATCCTCTTGGATTCTCAGGGGCTCCAGCCATCGTCCATGTAGTCTGGGACGCCAGGGCGTTGGATACTTTGGCTGCTGAGGTATCGAATGGTTTCCAGGAGGATAACAGGCCCTTCCTTGTCTTGGTCGACTCGGAGGAGGAAGCTCCACTCCTGGTGTGGGAGCATGATAACCTCCCCAAGGGATCGGATTGCGGCCTGCTGGAAAAGTTTTGGCCACAGCGTATTTTTGACCGCAAGAAAGGGAAAGTCGTTTCGGTGGAGAAGGGTTATCACTGTGTCTAAAAGAGAGAGGAGGCCCCGAGTTAATCCATGAGGAAAGGCTTGGGAGGTAAATACCCGTAGTTCATATGTCACATGATGGCGGATGCAAGCCCGCTGCTCTATTCGAAGCCGAAGGGTGGGTGAGAGCCAGATCGTCTCCAGTTTCCTTTGAGGATCCCATTCATAGCGGTATAGATAGGGGAAAAACGAAGGGGTGAGGGGTCTGAGTGCCTCTGGGGGCATGCGGCAGTCTCCTGAGACGGGATTTTGGCTGAGCTGAAGCTGACAAAAAAGAAAGGAGGGCGAGAGAGCTACGAGGTAGCGCATGGTAAAGGGCAAGGATTCAAGACGGTAGCTCCCTTTCCCAGGGAAAGGTCACTCTTCAGAAGAGCTTGATGAACAAAGTCTAAAGCAGTGAGGCTCGCCATAATGGGAGAGTCTCCATGAGCGAGACGAGCTGCTATGGCTGAGGCTAAGGTACATCCAGTCCCGTGGGGAGGGCGGGGTAAACTGAGGCGGGGGTATACCCATCGTTGAAGGAGTTTTCCCCCTTGGAATAGCCAGTTGGTGACGGTGTGCCGTTCCCAGCTGGCATGTCCGCCTTTCAGTAGCCAAAAAGGATGGGGATAGCGAGTAGAAAGGGAGATACCCAGCGTATAAACTTCTTTTTCCGAGACGGGTTCGGGGCTATCAGCGAGTACGGCAGCTTCAGGCAGGTTGGGAGTGACTACGGTGGCACGCGCACAAAGTAAACGGAGCTGGCTTTCTCCTCCTGCTGCCAAAAGACGAGCTCCAGAAGTGGCTACCAGGACGGGATCGACAACCCAAGGGATATCTGTAGCTTGCTGGATGAGGAAATCTAAAACGGTTCGGATGAGCGTTTCGTTTGCAAGCATGCCCGTTTTGATCGCTTGAGGGCGGATGTCCGAGAAGACAGAGACAAGCTGGGACTGGACGAAAGAAGCATCCAAAGCGAGTATATCTCGAACCTCCAGCGTGTTTTGAGCGGTCAGGGCTGTTATGACACTCATGCCATACGTACCAAGGGCTGTGAATGCTTTTAGGTCAGCTTGAACACCTGCGCCCCCGATACTATCGGAGCCCGCTATCGTCAGAACAGGAGGAAGGGTCAAATCAGGCGTTGACTCGCTGGAGAGCTTCCTGTACCTTTTGGGCAGCTTCCCACAGTTCCACAGCAGGGATGAGGGGGAGGCCAGAGTCTCGCAAGATTTGGGCTGCTACATCTGCATTGGTTCCTTGCAAGCGTACTACCATCGGAGCGGGAATATGTCCTATTAGTTGATAAGCTTGGAGAATGCCGTGAGCAACCCGGTCACACTGTACGATACCCCCAAAAATATTGATCAGTATTACCTTCACTCCAGGATCTTTCAAAAGGATCTGGAACGCTTTGGCTATCCGTTCCACGTTAGCTCCTCCGCCCACGTCCAGAAAGTTAGCTGGCCAACCGCCAGCCAACTTTATGATATCCATTGTAGCCATGGCAAGACCAGCTCCGTTGACCATACACCCAACATTTCCATCTAACTTCACATAACTTAGATTGGCTTCTCGTGCTTCTGTCTCCAGGGGGTCTTCTTCCTGAATGTCCCGCCAGTCCTCTAAGGATTTGTGTCGGATGGGCAGAGCATTATCTTCGATCTCCAACTTGGCATCAAGTGCGATTATCTTGTCGTCGGAGGTCTTTAGCATAGGATTTATTTCTAATAGACTCGCATCCAGTGAGTCGTAGGCTTTATATAATTTTACCAGGAAATCGACAGCATTCTTAAAAGCTTCGCCAGATAATCCGAGTTTGTATGCGACTTGTCGGGCTTGATAAGGCATGAGCCCCATCAGGGGGTTGATGTGAAGCTTGAGAATTGCATCTGGGCGGGTAGCGGCCACCTCCTCGATTTCAACCCCTCCTTCTGCGCTGGCGATGAGGACGTCCCGACCCATAGCCCGATCCAAGGTAAGGCTTATATAAAATTCTCGAATAGGGGCAGGTCCGGGATAAAAAGCATCTCCTGTTATGTATAATTTGTGGACGATTTTCCCTTGTGGACCTGTTTGAGGTGTAATGAGTTTCATCCCGAGCATTTGTGAGGCGAGGGTTTGTACTTCGTCTATGGACTTAGCCAGCTTCACCCCTCCTGCTTTGCCCCTTCCCCCTGCGTGTATCTGGGCTTTCAGGACCCATGGTCCCTTGCCAGTGGGGTCGATAGCCCGTGCAGCCGCTATGGCTTGATCAGGTGAGGTGATGACATGGCCTTCTGCGACTGGGATGCCTTGCTGTTTAAGAAGGTCCTTAGCCTGATACTCATGCAGCTTCATGCTGGGCAATATTAGGGAAAAGAAGGGGATGTAGTACCTTTGAGGAGTGGCGAGGGGGGTCCTGCTCACTGGTCCCGGGTCTTATACCTCGATGTTAGAGCAAGCCCTTCGCAGCTCTGATAGACTTCAGGCAGTCATAGACTACTATCCTGAGTGGTCTATGAGACTGAAAGAAGGAGCTCCGAAGAGGATTCGAGCCTATCGCTGGGGGGTACAAGGCATGTGGGCGCTCTGGCGCCGCATTCCACGCTGGGGTAAGCAAGAGAACCCGCGTACATGGCATTTTTCGCTATATGATATTTTAGCCATGTGGCATCTTCCTAAGACAGATTTTCTTTGGGCGTGGAGTGGTACCAGCTTATATACCCTACGCAAAGCTCAAAGATTGGGTGTTCCGACTTTTTTAGAGTTTCCTACCGTGCATCCTCAAATATGGGATAAAGTAGCCCAGAGTGAATATAGTTACTTTCCACGAAATGCTGGAAGATTTGCAATATGGCCCCAAAGTCTACTCAGGCGTATAGAAGCTGAGATAGCGATTGCTGACCATATTCAGGTCCTTTCTTCTTTTGTATTAGAAGGGATGGTCGGAGAAGGAGTTCCTCGAGAGAAAATACATGTTTTGCCCTTAGGTATAGAAATAGATAGGTTTTTTCCTTCATCACACAAAGATAAAAATATTTTTAGGTTGCTTTACGTGGGGCGCATAGATCCATTGAAGGGTATCCGTTATTTGTTGGAGGCCTGGGTGCAACTTCGTTTACCCTATGCTGAGCTTTGGCTGGTGGGGCCTGTAGTAGATGAGATGAAGCCTATTTTAGCCCAGTACGAAGGTTCTTTTCGATACATGGGAAGTTATGAACGGTCTCAGTTGCCAGAGATTTATAGAAAAGCGAATGCTTTTGTGTTTCCTACCCTTATGGATTCGTTCGGATTGGTTCTTTTGGAAGCTATGGCGAGTGGTCTTCCTGTCGTGGCTACGACGCACTCTGCCGCCCCCGATATTATAACGGAGGGAAAGGAAGGATTTTTGATTCCTCCCGGAGAGATTCAGTCGATTATGAACGCAATAGAAACCTTGTATCGGAGGCCTGAACAAGCTCAAGAGATGGCGTGTGCCGCTCGTCGGCGAGTAGAGGAGGCATATACCTTCGACCATTATGTAAACCGTGTACAAAGCCACTTAGAGCGGTATGGCTTATAAGGGATATCGTGTGGCTTTTTTACACGGACGACCAGGCCCTCATTGGACTCATGGGGCATTTGCCCGGCATATCGGTGCAGAATTTCGGTATGTGGATGAAAGTGCCCGTTGGCATGATATATCGCTATTTGCTCCCATTCGATATATACGCTGGTTGCATAATGCGGTTACCTTTCCCTATCATGAATATGAAGTGATTCTCACCGAAGGCCCTCATGTATGGCCTCCTTTCGGGGGACGATATCTGGGGAAAAAACCAGTTTTCTGTCTTCTGGGAAATCAAACGGCATATTTTCTGTACAGTGGTTTTTTCTCTTCCCTCACCCAAAAGGGCTTGTTAGCCGCTTTTCGGCGGTATCATGCACTGATTGTCATTGGCCAAATGCAGGTACGTCTTTTGCAGGAATTACTAGGGGATGAGATGCCTCCCTATTTTGTGGGAAAATATGGCCTTCCATCCGAGCGATTGAGAAGCCTGGAGCGAGTGCGGCCTACCCATGAGACGCCTCGTATTTTACTCATCGCTCACGGTGAGGAAGGTTGGCGTACATGGTATAAAGGGTTAGATGTATTTTGTGAAACCATAGAACGGGTTAGGAGAGTGCGACCAGAAGTGGAAGGAGTTGTCATCGGTAGCTGGACACAGAGAGAGCAGGCGCGTTTACTTTCTCTATATCCAGACTGTGGAGTCCGATTTGTGGGGCCAACTCAAGATCTGGAGTCGTGGATACATACATCCACTCTATATCTCCACTTGGCTAGAGGTGATGCCTGGCCTGTGAGCATCCTTGAAGCGATGGCGGGAGGATTGCCCGTGATCGCATCAGAATGGACGGGTACGGCGGAAGTGGTACATCAGGTTTGGCCCGAGGGGGTTAGTCCTCTTTCTTCTGAAGAGGCTGCTGCTCGTGTCCTGTGGTACCTGGATTTACCTATCTCCGACCGGACGGCTATAGGAGAAAAAGGTCGTAGGTGGGTGAATGCTCATTATCGGCTTGATCAGGCTTTATCTCACTTTGAAACTCTGTTTTCTGCCGCCCTCGAACAAGTAGGGTTGTCTGTACCTTAGACAGTTCATTGAGAATATCTATAACTTGCAAAATGGCTCCCCTTCATTTATCTCCCAACCCCGTCTCTTTTGAGCAGTATTCTTCACCAGCGAAGCTTCTGAAGGAAATTCCTGACTGTATCCTTTGTGATTCAAAGGGTACCATGCGATATGCTTCTTGCACAGACTACTACTGCGGTTCCCCTGGCGAATATAGCTATCTGAGCTGCCCAAGCTGTGATTTGCTTTGGGTCTCTCCCCAGCCTGAACTATCTTATTTGATTGAGTTGTACAATACCTACTTTGGGGAGACTCTTACGGTACCGGAGCTGACCAGAGCTCCTCGAAGCTGGACGGATTTTCTTCGGAGGGCGGTCTTGAGTACGCTGGGCTATCCAGCTACTCGGATCGAACGCATAATGGGGATAGGGCTGGCGAGGGTTCCCCTCATTCGGGAGAAAGCGCGGTATGGATTGGGGTGGACATTTCTCCCCTATCGTCAGAGGGGAATGTTTTTAGAAGTTGGCTCAGGGACAGGGTGGTTTCTAAAAATCATGGAAAGATGGGGATGGCGGGGGATCGGTATTGAGCCAGATGCAAAGGCGGTAGAGATAGGCCGAGAGCGGTATAATGTGGATATTAGGGAGGGGACCATACATGAGCTGTCTTTTCCTCAAAATACTTTTGATGCGATCGTGATGCGGCACGTGATCGAACATGTGCCCGACCCTTTGAGTCTTCTCCGTCAGTGTAGTGCACTTCTCAAGCCCGGAGGGTGGCTCGCATTGGCTACCCCGAATGGACGAAGCTTAGCCAGTCGCTGGTTTGGACGCCACTGGAGGGGGTTGATGGTTCCTTGGCATCTTTTTCTTTTTGGTCCGATCTCCATGCGTCTCCTTCTCCAAAAGGCAGGATTTACAAAGGTGCGAGTAAGAACTCGGGCGGTGTCGGCGCACTGGATTTACACTGCTTCCCGCTGGATAAAAGAAGGGCGGTATCATGCCCATACCCAAGTTCCATCAAACTGGCTATTTCATACGCTGGAAGTTCTCCTCAACTTTGTTCAAGGAGGGGTAGGAGAAGAGATGGAAGCAGTGGCTCAGAAGCCGTTGGACTCCACTGACTAAGTAGTTATTTGCAAGAGAACAGTTTTATGAGCGGCCTGCGATAGATAGGGTAGAGAGTGCTTTCTTCTTGTGCTGGGGCCGGGTGGACGGGTTGGGTTAGAAGGGCTAAATTGAGCGACTAACGTGAGCTTTGGGGATCTTTCGAATGTACCGAAGACATGGAGGGAGGCTTTGCTCTAAATTTGGCGCATGGTAGAGCTCATACTGCCCAAAATGGGGGAGAGTGTGACGGAGGCTCGGATTATTCGGTGGCTCAAGAAACCCGGCGAAAAGGTGGAGGCCGATGAGCCCGTGTTGGAAATCGCCACTGATAAGGTAGACTCTGAAGTGCCTGCGCCGGCAGCAGGGGTACTGGCGGATATACGAGTCAAAGAAGGAGAAACTGTCCCTGTTGGGACTGTTTTGGCGGTGATCCAGACGGCTGAGGTTCTTTCCCGAAAGGAGGACTTAGAGCAGAAGACGTCGTCTGCCACGCTTGTTTCCCCACCAGAGAAAGTGAGTCATGTCCCTCCTCGCAATGGTAATCCCCCACCTGCTGATGTTCGGATCCCCGCTCGAGACGGAGATCGCTTTTATTCTCCTTTGGTGCGCACTATTGCCCAGCAGGAGGGTATTACTCGAGAGGAGTTGGCGACTATTGCTGGCACAGGAATGGGAGGTCGAGTTACTAAACACGATTTGCTATCCTATCTTTCTAAACGAACCTCTGTCTCTGCTCCATCTCCTTCCGCTCCTACTATCCCTGCCGGGTCCAGCCCCGTTTCCCTTCCTACCTCTCTCCAGGAGTTGGTAGCGTATTTACAGGAGCATTACATTCTCGTTCCAAAGAAAAAGTTCTCTCATGAGAATGCCGAGATAGTTGAGATGGATCGGATGCGGAGACTCATCTCCGAAAATATGGTCTACTCTAAACATGTTTCTCCCCATGTAACCAGTTTCGTAGAAGCCGATGTGACCCCTCTGGTGCTCTGGCGTGAACGGGTGAAAGAGCGCTTTGAAAAGAAGTACGGCGAAAAGCTCACTTTCACGCATGTGTTTGTACAGATAGTCGCTCGGGTTCTGCGTGAATATCCCCAACTAAATGCTTCGGTAGAAGGCGATAAGATATATCTCAAGCGAGACATCCATATCGGAGTAGCTGTAGCCTTGCCCAATAATAACCTTATTGTTCCCGTCGTACGCCAAGCGGATCGACTCAATCTCGCTGGGATTGCAGCGGCGGTGAATGATCTCTCCCGTCGAGCGCGAGCGGGACAGCTCAAACCCGATGAAATAGGAGGGGGTACTTATACCCTTTCCAATGTAGGTACCTTTGGGAATGTGATGGGCACACCTGTGATTTTACAGCCGCAAGTGGCGATCCTCGCGACTGGGGCTATACGGAAAAAACCTGCCGTTATCGAGACGCCCACGGGAGACGTGATAGCTATCCGCCATCTGATGTTCCTTTCCCACTCCTATGACCATAGGGTCATTGATGGGGCCCTGGGGGGTGCTTTTGTGCGGAGAGTGGCAGACCTTTTAGAAGGATGGGATATCGAGCAAGACGTGTAAAAGAGGAGCGGAACGGCAAGGATAGCTCCAACAGCGAAGCAAGACAAAAGGGGTCTATGGTGCCTTCAGGTCCAAGCGATGGGGAAGCAGGAGAAGGGAAAAGAAGCTTTATTTCCCCCCGGACCGGGATTTTGTACCTTTTTTCCTCTTAGAGGCAGGGGTTCTAATGCGCTGTTTTTTCGATTCGATGAGTTTTTCACAATCCGCAAGGGTAAGGGTGTGCGGGGATGTTCCTTTAGGTAGAGAGCACGAACCCCCAGGATACCGAATATAAGGCCCATATTTTCCTTGGAGAATTTCTATCTGGGCCTCTGGGAAGGTACGTAGGACAGTTGGACCTTGATTATTTTTTCGTTTCGTCTCAATGGCCTCTATCGCCTCTTCTATAGAGAGACTGAAGGGGCTCATGCCTGGGAGGAGGGGATAGTTTTTGCCTCCATGTTTGAGGTAGTACCCGTAAGGGCCCGAGTGGATGGTGATGGGCTCGCCTTCGTAGTCTCCTACGGAACGGGGAAAAGACAGGAGTTCTATCGCCTGCTCCAGGGTAAGATTCTCGATAGAGAGGGAGTCGGGTATGGAAGCAGTTTTGTGGTTGGGGTCTCCTTTTTCTCCCATGGCTACGAAGGGACCATTGCGTCCCAGATGGAGAGAAATAGGTTTCTCGGTGATGGGGTGATAGCCCAAGAGACGATGTTGATAGACATGGCGCGTTTCTTGAGCGTGGGCTACCTCCGCCGTAAATCGATCATAGAAAGCATTCAGCATTTCCTGCCAATCCAGTTCGGCATTAGCGATTTGGTCGAGCTCCGATTCTATGCGAGCTGTGAAGGCGTAATCCATAATATCGGGGAATCGGGGAAGCAAGAAATCTATCACCCGAATGCCGAGCTCGGTGGGAAGCAATTTGTTCTTTTGTACTTCTGGAGCAGGAGTACAGCGGGTTTTTTCTATTTTTCCGTCCGGATAGAGCCAAGCTTCCTGATAGGAGGGCTTGGGAACCCGTATGTTTTCTCGCTTAATATAGTTTCTTTTGAAGAGAGTCTCTACTGTAGGGGCGTAGGTGGAGGGACGGCCGATTCCTCGCTCTTCTAACTCCTTTACCAGAGTGCCTTCCGTGTATCGAGGGGGGGGCGAGCTGAATTTTTCCCAGATGCGGATCCGTTCCCAAGGGAGAAGTTGCCCTTTTTGGAGAGGGGGAAGGGTCGCCTCTTCCTCTTCTTCGGGGAGGTATCCGTATAGCTCAAGGAAGCCGGGCTGTACCAAGATGCGTCCCTTCGCTTCAAACCGAAGAGAAGAGGAGGTGGAAACAGAAGGAACGAGCAGAGCGAGAGTTTCTTCGTACAGCGCTTCTCGCATCTGACAGGCTAAGGTGCGGCGCCAGATGAGGGAATACAGCTTCTGCTCATCAGGTGTATCGCCTGCGTCGGGAAGACCTGGATCGGTGGGACGTATCGCTTCGTGCGCCTCTTGTGCATGGACAGACTTCGAGTGAGACCAGATACGAGGTTGGACAGCAGCTTCTCCATATCGCTCTCGTACAGCTTGATGGATGGCTTCGACGGCTTCCTGGGCCAGTTGGACAGAATCTGTCCGCATGTAGGTGATAAGACCCTTCTCGTATAAGCTCTGGGCTGCCCGCATCGTCCGTTGGAGAGAGAATCCCAGGCGACGTTGCGCTTCTTGTTGGAGAGTAGAGGTGGTGAAAGGAGGGGGCGGATTTCGCCTACGTTGTTTTTTCTCGAGGTCTAACACCAGGAGTGCTTGTTCTCTGAGGGTACTGAGCGTTTCTATCGCAGCGAGAAAGTCTGGCAGCTCCGGCATGACTAGTGTCGCTTTGAAAGAGGGGGTAGAGGCCATATACACCTCCGCCATTAGGGTGGCTGTGGGGCGGAACTCTGCTATGGCTCTCTCTCGTTCCACCAGAAGTCGCAGAGCCACAGATTGAACCCTTCCTGCGGAGAGGGCTCCCTGCCCTTTTTTGTGCGGGAAGGTGCGCCAGAGCAAAGGAGAGATCTCATATCCTACCAGCCTATCTAACACTCGGCGGGCTTGCTGGGCATTCACCAGGTGGAGATTGATGGGACGGGGATTTTGAAGGGCATTCTTCAAGGCCTTTTGGGTAATCTCATGAAAGGCAATGCGGAGAGGACTCTCTGGATCTAAATCCAGGAGGCTGCACAGGTGCCATGCGATAGCCTCCCCCTCCCTATCTTCATCGGTCGCCAACCAGACTTGAGAAGCTTTTTTTACCTCCTCTCGGATTTGATGAATGAGCCCTTCCTTCTTCGGTACGGGTTGATAGGTAGGTATAAAGTGATAGCCGTCGGTTCCTTTTTCTATCTTAACCCCTTTTCCTTTTTCAGGAAGATCTCTCACATGGCCTTGAGAAGCAGTGACTTCATAAGAATCGCCCAATAGTCTACGTATCGTTTGCGCTTTGGTAGGGGACTCTACGATGAGAAGCGGTTTGGCTTTTTTTGCCATGTTGGACAAATATAGGGGGAGAGGAGGAGGCTATGAGGGAGAGTATATTTGTCCCGTGAAGTCCACACTTTGGTTGATAGAAGATGATCCCGTATGGGTAGAGCTCATCCAAAACCGATATGGAGATAAGTTTCACATTCGACACTTCGACACAGTGGAAGCTGCCATCGCAGCAGCGAAGGAAGGGCCTCTTCCTCGATATGTCCTACTGGACTATCATGTAGGGGAAGCAGCGGGTACTCTCTTTCTCAAAGCATTACATAAATACGAACGCCCCGACTCTCCCCCCTATGTCATCATGCTTTCTGGGCAAGAGGATATACAGACGGCGGTAGATACTTTCGCTTATGGGGCGTATGACTATGTGGTGAAAGGAGATCAGGTATGGGAGCGTCTCAAAATCGCTTTCCGTAATATCCATCGGCAGGAAGCTCTGGAGAAAGAAGTGGTCGAACTCCGTCTGCGCATCAAGCGATGGCAGCTCCTGGTTTTGGGGGTGGTATTGTTAGCTCTTCTGGTGATTATAGGTGTCTACATCAACCTCTGTCCAGAGACTCGTCTGTGGAAATGGGATCCCTTAGGTATTGGGCAAAAGCCGCCCTGTGCGCCTTCGTAGTAGCAGAGGCACAATCTATCCCCCTTCCATATCAGCCAGTTTATCGAAAGCAGGCGTTAGAAGCTTTGGCCGCTTTTTATGGTATGGACTTTAGTCGAGCAGAACGCCTGCTGGCAGAATTAGACTCTATCTACGGAGTGTACGTAGGGACTGCTTATTTACGTGCGCTGGGGTATTCCTGGCGGATCGAGATCGACCCGAGTACGACGTGGTTTGATAGTTTCTGGGAGAGAGAGCTTCGGCGGACAGATTCTCTCCTTCGCTGTTGTGCTTCGCATCCATTAGAAAAGTATTTCATCGGGTTTGGCCAGCGGGCTTTAGAAGTACGGCGGCTTTATGTCCGAGGGGAGCTCATGGCTTCCGTATGGAAAGCTCGGGAGCTCCTTTCCCTCCTGGAGAGGATACGAAAATATGTAGACCTCTACCCTGAAATGCACTTCGAACTGGGGTTGTATGAATACTATATCGCCTACTTCTATCGAAACTATCCCATCATGCGTCCCATCCTTCGGTTCTTTCCCCCAGGAGATGAGGAGAAAGGTCTGGCTCGGTTAGAGCAGTGTGCAAGGGATCCCTTGAACTATACTCAGACGGAAGCAGCCTATTTCTTAGGGTATATCTACCTATATCAGGCTCGACGCCCTCATCTGGCAGAGAAGTGGTTTCGTCAGCTGAGCGAACGTTTTCCTGACAATCCTCTTTTTCGCCGTATGTGGGCTGAGTCGTTGTATGAGTTGGGGGAATACAAAGCAGCTCGACAGGTTATCCAAGGCTGGTTAGACAAATACGAGAGCTCCTGTCTACGACCTCCTTGTTATCTGATTTGGAGCCGCTATCCTACAGGAGAAGCGGTGCAGGCCTATGCTTTGGTGGGTATGACGCGTCGGGAGGAGGGGCGGTATGCGGAAGCGAAGGAAGCCTTTGCTCGGATGGATTCTCTCTTAGGTACGCTTAGTCGTTTCCCTCCTCCTACATGGGCTCGACTGATGCGAGAGGCAGCTCTTTTAGAGAAGCGTATGGGGAGAGTCGGTGAAGCAGAGAGGCGAATGGAAGCGGTGCGTGCTCGGTCAGATGTGCCCGCTTATCTTAAGCACCCCCTTTCGGACTAACTACTTTTGCAGGGTGCATCTTTCCGTCGTAATACCTGTATACAACGAAGAGCAGTCCCTGCCTGAGCTGGTCACAGAACTGGAATCAGCCTTGAAGGGCTACGAACCCTATGAGGTTGTGTTCGTGGATGATGGGTCCCGGGATCAATCGCTTGCCGTACTCCGAGATCTGGCTCGGCAGCACGCTTGGATAACGATAATAGCCCTTCGGCGGAACTACGGTCAGACCATCGCCATCCAGACTGGTATCCTCCACACGGGGGGGGAGATTATCGTTCTTATGGACTCTGATTTAGAGAATGACCCGGCCGATATTCCTCGGCTCTTACAGAAGATGGAAGAGGGGTATGACGTCGTGAGCGGCTGGCGAAAGGATCGCTGGAGGGGGCAGTGGTTCACCCGAAGGCTCCCTTCGGTATTAGCCAATGCGCTCATAAGCTGGATCTCAGGCGTCCACCTTCATGACTATGGATGTACCCTAAAGGCGTATCGGAGAGAGATACTGGCTCCTATCCGATTGTACGGACGAATGCATCGATTTATCCCTATTTATGCCAAGTGGGAAGGTGGACGTATTACGGAGATTCCGGTTCATTACCGCTCCCGAAAATATGGCCGTAGCAATTATGGCATGATGCGGATTGTCTCTGTACTGCTGGACCTTGTTCTCATTGTTTTTTTGGACCGGTACATTCAACGTCCCATCCAGTTTTTCGGGGGGGTGGGTCTGATATCGATTTTGGGGGGGATTGCTTCTTTCTTCTGGGCCTTGTACTACAAACTCACTGGACAAAAATCATTTGTGGAAACTCCCTTGCCCGTATTTACAGCCCTTTTTATCAGTGTGGGGGTGATACTTCTCTTGATAGGGGTGTTGGCTGAGCTACTGATTCGAGTGTATTACGAGTCTACGGGTCGTCCTCCAGCACAGGTTCGGGAGCGAATATCTTCTGATGATAAGCTCATTTCGGTGGAATGACCCTGTATGTGTGGGGTAGTGGGTTTCTGGGGAAAAGGAGATGAGCAGGTAGCTTGGAGGATGATCGGTGCCCTGAAGCACCGAGGTCCCGATTTTCAAGGTGTCTGGAGAGAAGATCCTGTCACTTTGGCGCATGCTCGCCTCAGCATATTGGACTTAGATCCACGAAGTCACCAGCCCTTTGTATCGGCGGATGGGCGGTATGTAATCGTCTTCAATGGCGAGATTTATAATTTCTCTGACTTGCGAAGGCTATTAGAAAGGGAGGGGTGCAGGTTTCGGACTTCCTCGGATACAGAGGTGCTCCTATCCGCCTATGCAGTGTGGGGAAAGGAATGTCTCCTGCGACTGAGGGGTATGTTTGCTTTCGCTATTTATGACCGAGTGCAGGAGCGATTCTTTCTCGCTCGGGACCCCATGGGAAAGAAACCTCTGTACTACACCTTTCAACCTGGCTTATTTGCTTTTTCTTCAGAGTTAAAGGCTCTTTGGCAGCATCCCCACATCCCGAAGCGGCTTTGCGTCCCAGCTCTTCAAGCTTATCTGGTATTAGATTATGTGCCCACACCTTTCTCCATTAGCGAAGGGATATACAAGTTGGAAGGCGGACATTATCTCGTTGTCGAGAGGGGTATTCTGAAGGAGAAAGAAGCCTATTGGGAGCCTCCTTTGCCTCAAGAGAATCTCCCTCCTTTCTCAGAAATACTTCATCGATTCGATATTCTTTTGGCAGAGGCGACCCGTCTCCGATTGGTGGCGGATGTGCCCGTCGGGGTTTTCCTCAGTGGAGGATTGGATAGTTCGACGGTAGCATGGTATGCTCAACAGGCCCGAGAGACACCTATCCTCACATTTTCTATCGGTTTTACCGAGCGATCGTATGATGAGAGTGATTATGCTCTTCAGGTGGCCCATCATCTCGGCTCCGAGCACTACGCAGCTATCCTTACTCCAGAACGGGCGCTTGAGCTGGTGGAGGAGGTTTTTCCTCTTTTAGATGAGCCTTTTGCAGATGCATCTATTTTGCCTACGTATTTTCTCTCTCAGTTTGCTCGTCAACGGGTGATAGTGGCATTGGGAGGGGACGGGGGAGATGAATTACAGGCAGGGTATCCTACCTTTATCGCTGAACGATATGCTCGGTGGGTCTCCTGGTGGCATTCTTTTGCTTTTCAAGTTCTGGAGAGAGCTGCTGAGCTTCTTCTGCCTGCAAGCGATTCGAATATTGCCTTCGACTTCAAAGTCCGACAATTTCTTCGCGGGTTCACGGGGCCTCCTATCCAAAGACATACCCGCTGGTTGGCCTCTTTTTTGCCAGAGGAGTTAGCGTCTCTGCTGCAGCCCCCTTTTTCACAAGGAGCGGCTTTTATTCTCGATAAATGGCTTGAGGAATATCTGAGAAGGCTCCCCCCGACGGCAGACTTGTTCGCACAGACTGCGTATTTGTACTACAAAACGTACCTCCAAGATGATATTTTGGTCAAAGTCGACCGTGCCAGTATGTATAACTCACTGGAGGTTAGGGCTCCCCTTTTAGACCGGGAGGTGGTCGCCTTTTTGGCTCAGTTGCCTCTTTGTTATCGCCGACGAGGAAATCAGACGAAATTTCTCTTGAAAAGGCTGATGGAAAGACGACTTCCCCCCCAGATTCTCCATCGTCCGAAGAAGGGATTTGGGGTACCGTTATCCCGATGGCTTCGGGAGGAACTTCGTGCACCCATCGAACATGAGCTTTTTTCTCCTGATCCCTGGTTCCAGCCCAAAGTCATCCAGGGATTGTGGCAAGCGCACCAGCGGCGGAAAGTCAACTATCGAAAGCTTCTGTGGAATCTATACATGTTCAAGCGTTTTGCTCGGGAATGGGGTTTGAATTGAGCATTTCCCATAGCTCCTGAAGAAGGGCTGCCTCGGCGTCTGAGAGATGCAAACCTCGTCGCATCTTCATCCGCTGTGCAGCGATAAGCATTTTGTCTTTAGACCACTTTTGCCCCTCACTCCAAGTAAAAGGAGGAATGTATTTGGGAGTGAAGGTAGTACTCACGACATTGGCAAACAAGTCTACCATACAACCGGTGGTGAAGGGAGTCTGAATCCCACAGCGGGCATAATCCCCCATTAGAAGCCCGCAGAACTGGAGTCCAGTATCCTCTACCTGCTGAGTTGAAGGATTATATAAACGTACGGTGCCGTAGGTGTTTTTTAGATTGGAGGTATTAGAGCCGGCACCGATGTTGCACCACTCCGCAATCACTGAATGCCCTACGAATCCTTCATGTGCTTTATTCGAGTATCCCAGAAAGGTACTTTGCCCTACTTCCCCCCCGATTTTACACCAAGGACCGATACTATTGTGGGTGCGTATTTTCGCTCCGAGCAAGAGAGTGGTATGGGGACCGATGGCATTGGTGTGTTGGAGTAGGCACCCATCTTGGATCTCTGCGTGGGGGCCTATCCATACAGGGCCTTGCTCTGCATCGATACATGCAAATCCTACTCGAGCAGTAGGGTGTAGATAAAGGTTGTCTTTCCCCCGTACAGAGAGAGAAGGGGGGAGAGGAGAACGAGGCGCCTTCCAGTGTAGCCAATCTGCTGCTAAAATATTTCCTGTATGCTGGAAAAGATCGGTGGGGTGCCGAAGCCAGTACAGCTCGAGCTCTTGCGGGACTTCAGCTGTCTTGAAAGGCTCCTTCCACGGAGGGGTGGTAGGCTCTTCCGTCGGAGAAGGCGTCAGAGCTTTTTGGGTGCGCAGAGCTACCGGGATACCCTCCTTGACGCAGTACAGTTTATCTGGTTCTATCGTTGTGAGCCATCTGCTGAGATCAGGAGTATGGGGGAGCAAGCGAGCATTGATCCATGTAATAGGGCCAGGGGGGGAGACAGGCGGGTAAAGCTGCCATAGATACGACCGGGCGGGGAGGTAACCCAAAACTTCATAACCATAATATCGGTTCCATTTCGCTGCGAGGGTATCCATACCCCACCAGATCCTCCAAATAGGGCGGGTTCGGGTGAAAGGGAGCAGCACCTCCCAGCAAGCGTCTTCAAACAGACCCACGCGCATATTTTTCCCGTAAGGCAGCTGCAGTGTAACTGGTAGGATGATTTAGGAATGAAGCAATCGGGCCTTCATACACGAGATATCCTCCCTCATCTCCTCCCTCAGGCCCCAAATCGATCACCCAATCGGCTTGAGCTATGAGATCGAGGTTGTGTTCTACTACGATAAGGGTATGCCCTTGGCGGGTGAGATGGCGGAAAGCACTGATCAAGCGAGTCACGTCGTCGAAGTGGAGACCTGTCGTCGGCTCATCTATCAGAAAAAGAGTGGGGTGGGTATTTGGCTGAAGATAAGGGAGTAGCTTGAGCCGAGTCGCTTCTCCGCCAGATAGCTCTGTCGTAGCTTGTCCCAGCTTAAGGTAGCCTAAACCCAAGTCCAGAAACGGCTCTAAGGCAACCTTTAGGGCTTCTTTTAGGCGAACTGGGATTTTGGGCAGAGAAGAGAAAAAAGCCAGTGCCTCTTGTACCGTCAGAGAAAGGATATCACTGATGTTTTTTCCTCCCACTTCCACTTCCAAAATAAAATTCTGGAACCTTTTTCCTCCGCAACTTGGACATGGCAATCGCACATCTGCGAGAAACTGCATAGTCTTAATAATGACCCCTTCTCCCTGGCAGGTTTCACAGCGACCTCCCGGTACATTGAAAGAAAAGAAACTGGGTGAAAGCTCTGTCTCGGAAGTTTCGGCAGCGCGAGCAAAGAGCTCTCGGATGGAGTCATAGGCTCCACTAATGGTAGCGATAATGGAGCGGCGATTGCGGGAGAGGTTCTGTTGGGTGAGGATTTGGACTTCTTGTACCAAGTGCCCTGCTAAGGTGAGTCGCTTGAAAAGATGCCCCTTTTGAGGGTGCAAGACCTCTTCAGGGGAGTCTGCGGTTCGGGAGAAGTTTCCTTCTAAGAGAAGAGGCGCAAGTAAATGAAGAACTAAAGTAGTTTTTCCGGAGCCACTTACGCCTGTTACCACCGTAAGGGCCTGAAGTGGGAAAGTTACGCTAATGTTTTTCAAGTTATGAAGGCAGGCGCCTTCTAGACGGATGCAAGAGTTTTTTTCTGGACTAATAGGAGGAGGGAGGGGAGGGGGAGGAAGGCGAAAATAGGTGGCTGTATGCGTTTCTCGGGTCAGAAGCTCCTCGAAAGTTCCAGTGAAGACTACTTCCCCCCCCTTTTCGCCGGCTTCGGGTCCCATTTCTATGAGATATTCTGCTTCTCGGATGAAGTTCTCATCGTGTTCTACGACGACTACGGTATTGGGTGCATTTCGAAGCTGTTGGATGACAGAGAGGAGTCGGCGGGTGTCTCGGGGGTGTAAGCCGATAGTAGGTTCGTCCAGCACATAGATGGCCCCGGTAAGCTGGCCTCCAAGTACGGTAGCGAGCTGGAGTCGCTGGCTTTCTCCTCCGGAGAGAGTTTCCCCTGCTCGTCCCAGTGTGAGGTAACCAAGGCCCACCTCTACCAGGAGAGGGGTACGATGGCGAAGCTCTTGGAGGAGGGGTTTGGCGATGGTGCGTTGGGGCTCAGCCAGTTCGATACGTTGGAGCCACTCTGATAGCTCGGCAATGCTCATAGAAAAAAGCTGAGGCAGAGAACGCTCCGCAATGCGTATCCATCGAGTATCTGGGTGGAGACGGCTTCCTTCGCAAGCGGGGCATGCTCCCTCTCCTTGGTAGTTGAATAGAGCTCTTGCATAGCTTCTTTCCTTCAATGCTGCCTCATAGCTGGCAAAGATTCCTGGGATATTTTTCAGGGGATCGCCCCACCACAGCAGTCGTTTCTGGTGGGTAGAATAAGCATAGTAGGGGAGGTCTGGAGGGATAATTTCTTGAGCTTGTGCGATGAACTGTTGTTGGTAGGCTTGTAAGAAGGGGTTTTCTTGCCAGAGTGCCACCAGCCCTTCCTGTAAGCTTTTTCGGGGGTCTGGGATAACCCGTTCTTCACTTAGGCTTAGGCTTCGGCCCCGTCCTTGGCAGGTGGGGCAGGCTCCGTATGAACTGAGGTAGTTGAAGAGCTCAGGGGTGGGTTCTCGGAAAGTGTATCCCTCCGCGTAGAGCTGCCCAGAAAAGTAAAACTCTCCCTTGCCCTGCAACCAGACCCAGGCTTGTCGTGCATGAGTGTACCACACTTCCTCCAAGCTTTCCATAAGGCGGGCCCGAAGCTCTACTTCGCTGGGGTCTAAGAAAAGTCTGTCTACTACCACATATACTTCCTCTATGCTTTGAGTGGGGGGGAAGTCAGGCCATTCATAGAGGGTCTCTTTCCAAAAAAAGCGGTCGTGCCCTTCTTGAACGAGCTTTTCTGCGGCGGTGGGGAGAGACTCCGCTCCCTCCGAAGGAAAGGGACGAAGGATTAGTATCTCTGTCCCACTGGGCTGCTGAAGGAGAAACTCAACTACTTCCTCTAAGGAATACCTCTCTACAGCCCTCCCGCTAATAGGAGAGTACAGGGTTCCCACTCGAGCGAAGAGAAGGCGCAGATAGGGGTAGAGCTCGCTTAAGCTTGCGACAGTGGAACGGAGCCCTCCAGTGAAGCGACTCTGTTGCAGGGCGATAGCGGGGGCTAGCCCTTCGATCCGCTCCACTGCGGGTCTGGGCATCCGAGGGAGAAACTGCCGTACGTAGGTACTTAGGCTTTCTACATAAGTACTGAATCCCTCTGCATAGAGGGTATCGAAAGCCAGCGTAGTCTTTCCAGATCCGCTCCATCCACATATTACCGTGAGCTTGTGTCGCGGGAGGGAAACGGTGACATGTTTGAGGGTGTGCTGGCGGGCCCCTATGATTCGGATGGTTTCAGGGACGTGAGACATTAGGTGAGCACCGCGGCTGGATTCGGTTGGGCCTGTTTTATTTCATCAGAGGCGAAGTCTGCGTATTTCTCGAAGTTCTGTCGGAAAAGCTGGGCCAGCTGCGCCGCTTGCTTGTCGTATTGGCTCGGGTCGGGCCAGGTGTTTCTGGGGATAAGGTATTCTGAAGGGACGTCCGGCACAGCCGTAGGAATAGAAAGACCAAAGACTGGTTCAGAGATATACGAGACAGTCTCTAATGCGCCGCTGAGGGCAGCCTTCACCATCGCTCTTGTATAGGGCAGAGGCATGCGCCTGCCGACGCCGTAAGGTCCTCCTGTCCATCCGGTATTAATGAGCCACACTCGGACGTTGTATCGGGCGATTTTTTCTCCGAAGAGTTCGGCATACCGCGTGGGATGAAGAGGCAAGAAGGCTTGTCCGAA
>JANZYW010000038.1 GCA_026413325.1 Bacteroidia bacterium | reverse complement strand
TCTTAGATGATCTAAGCGGTGGTTACTTAGACAATATACCTGAAAAGGCTCATTTTGTGAAAGGAAGCATTTTAGATTTGCCTCTGCTGGAGCAGCTGTTCCAAAGATATAACTTTACCTATGTATACCACCTGGCCGCTTATGCAGCGGAGGGGCTGAGTCACTTTATCAGGAGATTCAACTATGAAAACAATCTCATTGGAAGCGCCAACTTGATAAATCTATCTATAAAAAGAAAGACAGAATGCTTCGTATTTACTTCTTCAATCGCAGTATATGGGAGAAATCAACTTCCCATGCATGAAGATCTCATACCTCAACCCGAAGATCCCTATGGCATAGCCAAGTATGCAGTTGAAATGGACTTAAAAGCAGCACATGAGCTTTTTGGCTTGAACTACATCATATTCCGGCCTCATAATGTATACGGCGAACGTCAAAATATCGGGGATAGATACCGGAATGTCGTGGGAATTTTTATGAATCAGCTTTTGCAGGGAAAGCCCCTCACCATCTTCGGGGATGGGACTCAGACCCGAGCTTTTTCTTATATAGCAGATGTAGCCCCCCATATTGCCCGCAGTGTACATATCCCAGGGGCTTACAATCAAATCTTCAATATCGGCGGGGACGTTCCATATACCATTAACGCATTGGCGGAAACTGTAATGACTGTCATGGGAATACACCAACCTATACGGTACCTTCCTCCGCGAAACGAAGTGATACATGCCTATGCTGATCACACCAAAGCCTACACAATCTTAGGCATCAATCCAGAACAGCTAACCCCTCTACCTGAAGGGCTGCGCAAAATGAGCGAATGGGTAAAGAAAGTGGGCAGCCGTAAAACCCCTCCCTTCAAGGAAATCGAAATTCTAGAAAATCTCCCTCCAGTTTGGCTTGAATAATGAGTAAAACGATAGGTTTACTGACGACTTATCCTCGGAATACGGTGCCTGGATTGCGTTTCCGAATAGAACAATATATTACTCTTCTCGCCAGAGAGGGATACCATCTCGAATGGCGGAGCTTTTTCAACGATTCAGCTTATAGAAAATTCAGAAATCCTTCCACGTCGTTAGGGAAACGAGTCATACTTTTTTTAGAAGCCATTCAAGAAACTCTATCAGAAAGTCCAAGAAAGAAGAAATGGCAAGGCATCTATCTGTATAGAGAAGCTACATTGCTCGGTACGACATTTTTCGAACGATTATGGACCCGAGATCTTCCGATCCTACTGGACTTTGACGATGCCATCTGGATACCAGATGTATCCGAATCCAACCGGGCCTTTGGTTGGCTCAAAAGCGCTCAAAAGGTCCCTGCCCTTTTACGCATGGCCCGTGTAGTCACAGTATGTAATCAATTTCTTGCTGACTATGCCAGACAGTATGCAAATGACGTCCGAATCATACCTACGACCATAGATACTGAACTGTATCGACCGGTTCCTAAATCTCCTTCAGATAGGGTTACGATCGGCTGGACTGGGAGTTATACTACCCTAAAACATCTTAAGGTAGCAGAAAATGCTCTTCTTTCTCTTCACAGGAAGTACAAGGATCGCATTCGTTTTCGTTTTATAGGAGCTCCTCATTACCAACCTCCTTTTCCAGCAGAAGTACTTCCCTGGCGGTCAGAAAGTGAGGTAGAAGACCTCCAACCGCTCGACATCGGTCTCATGCCTCTACCTAACGATACATGGAGCAGAGGAAAGTGCGCTCTCAAAGCTCTCCAATATATGGCGTTAGGCATCCCCCCTATCATCTCACCCGTTGGCATGAACTGCGAAGTGGTGGAAGAAGGATACAATGGTTTATTTGCTCAGAACGAAGATGAGTGGGTGGATAAAATTTCTTGGCTCATAGAAAATCCATCCATTCGCGCACGCATCGGTCAAGCAGCCCGAGATACCGTCGAAAACAGGTATTCTGTGCATGCGAATCAGTCAAAGTATGTAGCGGCCTTTGATGCTGCTTTCGGCAGAGACTCCCGATAGCTAACTTTAGCAGGAAAAAATCAGTGGTACAAAATTTGCCATACCTTTGCCCTAGTATGCAGTACAGAGCAGCACTCGTACGGACAGGGCTCCTGACAGCCCTCACATTTGCCACATTCGTGGCTTGCAAAAAGGAAAAAGAACAAAATGGCCCCAGCATCATCATCCCAAACGAGACAGGCATCGTAGCCGGAGATCAAACTGTACCCCCTGGCTCTTACAGTTTTCGATTCAAGCTCCTTTTCCAGAAAGGCTCGGGCAAAGATGATGCCGATCTCAAAGATTTCTCTTTTTCTTTCAATGCTGGGGCGGGAAATCAGAATGTTTTTACCAATCGAAGCGCTTCGAACGGAACCAGTTTTACTTTTGATACAACCTTGACCAATATCACCGGGACGAACGGCCAAGTTTTCACCTACACTTTCACGATCCGGGACAAAAACGACAAGACTGCCACGAAGTCCTTCCGAATCACTTTCCAGGATACCACCTCTAATCCCTCCCCTACTATCGACAGTTACCTCAACCAATCCTACACCAATCAAGCTGATGGAAAAGGCACACACCTTCGCTACCAAGCCGGCTCGGGCACTTTCTCTCTTCAAGATCGCAGTGCAGCGAATGGGAATCCCAGCAGCATTCTCTTCGTTTACTTCTACTCTAGTACCACCGCTCGTCATAGCATCATCTCCCCCGCCATCCTCCGAGACGCCATCTATGACGGTACGCCCGTAGAATGGGACAATCCCTCCACGCAGACGACCAACTTCCGCTCCACTACCGGAGTAAACTTCGATGGGGTTACCTATTCTGGAATCGCCGCCGCCTTCAATAATGGCACTGACGTAAATGATTTTACAGGAAATGGCAATCAACGAGCGGAATGTACCAATGGACGGATTTTGGCCTTCCGTCAAGGGACCATCTATGGCTTAGTACGGGTCGAAAGCGTCACGCAAAACGCCGCTGGCGCCACGCTTTCGGTGAAGGTCGCTCGGCCCTAATATACCGTTCTGATAGAACCTTTTCTGCTATCGGGGCTCGGTATGAGCCCCGATAGTAATTTAAGGCATCTCAGACAGAGGGGAAGGAACACGCTCATTTCGTACTCGGTATAGAGAAAAGAATCTGAGATGGGAAATCGATCTGACAGGGGGCGGGCGCCAGAGGCGCCCGCCCCCTCCTTCCGACCCCAATCCCCGAGCTCCAAAAGCCATTCCATAGAAGTGCTTACCGCAGAATGCTTTACCCTCCCTATATTTGGCATATCATGAAACAGGCTACCCTCCCCTCACAAAGAAACTTTTCTCTGGGATACCCTGCCTCTGAGAAAATCTATATACAGGGAACCCTGTATCCCTATCTGAAAGTACCCTTTCGGGCAGTCCACTTAGAAGACCCCGAATATCCCATCTATTACGCCTACGATACAAGCGGACCTTACACAGACAAAGATATTCGGGTCGATATACACCAGGGCCTTCCTCGGTTACGAGCGCCCTGGATCCTCTCCCGAGAAGACGTAGAAGCCCTCACTCATTTTTCCACAAAACTGGGGCAAGAGATATACGAGAATCCTCCCCCTACGGCTTTTCCACACCCTCACCTTCCTTTACGGGCTAAAAAGGGAAGGACAGTTACGCAGCTTCACTATGCCAAAGCAGGCGTCATTACCCCCGAAATGGAATATATCGCTATCCGAGAAAATCAGCGCATAGAAGCATACAAAAACAAGGAGAAAAAGCTCCCCCGTTTCCATAGAGGACAAGGATGGGGAGCTATCCTACCCGACGAAATCACTCCAGAATTTGTCCGTCAAGAAGTAGCTGCGGGAAGGGCAATCATCCCCGCTAACATCAATCACCCTGAAACCGAACCCATGATTATCGGTCGAAACTTCCGCACCAAAATCAACGCAAACATCGGAAACTCCATCGTGACCTCCTCCATCGCGGAAGAGGTAGAAAAAGCGGTCTGGGCTGTCTACTGGGGAGCTGATACGATCATGGATCTCTCCACAGGCCGCCATATCCACGAAACCCGCGAGTGGATCCTGCGCAATACCCCCGTCCCAATAGGCACCGTTCCTATCTACCAAGCCCTGGAAAAAGTAGGGGGGAAACCGGAAGAGCTCACCTGGGAGCTTTTCCGAGAAACCCTCATAGAGCAATGTGAGCAGGGAGTAGACTATTTCACAATCCATGCAGGAGTCCGCCTCGCTTATATTCCCAAAACTCTGGATCGCGTCACGGGGATAGTGTCCAGAGGCGGCTCTATCATGGCCCGGTGGTGCTTAGCCCATCATAAAGAAAACTTTTTGTATACGCACTTTGAAGAAATCTGTGATATCCTTTGCAAGTACGACGTATCGATATCGCTTGGAGATGGTTTACGCCCGGGCAGCATCGCAGACGCAAGTGACGAAGCCCAATATGCCGAGCTCCGTACGCTTGGAGAGCTGGCCCGAATCGCCTACGAGTACGATGTTCAGGTTATGATCGAAGGCCCTGGACACATCCCCATGCAGCTGATATGGGAAAACATGCAGAAGGAGTTAGAAGATTGCCATGAACGTCCTTTTTACACCTTAGGACCCTTGGTAACCGATGTAGCCCCTGGCTATGATCATATCACCTCCGCCATCGGCGCGGCCATGATAGGTTGGTTTGGTACCGCTATGCTATGCTATGTAACCCCTAAAGAACATCTCGGCTTACCGAATAAAGAAGATGTGAGGGAAGGAATTCTCGCATACCGAATCGCAGCGCATGCCGCTGACATCGCAAAAGGCCATCCCGCTGCTCAATGGCGAGATTACTTGCTTAGCCGAGCTCGATTTGCCTTTCGCTGGAGAGACCAGTTTCATCTCGCCTTAGACCCTGAGAGAGCTCAGGCCTATCATGATGCGACTCTCCCAGCTGAAGGAGCCAAAGTGGCTCACTTCTGTGCCATGTGCGGTCCGAAGTTTTGCTCGATGGAAATCACCCATCAACTCCGAGAACTGGCGGCCCAAAAGGGGCTCTCTGAAACCGAGCTCATCGAAGTAGGCCTCTCTGAAAAAGCACAGGAGTTTCGCACATGGCTACCCTAATGCGTAAACGCTTTCTGGTTAGTATCTTTTGGCTGACCTATCTTTCCGCACAAACCGCTTTCCACAGAGACCCTTTTCAGCCATTAGAAGACTTCGCTCCTCCCCCCCCTCCTTCGCGGACCCCCTTAGGTACCCCATCTTCTGCATACTGGCAAAATCAAGCCGATTATCAGATGGAAATCACTATCGACCCTACCACACATCGGCTACAAGGCACCGCTCGTCTTACCTATACCCATCGAGGGCCTTTTTCCCTCTGCTACCTCTGGCTCGCTGTAGAGCCCAACTACTTTAGCCTGCGAGGATACGGTCATCTCAGCCGCAATTTCCTCTGGGAAAACTTTCAACGAGATGCTCGCCGAGGAGAGGCTTCCCGCATAGAGCTATACAGTCGGCAGCTGGCCAACTACTTACAGACAGACTTTCAGTTAGAAGAGCTCTCGATAGAAGAAGGCTCTCTCGCCCGCCCTCTCCCATATCGATTGGAAGAAACGGCGCTGGAGGTCGGGCTGCCACGCTGTCTGAACACTGGTGAAAAGGTCACCCTTCGATTGCGATGGAGCTTTACCCTCAACGATGCTACTGTAGAAGGGAGGGGCGGGTATATGGCTACCGAAAAAGGCCCCATCTACCAAGTCGCACAGTATTACCCTCGTCCCCTTTTGCTGAATGACATTCGGGGGTGGGAAAAAATGCCCTACTACGGACCCAGCGAGTTCGCCACGGAGTTCGGAAACTATGAAGTAACCCTTCGCCTGCCTAAGGGTTACACAGTCGCCGCAACTGGTCAACTGCAAAACCCCGAAACAGTCCTCTCTCCAGTTCAACTTCAGCGATGGAAAAGAATAAGCCTCGACAGTACTACGTTCGTTATCCCGGCCGAAGAGATACCGAGGGAAGTAGGCAAGGAAGTGCAGGCTTGGCGCTTCCGAGCCGAAAATGTCCGTGACTTTGCCTTCGCTGCCAGTCACCAGTATATCTGGGAGGCCCGATACACCCAAGTCCCAGGCGCCCCTCAGCCCACCCTCCTTCAAGCTTTTTATCCTACAGAAGTAGCCCCCCTCTGGCGCTATCTCGCCATCGGAGCTACGGAACATACTTTGCAAGAGTATAGCCGGTATACTTTTCCTTTTCCCTATCCTGCCATGACCGTCACCTACGGCGCCGTCTTCGGCATGGAGTATCCCATGATAGTCTTTTGCGGGCGTCAGCGAGTGGAGAAAAAAGGCACCTACACGGAAGGCACCCGACACAGCTTCATTTCTCTCGTTATACATGAGGTAGGACACAACTTCTTTCCTATGGTAGTCTGCTCTGATGAGCGGCGATGGATGTGGCTCGACGAAGGGCTCAATACGTATCTGGAAAATCTCACAAAAAGAAGTTTTGAGCCTCTCTTGCGAGAAAAGGAAGCCGAAGCTGAACGAAAACGGGTACGAGACTACTTGGCAAGCGGCTACAGCCAGGCAATCTTATCTCATCCCCTTGGCATCCGAGAGATGGGGGCAAATGCTTACCTCAAAGTCGCCATCGGCCTAGAAACGCTCCGAGAGTATATACTGGACCCCCAGAGGATGGATACAGCTTTTCAACGATATGCACGGACATGGGCTTTCAAACATCCAGAACCCTGGGACTTCTTCCGCATGCTATCAGGCGCTTTAACCCAAGAGCTGGGGTGGTTTTGGAAAGGATGGTTCCTAGATACCCTCCCTGTCGATATCGCCATAGACACTGTCATCCAAGAAAAGATTCGAAGCGAAAAAGCCACTCGAGAAAACCTCTTGGCAGAAGAAAAAGCTGCTGTGGAAGCCTATCTTCGCTGGATAGCCCGAGATACTGTAAGGCTATCTTTTTACGTAGAAAAGCATCCTCAACTGCGGGACAGGTACGTTGAAGAAAATGAAAAGGCCTACCACCAGCTCCTGCGTGCCCATAGAGAAGCCTTTACAGAAGCAACCAAAGCCGCCCAAAAGTACCTCCGCTCTGAAGGAGAACTATATGAAGTAAGGGTGCGTTTTCGAAACCGAGGAGGACTGGTATGGCCCCTTTGGGTCAAGCTGACATACGCAGATGGGAGTGCCTCTCTCTGGCGATTCCCTGCAGAAGCCTGGGCTAAAGAGCCCTCCACCCTTCTCAAGGTATTCTATACTCGAGGTCCCGTAAAAAAAGTAGAGGTAGACCCCAGCGGACTTTCCCTCGATATCCAAGCCAACAATCATGTCTATATTCTCGAATGAAGAGCTCGAAGAACGACTGAAGCAGTTGGAAACTCGGATTCGAGCCCTGCGTGCTGCTTATGAACGTTCGGAGAATGAAAAGAAAAAACTACTTTTGGCCTGGCAGGCGCAATGGGAGCGCACCCGAGCGCGGCTCTTGCTCCTGCGAGAGAGAGTAAAAATGGCTCTATCGCATGACAGAGGAGACCCGAACCTGGACCCTACTGGGGAGGCGCTTGACCGTCCAAGCCCCCCCAGAAACGATAGCGAGACTGGAACACCTGCTGACTGACATCCAGCAGCAGGCTCTTGTCTTTCGCAAGCAACGACCCGAAGCAGACGAGCTCACACACTGGTTGATGGCTACGCTGAGTGTGTTGGAAGCCCTTAGCGATCGCCTTCACCTGTATGAAGCCTTCTGTCAGCGAATAGAAACTTTACTCCCTCCTCTTTCCCAACCCTCTAAACCTACATGACTATGGAATGGTTCATACCCACCCTCACTGGACTTCTAATAGGTGCTGGCATAGGCTACTTCTCGTTTCGAGTGCTTACCATCCGACATCGTCAGCGCCTTCAAAAAGCAGAAACAGAACACCAAGAACGGTTAGCTGCTTTGGAAAAAGAAACCCAAGCTCGGCTTCAACGGCTTGAACAAAAAGCCCAACACAAGCTCCAGGAAGCTTCTCGAAAGCTCCATACCGCAGAAAAAGAGGCAGAAAAACGCATCCGAGAACGGATGGCGCAGGACCTGGCCAATGCAGAAGAAAAAGCCCGACAAATCCTTGCCCGCGCAGAAGCCAGAGTCCGAGAAATCGATGAACGCCATAAACAAGTTCTTAGCTTAGAAGAAAACCTCAACCGTCGCCAAGAACAGATTCAGATGCAGCTCACCTCTCTCCAAAAGGACTTCGAGAGACTCGAGCAGCAACGAGAAGCCCAAGCTCAGCGCCTTAAAGAAATTTTGGAAAAAGAAGAAATACTGGCACATAGGGAAAAAGAGCTCCTATCTCAACTCGAGAAGTTAGCGGGTATGACACAGGAAGAGGCTCTCCATCAGCTCATGGAGAACTTACGCCATGAAGCAGAATCCCGCGCGCATGCCCAAGTGCAACAGATCCTCGAAGAAGCCCGCATACGAGCAGTAGAAGAGTCTCAGCGGATCGTTGCCATCACCCTCTCTCGAGTGGGAGTGGAACAAGCTATCCAACACAGCGTGACTACCTTTCCCCTCGAAAGTGACGAACATAAAGGTCGTATCATCGGACGAGAAGGGCGCAACATCCGAACCTTAGAAAGCCTCACGGGCGTAGAGATCATCGTAGACGATACCCCCGGAGCCATCGTCATCTCCTGCCATGATCCCATCCGCCGAGAAATAGCCAGCCGCACCTTGCAACGAGTCTTGGCAGATGGACGCGTGCATCCCGCCCGCATAGAGGAAGTAGCCAAAAAAGTCGAACAGGAGATGGAGCAGGAAATCCGAGAAGTAGGACACAAAACCCTCATGTCGCTGGATCTAAGAGGGGTCACACCAGAGATACGAGACCTCGTGGGGAAGATGCGCTTCCGATTCTCTTTCGGTCAGAACCTTTTGCACCATTCGAAAGAAGTAGCCCGTTTTGCCGCCCTTATCGCAGCCGAACTTGGACTTCCTAAGGAAAAAGTCCGCTTAGCAAAAAGAGCAGGCCTTTTCCATGACATAGGAAAGGTATCCGATGAAAACCCCGAGCTACCTCATGCCCTCCTCGGCATGGAAATCCTCAAACGAAATAAAGAACACCCCGATGTACTCAACGCCGTGGGAGCTCATCACGATGAAATCGAAATGACCACCATCCTGGCCCCGATAGTACAAGTGGCCGATGCTATCAGTGGGGCTCGTCCAGGCGCACGAAGAGAAACCGTCGAAAAATACATCCAAAGAATACAGGAGTTAGAAAATCTCCCCAAGAAGTTCCCAGGTGTAGTGCAGGCTTATGCCCTCCAGGCAGGAAGGGAACTCCGTATCCTGGTAGAAAGTGAAAAGGTGACCGATGAACTTACTGATAAAATCGCCCAAGCTGTGGCCGAAGAAATCCAATCCAACATGCAGTACCCCGGCCAAATAAAAGTAACCGTTATCCGAGAAAAAAGAAGTACAGCCTATGCACGCTAAGAGAGACGTTTTTCTTGGATTATCTCGCATTTTGGTGGGAGTTCTTTTCACTATATCTGGATTGATTAAGATAAATGATGTGCGTGGATTCGCCTACAAGTTAGACGAGTATTTTGAAGTATTCCAGAAACATACCGACCTCCCTTTTCACGAGTTATTGAGTCCGTGGAGTGTAGGGTTGGCAGGAGTGATAGCTGTTGCAGAGACAGCTTTGGCCCTCTTTCTTCTTATCGGATATGCCCGTCATCTCACAACCTGGAGCCTCGTCTCGATGATCCTATTTTTCACTTTCCTGACAGCCTACTCCGCCATTACAAAAGCTGTGTCGGACTGCGGTTGCTTTGGTGAGGTGATCAAACTCACTCCTTGGCAATCTTTTGCTAAAGATGTTGTGCTCCTCTTTTTCATCGGCTATCTCTTTCTGAAAAGAGAAGAGATAGCCCCTTGGATACCTCGAAAATGGCTTCTCCCCGTAGCTTGGGGGATGACGGGAGTATTTGCTGGAATGACCTACTATTTTTACTCCTACCTTCCCGCCATAGATTTTCTCCCATACCATACAGGGAAAAACCTCAAAGAAGCCCTCTCTCCCGGGTCCAGAGGCGTCCCCGAAATCACAGATTATGTCTCCACGAAGCTGACTGACTGCCAGATAGATGAGTTGACAGGCAAAGTGCTGATAATAGTAGCACTTCGTTTAGAAGCACTGCGTGAACCGGAGATCGCTCAGCTGAGACAGCTCATAGAAGGGTTACCATCGGATGTCCGAGTGGTTGGGGTGACCGCTTCTCCTCGCGATGTTCGCACCGAATGGCCCCGTTCTAAAGGTTTACCTATTTGCTTTGCTCCTCAAGATCAGACCGTTCTAAAAGCGATGCTGCGTGCCTCCTCGGGTGCCCTTTATCTGGAAGAGGGGGTCATCCGAGCTAAGTGGCCTTGGAGACGCCTACCAAAAGGGTCAGAGCTCACTTCATGGGCCAGTTCATCCTGAGGATCGGGCTTCGGGCATTCCTTCTATTTTTTTTCAGTTTTACTTTACTCTTCTTTTTGGTACGACTCCTGGGGGACCCCGCTCAGATGCTACTGGGGCAGCGGTCAGACCAAACTTCTCTTGAGATGATACGAGCCCAGCTCCATCTTGACAAACCCTTATGGCTTCAATATCTCTACGCCTGGAAAGACTGGCTCCCTTATGAAGAAGGTAGATGGCGAGTCCCTACCTTCGGTACATCTTACTACTACGGACGGCCCGTCTCTGAGCTATACGGAGAGCGACTTCCCGCCACTGCTCTCCTTAGCATAGGAGCCTTTATTGTAGCTATGGCCTTAGGCATAGGCGGAGGCCTCTGGCATGCCTACAAGCCCTATTTCCTTCTTCAGAGCTTTTCCTTGCTCTTATTGGCTCTGCCAAGTTATGTCATAGGGATTTTCCTGGTAGTGCTCTTAGCTTTCAAGTGGGGAGAATGGACAGGTCTGCCCCCGTCTGGCTATGTGTATTTTTATGATCCCATTCTCGAGAGCCATTCTTATGCATGGGAGCGCCTGATTTTGCCTGTAGTCTCTTTAGCGCTACGACCAGCAGCGTATCTGTTTCAGCTGACCGCTATCCAAGCTCGGTATATCCTGAGAGAAGATTTTATCCGAGCGGCCCGGGCCCGAGGCAAATCCGATCTGTATGTCCTCCGGACAGATGTATTGCGCAATCTTTTTCCTTCTCTGGCCACCGCAGCTACTCAATGGTTAGCGGGGCTTTTCACGGGGGCTCTCTTTGTAGAAGAGCTTTTTGACTGGCCTGGCGTGGGGAAACTCCTTTTCTCTGCTTTACTAAGCAGTGACTTCCCGCTCATTATTGGGATCGCTCAGTTTTCTATTCTTATCTTCGTGCTGCTTTATGCGGTGGGAGAGCTTCTGAGCCGATGGAGTGACCCCCGTCTGAGGTAAGCTTGGGTAAAGAGCTCGATGCCCAGAAGGATTCTGCCTTTCTCCCTTGGGGGCTGCCCCCGCCCCTCCTCTCCAGACTACCCAAAGAGCCGTCTTTCCTCAGTGCTTCCAGACCACCTCCCGTATGACCTCCCCTCCAGAGAGCCGGACAGTCACAAAATAGACTCCCACCGGCCCCGAAATAGGGATCGTTACCGGACTCTTCCGCACCGTATATTCTCCCACTACCCTCCCCTGCGAGTCGTACAGAGACACCTGTGCAGGGAGAGCGTTCTTTTGCAGGATAGTTACGGCTATCTCTCCGCCCGTAGGGTTCGGCTGGAGCCGGATCACCTCTCTCTGACTCGAAGGCTGAGAAGGAGCCGCTTTCCTTTGCGGAGGAAGGCGCCGTATCACCGTAACCTCATACTCCCCTTCCGACACAGCCGAAAGGATAGATTGGAGCTCTCTGAGGTTATCCCTCTCCCACAGCAGCGTGCCTTGCCCCGTGCGAAGCTGATGGGCAGAAGGAAAAGGGCCACTCCAGCGGATACTTCGCATGAGCCATCTCTCCCCCTTTTTTTCTAAAACCAGTCTAAAGCCTGGCGCTTCTCCCGGAAACGCTTCCAGTGCCGCCTCCAGATTTACATGAGATACAGGCGTTTCTGAGCCTCCATTTCTCCTCAAAACCATGGGATCTCCTCCTAACTCTATGCAAGCTCGCTTCAATACCCCCACACATTCCCGATTGTAACAATCTGCGGTGAAAATAATCGGCACGTTGGACCCTGGCGGTACAAAACATGTCACAAGCCACCGAAACGCTGGAGGAGTGTACTCGGGTCCAAGTAGTTCGCGAAGTTTCTCAATCCAAAAAGAGTCGGAAGGAGGAGTGAAGTAGCGGATTCGCTCCTCCCCCACAAGCGAGAAACTGGGAAGGTTCTGGTCTGAAAAGGGAAAATGGACAAAGGCCCACTTCAGAAAGCTATCCGCTCTCTCTAACCGCGGATCTAACTCATCTGGCTGAGTCCACCCCAGTAGGACAGTACTCAGGACTATTAGCTGAGCAGTCTTCTTAACCCAGCCGCCGGACTGCTCCACAGCGGCATACAATCGGACATCCCTCATACCGTGAGGGAGGAGGGAATTGAACCCTCACCTCCGAAGAGGAGGCTGCCTGGCTACCCCCTCAACAGTACAAGTATAGAAAAAAACAGGGGCCAAATGCCCTTTTTCCTTCCATCACGTCTCCAGGACCAAGTAGGTAAAGAGGCTTCCGTTTCGCTGGAGAGCGGCAGAGCTCCCCGACCTAAATCCTCCTGAGAGAATATCCCGTCTGTGCTTTACAGCCCTACCATGCGGAGGAAGAGATCCTGGGTTTCTCCACTGGCGAAGGCACCCCGGAAGGCATACGTGAGAGTACGGCTGGCTTCGTCTTGTATCCCTCGGAGAGAGACGCAGTAGTGCTTCGCATCGATAACGACGGCGACATCGGGAGTCTGGAGCTTTTCTTCCAGGAAATCTGCGATCTGCTGGGTAAGTCGCTCCTGTACCTGAGGACGCCGAGAGAAGTAATCTACGATCCGATTCAGCTTAGATAGACCGACTACATGGGCCTGCGGGATATAGGCAACATGAGCGACCCCGATAATGGGAACAAAATGGTGCTCACAGATAGAGCGCACGCGGATTTCTTTTTCCACTACCATTTGCCGATAGGCATAGGTATTCGGAAAAAGACGGACCTCCGGTGCTCGTGCTGGATCGAGGCCGATGAAGAGTTCTCGAAGATACATTTTAGCCACTCGTCGCGGCGTATCTCGAAGGCTGGGATCAGAGAGATCCAGACCTAAAAGTCGCATAATCTCGGCAAAATGATGGGCTATCGCAGATTCTGTATTTATCCCCTCAGCGGAAGGGGACAAAGGAGCTCTCGTCTCTTGGTGAAAAGAAGTATTCTCTTCCCACTCCCCATCCCCACCGCATCCATGCGCTCCGTGTCCATTCGTCAGATTATAGGGCTTCGCCATAGTATTCAAAACAATTTCTCGGGGTTTCCCACAGTCGAAGTCGAAAGAGCTCCACTCCGGGGGGAAGGTGCAGACGGAGCTGGTTCCAAAAAGCGACTATTAAGTTCTCTGAAGAAGGAATCTGATCTGCCAGGAAGGGTACGTCTACATTGAGATTTCGATGATCTACCCACTGGATGAGGGAGCTTTCTACTATCTGCCTGAGCTGCCCGATGTCCATCACATAGCCTGTATCTGGATGGGGAGTGCCCACGACCGTGACTTCCAGCTCGTAGTTATGGCCATGACCGTGCACATGACTACAAGGTCCGAAAACTTCACGATTCTTCTCTTCACTCCATGTAGGGTTATAGACTCTGTGCGCAGCGCAGAAATGAAATTTTCTCGTGAGGTAAACTTTAGGCTTCACGGGACATTGATTAAACAGTTTTCATTTTTTGCGCGGTTCCCATACCTGTGCCACCAATACCCAAAGGACAGAGAGAAAGACCGAGAGCCAGGCAAAAAGGACGGCCCACTCATGAGACCAGAGGATACCAATATCTCGAAGGGAGGGAAGGTCGTGAGGGAAAGGAGACAATAAGCGAGGAAAGTGCACCCCTTCAGAGAGAAGCCATAGAAGGAAAAAGAGGGAAAGCCAGAAGCTGTGGAGCTCCCAACGGGGAAGGGCCTTTGTTGGAGAATCCACGGCCAACCAGGCCCACAGAAATAATATGCCCGCTGCATAAACCGTCCACTGAGCAGCCCATAGATAACTCGCTCCTCGCCAACCGTACCACAGACCGAGACCTAAAAGCACGATAAAGGCGGCACTAAGCCCCCCCGCTACTGTCTTGCGGGTGAGCAGATACACCGTTGCGCTCCCCAAAGCGAAGGACCAGAGCAGCTCGATTATCAGTAGCGTACGCATAAATAGGTTCCATCGTGATACATTCTGTCGGGCAGACAATCGTGCAGAGACCGCAGAAGCAGCACAACGCATGGTCGATATCAAACTGTGGGAGGAAAAATCGCTTAGGCGAACCATTGGAAGCATGCCCGAGAACGGTGGGAGATTTCTCTTTACCTATGGTAATACAGTTCACAGGGCATATTCGAGCGCAGAGATCACAACCAATGCAGTCCTCTATCGCGACGTGGAGCCGGTAGTGGCCATTTTCGGGAACTGGCACAGTTTGATGAGGATAGGGTATCGTAACAGTCCCTTTTCTTTCTTGTGGGAAAGAGGTATGCCTTCGAGGTTTCCAGGCTTGAAAGACATGCCGGAGAGCCAAGCCCACTCCCCGAATAAGGCTTCCCATAGCTCGAAAGTACAGTTTTTCCCTCTACTTCGGTGTTTTTCTTTTTCCGCTCGTATCTTTGCCTATGGCTCAGGAAGAGCGGGATATCCCGTTAGCCCTCACTTATGATGATGTACTCTTAGTCCCCGCCTATTCTGAGGTCCTCCCCGACACAGTAACCGTTCGCACTTTTTTGACTCCCTCCTTTCCGCTCAACGTCCCCATCTTGAGCGCTGCTATGGATACAGTCACAGAGTACCAAATGGCTATCGCCATGGCGAGCGAAGGAGGGCTGGGCATCATTCACAAAAATCTCCCCATCGGAGAACAGGCTGAACAGGTGCGCCGAGTTAAAAGATATGAAAGTGGATTGATCGTCGACCCTATTACCCTTCCTCCCCATGCACCGGTACGGGAAGCCTTTCAGCTGATGGCCGAACATCGGATCGGAGGGATCCCTATTATCGACCCAGAGAGGCGACTGCTGGGGATACTCACAAACCGGGATATCCGTTTCGTAACAGCGGATGATACCCCGGTGTCCACTTATATGACACCTGCTCCCTTGGTAACTGCTCCAGAAGGGACCCATTTAGAGGAAGCCGAGGCTATCCTACGCCGCCACCGCATTGAAAAGCTTCCTCTTGTAGACGATGCGGGGAGACTTGTTGGGCTTATCACTTACAAGGATATTCTCCGAAGGCGCGCCTATCCAAATGCTTGCAAAGATCAGTTAGGTAGGCTTCGAGTGGGAGCGGCGGTGGGGGTTGGGGAGGAAGCGTTAGCTCGAGCTGAAGCCCTCGTCCAAGCAGGGGTGGATCTCATCGCGATAGATACTGCTCATGGACATAGCCAACGAGTGATAGACACCTTACGGCAGCTACGAGACCGGTATCCACACCTACCCCTAATGGCAGGGAATATCGCCACAAGCGAAGCGGCAGAGGACCTCATACAAGCGGGGGTAGATATCGTAAAAGTAGGTATCGGTCCAGGTAGTATTTGTACCACCCGAGTCGTTACAGGCGTGGGGATGCCCCAGCTTTCTGCGATTTTCGCAGTAGCAAAAGCCACTCACCCTGCGGGAGTGGGACTTGTGGCCGATGGAGGGATTCGGTACAGCGGGGATATCACCAAAGCCTTAGCAGCAGGAGCAGATGCAGTCATGGTGGGAAATCTCTTAGCAGGTACAGAGGAAAGCCCAGGTGAAACTATCTTATACGAAGGGCGCAAATTCAAGGTATACCGGGGCATGGGGTCTATCGAAGCTATGCGAACAGGGAGCGCTGATAGATACGCTCAAGAAAAAACGCTGTCCAGTAAGTTTGTACCTGAAGGTGTCGTAGGTCGTGTACCCTATAGAGGACGAGTAGCTGAAGTTCTATATCAGCTGGTCGGAGGGCTTCGTTCGGGCATGGGGTATTGTGGAGCGGCCACTCTATCGGAGCTACGCAAAGCCCGCTTCGTCCGAATCAGCGCCGCCAGCGTGGCAGAAAGCCACCCCCATAGCTTAGAGATTATCCGAGAAGCGCCTAACTACTCTGTCCGTTGAGTAGGACGTGGAACTGGGGACCCCTTCCAGCGACATTAAGTGCGGCTCTCTTCCTCTTGTATCTCTGGCTGCGCTACTTTTCCCCCTACAGTCCTGTCGGAGGTGTGGGCTTAGTCGCTTTTTTAGCTGCATGGGTTGGAGGATATGCACTCCTGGGCCAATATGTACCCCGCCGATGGAGAACGCCTGGCCGTCTCCTGCGCTGGAATGCCCTCCTGGCCCTAATCGGCCTTGCTCACACGCTGTTATGGGGACTTCTAACCCTCGCTATATCTCCTGACTTAGAGCGGTTGAGCGCTCTCATTCGAGGATTCCTGGAAGTAGGAGTAGCGATCCAAGCGACGGGACATCTCATCTTCATAAGCCATCTCGTCCTTAGCCGGCCTCGCCGTGAAAAACTGTGGAGCGTGGCTGGATTCTTTGGGCTAACCGTACTCCTTCTCTCTCTTAGGCTCTTGTCCCCATCTCTCGCTCCTTATCTCATGCCTCTGCTGTGGCTGGGCATTCTACCTCTCCTGTATTTCAGCCAATGGTTAGAAGATGTAGCTACCCGTCAGATGCCAGAAGCTCTTTTGCTCACGGGCAGTACGGTTGTGGGACTTTTTCTGGGATGGCAGGTACTCCCTTCTCTGTTTTTCTCAGAACTCCCCCCTCTGTACAGCGCGCTCTATCCCCTCCTTCTCGCTGTACTCTTCCTACATGGGGGATGGCTCCTTATACCGATCTTGCTTCGTCTCACCCGTCTCTCCCGAACCGATACCAGCTCTCTTGAACTACTGACCGACTTTCTTGCTCGCCAGCAGCGCTCCTCTTCTCCTCAAGAGACAATAGATGTCACTTGTGAGACCCTTCGTAAAATCCCCGCCGTCGGAGGAGTTTATATAGAATTGCGCCTCCCCTTAGAAAAAACACTCGTGGCCTCGACGATGGGGACAGGTCCTTTGCAAGATAGCTTACGGGGCCTTCTGCGGCAGCGGAGCGGCACGGAGAGCTACGTAGAAGTGCTTTCCTCCCTACAAAAATTCAACCGAAATCTTCCCGACCTCAGTGCAGTCCTTATACAGCGTCCGATGTCCCTCCTTCATGGAGCAGTTCTCTCGCAAACCCTGAGTGTGGGTATCTTGAGCCGCCAGCCTGACGGCTTCGAAGAACGGGATATTCACTTGCTTACGACTCTGACAGAACAAGCCGCTTTATTTCTCGAAAACTTAGAACGCCACAGCTATCAAGAGCAACTTCTAACCGCTCGAAAAGAAGCTGACTTTCTTAGAGAGACTCGGGAAGCCCTCCTCCCCCCCCCTCCCCCAATATTGAAAAAAATCGATTATCACGTGCTTTTCGAGCAGTATGATCGAACAATAGGAGGAGATTACTATCAGATATACGAGTATCCGGACGGGGAAGTTGTTGACTTTTGGCTTTCAGATAGTGCAGGAAGTGGCATAGCGGCTGCCTACCAGATGGCACAGGCAAGAGGGGCTCTCAACACCGTCTGGCTTCGGCATCTCAGCCCTGATGCCCTTATCTTGGAGGTCAATGATGCTTTGAAGCGGGTATTTCATAAAAATAACTTTCTTGCCGCTACTCTCCTGCGTTTTGACTTACGAAGAAAGGAGTATATTCTCTTACGAGCAGGGAATCCAGAGGTGTTTTATTGGAATCCTCTCACTGAGAAAGTTGAAATTTTACGTCCCTCTGGCATCGTGCTGGGCAATGCTTCTTCTCAGATCATCGGTCGCATTCTTACTCCTGAACGAGGGAAACTTCTGTCCGGCAGCCTGTTTATGATCTTTAGCGACGGATTTACCGAAGCCACAAACTCCACAGGGGAGATGTTCGGTACAGAAAGATTACTGGACCTCTTTCAGACGCACCATGCTTTGCCCGCCCGAGAGATAGCCAGCCACATCCTACAAGCTGTCCGTACCTTTATAGAAGGACATTCACTTGGAGACGATGGGACCCTTCTCCTCGTCCGATATACAGGTTGAAAGCGTATCTTTGCTTTATGCAGATAGAAGTGATACCCGAAGGTGATGTCCAGCACTTGAAGTTGGTCTTAAAGGGGGAACTGGATGCTCTTACCGCTCCTAAACTGTATGAGCAGCTTACACAGCTGGTTCAAAGTCGCCCTGGTCTCAATCGTATCACACTTCACTGTCGAGAACTCACTTATCTATCCAGTGCCGGAGCCGGTATCCTCCTGATGTGCATGGACAATTTTACTCCCAAAGGCATATCTATCGAACTGGCAGACGTCCAACCCGAAGTCTACAACATCTTAGACCTCCTCGGCTTGACTAAGCTCATGCCGGTTCATCATGCCTAAGACCAGCTTACAGTTCGGCGCTACGACCGAAAACCTCCCCATCGTCCGCCATTTCGTTCAAAACCATCTCCGCTCCTTCACATCCGATTCCGTCCAGATTAACCAAGTGACCGTAGCCATCGAAGAGCTTTGCGCCAACTCTATCCTGCACGCTAACAAAGAGGATCCCGAAAAAGAGTTGCGGTTAGAGCTACGGCTGCAGGGAACCACGCTCCATATCTATCTGTACGACCCTGCTCCCCCCTACGACCTCCATCAATATCCCCAAGAACCCAAACTCCTCCGAGCAGACACTAACCGTCCTGGAGGGTTCGGTATCTTTCTCATTCGCAGGATTATTGATCGCATCGATATCCGAAAGCGGAAAGGAGGTAGCTCGGTCTATCACATGGTGAAGGACCTCAATCCATGAGGGAACCCTCCCCCCTCATAGATCCAGAGGAAAAAGCTTTACGTCCTCGAAAGCTCGAAGAATTTGTGGGGGAAAGACCTTTCCTCCAAAATCTCCGGATCTTCCTTCAGGCCGCTCGCGCCCGAAAGGAGCCGCTTGACCATACTCTATTTTATGGCCCTCCAGGTTTAGGTAAAACCACCTTAGCTCATATTATCGCCTATGAGATGGGTACTCGTCTTTTTACCACCAGCGGACCTGCCCTTCAGCGCCCAGGCGATCTGGCAGGCCTCTTGACCCAACTCGACACCGGGGATATACTCTTCATCGATGAAATTCACCGCCTACATCCCTCTATCGAGGAATATCTCTATAGCGCAATGGAGGATTACCGCCTCGACATCGTATTGGATAGTGGTCCTCATGCCCGAACCCTACAGCTTCAGCTTAGGCCCTTTACCCTTGTAGGAGCTACCACTCGACTGGGCCTTCTCACCGCCCCGCTGGTAGCTCGATTTGGCATATCTATCCATGTAGAATACTACTCTCAGGCCGAGCTCGCACAGATCGTGCAACGCTCCGCTCGGCTTCTACAGATTCCCATCAAAGAGGAAGCCGCCTGGGCCATCGCAAGACGCAGTCGGGGAACTCCACGCACAGCCAATCGCCTGCTCCGTCGTGTTCGGGATTTTGCCCAAGTGGCGAACGAACCTGCTATTACGGGGGCTTTCGCCGAGAAGGCCCTCACCTCCCTACAGATCGACCCCGCTGGCTTAGAAGAAATAGACAAAAAGCTCCTCATCACTTTGGTCGATCGCTTTGGAGGAGGGCCTACAGGTCTGCAGACCCTCGCCATAGCAGTAGGAGAGGAACCTGACACCTTAGAGGAGGTTTACGAGCCCTACCTCATCATGGAGGGCTTTTTAGAACGCACCCCGCGGGGCAGAAGGGCCCTTCCTCGGACTTATGCGCATTTGGGTCGGTCGGGGCCCCAGCATACTCTCTTCGGATGAACATAGCTCTTACAAAAGCCATCCAAGCACTGGCCGAAGGACTCGGCTTCGACGCCTGGGGCATAGCTGCCGCCCACTCCCTCACTCCACTCCAGCCCGAGAGTCCAGCCAGTGTCGCCTACCATCGCTACCTTACCTGGCTTTCTCAAGGGAAACAGGCTGGAATGCAGTACTTATCTCAAAACCCTTCTCTTCGGATGGACCCTTCCTCCCTGCTTCCAGGAGCTCAAAGCCTCTTGCTTGTACTCCAAAGCTACTTCCATACTCGCCGCCACAGCTCCCCCATCGCTCAGTATGCTTGGGGGGAGGACTACCATATTTCTCTTCGGAGGCGACTTCAAATCATCGCTGACTATTTAGCTCGCCACGATGCAGAAGCTCGCCCTTTTGTAGATACGGCCCCCCTTTTAGAAAAAGCATGGGCTATAGAAGCAGGTCTGGGGTGGCTCGGCAAAAATACCCTTCTTCTCAACCGCCAGCTGGGGAGCTACACTTTCATCGGGGGAGTAGTTACTACTGCTTCCCTCCTTCCCGATGCCCCCTTCAGAGAAGACCTGTGCGGCACCTGCAATCGGTGCATCGAAGCCTGTCCCACCCACGCTTTGACTCCCTATGAGTTAGACGCCCGACGCTGTATAGCGTACTGGACCATCGAAGCCCCTACCCTCGAAGAAGGCATGCCTCCCACGCATGGATGGATCTTCGGCTGCGATATCTGCCAGCAAGTCTGCCCGTGGAATCGTTTCGCGAAGCCGCAAGGAGAGATAGCCTTTCGCCCGAAACCCCACGCTTTCTGGTCTCGAGAGCAATGGAGCCAGCTCTCCAAAAGCCAACTCAGGAAGCTCCAGAAAAACACTGCCCTGCGTAGAAGCCGACCAGAAAAGCTCGAAGTATTCCTCCGCTCTCCTTGAGCCTACCTCCTATTCTTTTCCCCCTCAAATGTGCATCCAAGTTGAAATCCTATTTTTGAACAGTCTATGGAAACTTTTCTTTTCATACTGACAGCCTTTTTAGCGGGGGCATTGATAGGCAGTCTAATAGTGTGGGGGCTACAGA
>JANZYW010000037.1 GCA_026413325.1 Bacteroidia bacterium | reverse complement strand
AGATGTGTATAAGAGACAGTGTAGGTAGCAGCCCCACAACCAGAGCCTCCTCCCCCAGCCTGGCAGTCGATAACGCAGATTTGAAAAGGGGTATTTCCCGGCGTACCACTACCATATCGCCAGACTCGGACGTAGATATTCGTACCAGGCGTAAGGGAAGCATTGTAGGTGCAAGTGGTTCCTGGATCTACTCCCGTACAGCCGGATGAACTTCCTCCTGTGCGACAGATAGCCGGATTGAGACCCGGACCGTCATCATCGTCGCACTCGATCAAAGTAAAAGGCCCTGCACAACTGGTCGCAGAATAGATGGCCATCCCCAGATCAAAACTGCTATTTACCTGTACTACGACCCTCCCCCCTAGCGGGACTGGGAAAACGAACCATACATCCCCCCCAGCATAGCTGGCACAGCCTGGAGCGGGAGGCCCGGACGTCGCAGTAGCTCCATTTAGATTACTACTTACATAAGTACATCCCGCACTGGGAGTAAGCAAAGTCGCCCCACAAGGATTATCATTAGCAGGTTGGGCATAGAGGAGCCCTGCCCAGAAGACAGAAAGGACAATCTTGATGCGCATAAATTACGGGGTAAGAAGGGGTTTAAGGAGCTCTTCGCAGTTTTCCGCCAATTCTGTTACAGAAGCGCCCGCTTTATAGTAAGGACGAAATCCCTCCCTATGAAGATACTCTTGAACCCTCTCTGCTAATACAGTGACCTGTTCTTCTTCAAGATGAGAGTTAGGGAGGAGAACCAGGTACTGTCCCTTTTCACAAGGGAGTATCCTTTCCACCTGTGGAAAATGCCTCCGAACATTTTCTACAATCTGCGAAAAAGGCACGTTTTCTCTTTGCTCCACATGGATAACCAGAGAGCGATCTGGCTCCCTTAGGAGAAGCCCTTTTTGCGCCCATAGTGCACTACCCAACAGAGAGAGAAAACATGGCCAGACAAGGTAGTACACGGTACGGCAAAGATGCAGAAAAAATCCTTTTCCCCTTAGGCTATCAGAACACAAATTCCCCCCAACGTAGATCATGAGACCTGCCCCAAGGTCCCTTCTTTTTGCTTTCCCCATCCTCCCCTTACCGATGAAAGGCATTTTATATACCCTATTTTGGCCGGACTTTGAGAATATAGATCATGAGGAAACGTTCAGTCTGATCACGCGATACCTTCTGCGTCCCAGGCAGAAAAATCGTCAACTAAAGCCGTCTTTGACACCGCCATACGGCTCTCCTTGAGGCGCTCTCTACGAATCGAACATCTGTATGAAATCTCCACGATAAGTTCTTAGTACAGTCGCATAGGCTCATACCGAGGATCTTATCCTGTTTTAGATGGGGGAAAGGAAAAGGCCTCCTTTCCACCCAAAAGAAGGGAAACTATCCGCATAACCAGATACCATAGATGGGGTCAGTAGAGAAATATGCGACATAAATCACGAACTGGCGTGCTTTGCCGAGTAGCTTCGTTGGAGAAAATACGACTTTGCTCTATTCAATGACGAGGCTCACGAGTACCCCATCCTCGTCCTGGATGAGACAGAGCAACTGCGATGGCGCTCCGTCCCACGACCGGTCTTAACTTCGTTCACCACCTCTCCATACACCTCATGATTGAGGGATACTGCCTCGAGAAAGTTACTCTGCGGCGACTGCTTTCACTTCTGGTACGAGGCGAGTGAGTAATCCTTCTATTCCCGCTTTTAGGGTGTACATACTCGAGGGGCAGCCTGAGCAACTACCCTGCAGCCGCAGCCGGACCACGCCATCGGAAAAGCTGATAAACTCCACATCACCTCCATCCATCGCTATCCCTGGCCGGATGTATTCCTCCAAAATCTGGCGAATCTGTCGCTCCACTCCTTCACTGGTGCTGACTTGCTCTATCGGCTGAGGATTTTGGATAGGGCCTTCCGCTAAGTGAGAGCGAAGCACCTCTTTGACTTGAGGGATGAGCTCATGCCACCCCACGGTATCCTCCTTGGTCACAGTGAGAAAAGCACGAGTGAAAAAAAGACTAACCACGCCAGGTATGGCCCATAGAGCCCGCACAAGAGGAGGGGCAGCAGGATCGGGTACCGTGCATTCCCATGTCCCTCTGTCTATCACTGAAACATCTGGAGGAGGGATAAATTTCAGACTATTGGGATTAGGAGTGACCTCTGTGTAGATGAGCATATAGGAAAAACAAAATATTTCTCACTCAAGCAAACGTATCTCTCTTCCAAGCAGATCAGTATCGGTATCGTCGATGGATGGATAAACTACCTAACTGTTAGGGACTATTTCGCTTCCGGAGTTCCTCCAAGATCTCCTGTAGCAGGCGCACCTCTTCGGAAGGGGATACAGGGGTAGATTCCTCTTTTTTTCTGAGCCGATTCTGCATCTCGCGCATGGGAACCACCACGAGCAAGTAAATCGCAGCAGCTACAAACAAGAAGTTCACAACTGCATTGATGAAATTTCCTATAGCTATTGGACCCACCTGAAGCGCAGAAAAATCCGGAATATTCCCAAGGGCTCCGATAAGAGGAGTCAGCACATCTTTCACGAGAGAGTTTACCACCGCTCCAAACGCTGAACCAATGACCACCGCCACTGCGAGATCGATTACGTTCCCTCGCATGATAAAATCCCTAAATCCCCTTATGATACCCCTCATATCATTGAAGAAATGTAAACAGATATGCGAAACTTATTTTATAATTTTTCATGAAGTCACCGCCAATCCACTATAATCATAAAATGGAAGATACGTACAGCGCGTGTCTAGCTCGACCCCTAACTGATGAAAGAGATTGAAAAGACCCAGGAAGGTTCGGTTGAGAAAGAGAAAGTCACGGAGGCCACGAAGCTCTCGGGTTCGAGCGATTTCCTCCCCCACGGCATTGATGTCTTCAAAGAAAGCGGTTTGACGGAAATCCATTTTTCCTAACCGATACGGAGTAGCTAAAATTTGTGCGAAACGGCTGAAGAGATCTCGGACGTAAGCTCGCTTTTCTGGTGAATCGGAGGCTCTGAAAATGGCAAGCTTCTCAAATATGCTATCTAACTTTTTCTGCTTTTTAGGCTCATACAAGGCCGGATCCCCAAGAGCAAAATAGGACTCATATAGCTCTTTCGATATGACTTTGGTACAGCCGAAATCGATGACCCCCAACGTACCGTCTTTACGAAAAAGAAAGTTTCCAGGATGGGGGTCGGCATTCACTTGACGAAGCTTATGGATTTGAAAATTGTAGAAGTCCCATATGAGCTGGCCGTACCGCTGTTTCTCTTCGTAGGGAGGATTAGTGGCTAAGTACTCCCGTAAATGAAGCCCCTCCAGCCACTCCATCGTAAGTACTTTATCTCCACACAGCTCTGGGTAGTATTCTGGAAAGCGCAAACCAGACAGATCCTTACATAACTCTCGAAAGGCTAAAGAATTGGCCAATTCTTTCCTGTAGTCCGCTTCTTCTAAAAACTTATCCTCCATTTCCTGGATGTACGGCTCTAACTCTTCAAGAGGGATACGAGTGATACGAGGAGCGAACGTACGGAAGATCTTCATATCAGACTGAATAGATTCGGCAACGCCGGGATACTGAATTTTTACAGCTAACTTTTTTCCATCTTTCCAAGCCTCATGGACCTGACCTAAGGAGGCCGCCCGGATCGCGTGAATATTGAACTTATCAAAAACCTTCTCTGGCGGTTGCCCTATGCTGCGCTTAAAGACCTGCACGACCATCGGACCACTCATAGGAGGAACGCTATATTGCGCATTCTGCATTACCTCTACAAAAGACTTAGAGAAGTTGATCGTATCGAGCGAAATAGTCTGCGCGACCTTTAGAGCAGAGCCCCTAAGTTGCGTAAAAGTCTTTAGCAAATCTTCTGCATTTTCCCTATCCAGCTCCTCATCAGAGACCTCTTTGCCTAAAAGCTTTTTGGCCTGGTGCTTTACGACATTTGCGCCTACCTTTAATCCTCCCTTGAGAAACTGAGAAGCCCGCGCCACTTTTCCCGTCGGAAGCTTATCCTGTTCTTGAGATCGAGCCATCTTGTCGCAAAGGTACAAAACAGGTGATAGACTAAAAAGAAATAGATAACAGCTATTCTTAATGAGTCTTGCTTCACTACAGCATCACTCTCAGGACCCCTAATATGAGAAGTTCACCCAACGACCCGATTAATAACCAGAGGCCGGGAAAAAAGCGCTTTTGTCGCCAGTACAGTAGAAGCCCCCCTAGAAGAGCTATACTCGCCGCTACCCCAGAGAGGTACACCCCCCTATAATCAAGGGAGACTGAGAGCCCCCGCACCCCCATGAGGTAAATAGGCTGCCCAAAATTTTGTACCAGAAAAAGGACCTGTCCGAGTCGAGAAAGCTCTGCAAGCGCCAAAGCACCCCAGAAATAGCTATCTTTCCCGAAACGACGGCTACTTACAAAGCCGACGACGAGGAGAAAAACTGCATACCCATAAGGAGCATACAGAAGCCATCGCATTAGACAAAATAAGCTAAAAATGGAGGGAATACCCCGATAAGACCTCACAGATACCCAGCAAGGGATTATGTTTAGAAGTACATGTTATACCGCCTCGTACGAGTACAAGAAGTATATGCCCCTCTCTCAGAAGTCTGGTATTTCTTTTCCCGTCCAGAGAATCTCAGCACCCTCACCCCATCCTACATGGCCTTTCAGATCCTTTCCGAAGTACCCGAAAACATGGAAGCAGGGATCCTCATTGAATATATCGTTCGACCACTTTGGGGCATCCCCCTACGATGGGTAACCGAAATCACGCATGTCAAGAGCCCTCTCCAGGGGAGCCCCCCTTATTTCTTTGTGGATGAACAGCGATTTGGTCCTTATGCTTTCTGGCATCATCGCCATGAATTCTATCCCGTAGAAAAAGGCGTGCTTATGCGTGACATCGTACACTATAAGCTGCCAGGGAAATTTTTGGGCCAGCTCATCCATCCCCTTCTCATAAGACCCCGCTTAGAGGAGATTTTTAATTTTAGAGAGAAGAAGATAAGAGAAATTTTTAATTATGTCGATGCTCCCTGAGTAGCATGGTCATTTTCCCTCAAGGTATTTGTAATCGCTGTCCTGGATGAATCGCACTTTTAGGGGTGAGACCATTTACCCGACAGAGGGCCTCAAGGCTGACTTGGTATCTTTGGGCGATACTCCACAGCGACTCTCCTGAACGGACGACGTGGGTGCGAGAGGAGGACGAATGCCGCGAACTGGAGGGAGAAGGACCGCTTCCAGCTCCACCTGCAACAGGTATACGAAGCATCTGTCCCGCACGGATAGTGGTACCGCGCAATCCATTTGCCCGTTGGATCGCAGAGACAGAGGTGCGGTACCTCTGAGCAATCAGGCCTAATGTCTCCCCAGAACGGACTCTGTGGTACATATAAGAGGGGCGAGCGGGAGCATAAGTCGCAGGAGAGGTACCTCCAAACTGAGCTATCGAGGGAGTGAGAGGGATAGGTCGAGGAGGCGCAGATAAAAGGGTCTCCGGCAATGCTCCCACTGCAAGCATCTCTACAGCAGGATCCGGCAAACTATCCAACAGAAAAAGCCGATAACTGGCTAAAAAAGCCCCCGCTAACATCTGCCCCTTGATAGCATAGCCCGCCCCCGTCAAGTGAACCATATCTGGCAGAGACAAACCAGACAGCCGCCATTCACGCATAGAGCCCAAAAGGGTATGAGCATCCCACACACCAAACCGCTTTTGGGTAGCCAACCAACGGATCAGCTGAGAGGCTTGTGCCAAGAGCGGCAAAGGCTTCATCCGACGATAAAAATCCTGAGGCGTGGTAAAGAGCAGACATACATCCGGGAGTGCAGCCCGTATCGTATCTACAGCGGCCTCTACCGACCGACGAAACTCCGCCAGGGTGACATCTGAGGCATATAAGTCATTGGTACCTAAATCGAGGATAATCAAATCCGGGGCAAGCAGTCGTATGCTCTCTTTGAGAAGAGGAAGAGTCGCCCAGTCTGCAAGACGGGCCCCATTCACTCCCATGCTATACCACGTAACCCCTCGAGCACCCTCCTCCAAAAAAAGGCCATGCAACTCTGCATAAGCTGCTGTGTCGCCAGCATCCCACCGAAAAGACCCCTTTATTTTAGAGGAAAGCTTGGGTAAGGCGAAATCGACTCGGGTATATCCCTGTGGAAGTGTCCGCCGCATAGGAGGAAAAGTATCTACCTGAAGCTCAATAGAAACCGCTGCATGAAGCGTACGCACTAAGAGGGAGAGAGAGACTTCTGAAGGTGTGACCGGCTGATACACAGGGGACCACTGGATCTCCCATTCAGCAAGGGGATCATATGTTCCCACAGCCATACCTGTAACCCCGAGAGGCAAAGCAGGCTGCCAGTGCACACTTCGAGCAGATAACCACTGCCCACGGCCTAAGCTGAAGTAATCGTAGGCAGAAGTAGTTCCAGCGATAGCATAAGGAAAGACATACCCCCTCCCTCCTCTCCCCCACAAAGCATACAACCGATTTCGAATCTCTCGCCCCTGAATATCCCCCTGAATGTGCGAATCACCTATATGCAGTATGCGCACTTTCCGGGTATTGTCCCGCAGCAGTTGCCACAACGGTCGCAAATATGCTGCAAGAAAAAGCCGATTTTCCTGAATCCGGAGAAAGGGATATATCGAGTCGGGAAGCAAATACCTCTGAAGGGTATCCGGATGTGCCCACGGTCCCACAGAAGAGGGAGCCTGCCCCCAGCAGGCATGAAAAACGATGGGAAGTCCTATCCAATAGCGGCGCATTACTCCTTGTAAGCTATCCCTGAAATCTCTACACGAGCTCCCTTTGGCAACGCAGATACGGCGAGCGTCTCTCTCGCAGGAAACCTCTGATAAGGAAAAAAATTCTGATATATGGCGTTAACCTCAGAGAAAAAAGCCATGTCAGTGAGATAAATCGTCACTTTCACCAGATTTTCAGGGCGAGCTCCCGCCGCCTCCAACACTGTTCGGAGGTTCAATAGAACTTGTTCCGTTTCGGAACGAATCGACGTTTTCTCCAGAGAACCGTCAGGACGGAGAGCAATCTGCCCAGAAAGGAAAATCCACGGTCCTACCCGAACTGCAGGTGAATAGGGCCCCACCGGAGAGACAGAAGGAGGTACGACGTACTCCATGCCGCGAGTATAGGTCTTTTCATCGAACTGCTGCCCAAAGGACTTTCCCAAGATGAATAATATCCCAAAAGTTCGTAGCATACATCAAAACTACGTTATAGACTCAAGTTCTTTCCCTTCCCTCTATCCCAGTCGCCTTGTAACCTTTTTCTACCTTTGCCCCATGTCCTGGCTACTTGGGATTCTTATTTTCCTTCTTGTAGTGGATGCCATTCTTCTCAGTCTACTGGTACTCATTCAGCATGGGAAAGGAGGCGGATTAGCCACCGATATACAAGGGGTGGCGCAAGCTTCCCAAATCTTAGGCGTGCGGCACGCAGCAGACTTCGCCGAAAAAGCAACTTGGACCTTATTCGGTGCATTGATCGCCCTCACCTTGCTTATCCACGCTGTACACAGTAGCATGCGAGGAGGGGAGGGCCCCGCAACCCGAACTGCAGGTGTCGTCGAAAACCAGCCTATCTCGACCTCTCCCCAGTCTGCTCCTACCTCTCCTCAGACGCCGCCCCCTCCCGCATCGAAGTAATTTTCCCTCGCATGGCTATCCCAGCCATAGAAGCTCCTATCTTCCAGTACGACGTACAGGGTCTCTCGGATACGATTTTGCTGCGCCTCTACCGAGAGATGCTATTTGCTCGTCTGATCGAGGAAAAAATGCTTTCTCTGCTCCGTCAGGGAAAGATTAGCAAATGGTTCTCTGGGATTGGGCAAGAAGCCATCGCAGTCGGGGCCACCCTTGCGCTGCGGGAAGAAGATTATCTATTTCCTTTGCATCGCAACCTGGGTGTTTTCACTACACGAGGGATGCCTCTTCGTAAACTTTTCGCCCAATGGCAAGGTAAGGCGTCTGGCTTTTCTCAAGGTAGAGAACGTTCCTTCCACTTCGGAGCCCCTGAATATCGGGTTATCGGCATGATTTCTCACCTCGCTGCTATGCTCCCCGTTGCGAATGGAGTAGCTTTAGCGAGCAACTTAGACAAACAATCCTATATCGCTCTGGCCTTCATCGGCGATGGGGGGACCAGCGAGGGAGACTTTCATGAAGCGCTCAACGTCGCCAGCGTATGGGACCTTCCCGTCCTCTTCTTGATAGAAAACAATGGATACGGTCTCTCAACCCCTACCTCCGAGCAATACAGATGTAAGCGGCTCGTCGACAGAGCTATAGGGTATGGAATAGAGGGATACACAATAGAGGGAAATAACATTATAGAGGTCTACAAGAAAATAGCCGAAATAGCAGACAAATGTAGAATAGATAGGCGTCCTCGACTGGTCGAAGCTATTACTTTCCGAATGCGAGGGCATGAAGAGGCTTCCGGAACTAAGTATGTGCCCAAAGCAGTCTTAGAAGAGTGGAAGAACCGAGATCCCATTAGCAACTACGAGAGATTTCTTCTGGGAGCGGGCTATCTCAATCCTTCACAGGTGGAGGCGCTGCGCCGAGAGCTCAAAACACTTATCGAGAAAGAAATCCAGCCTGTTCTGGAAGAACCCGACCCTTCCCCAAATCCTTCTTATGAAGAGTCCAGCGTGTATGCGCCCTTTACCGAGCCGCTGGTTTCTCCTTCTGGCTCCGAAGAACGTACTCTCCGTTTCGTTGACGCCATATCAGAAGGCCTCCGGCAAGCTATGGAAAAAGATCCACATCTTATTTTGATGGGCCAGGACATCGCAGAGTATGGAGGGGTCTTTAAAGTGACCGAAGGATTGGTCACCCAGTTTGGAAAAGAAAGGGTTCGAAATACTCCTCTCTGCGAATCTGCTATTTTGGGGATGAGTCTGGGTCTGGCCTTGCGGGGCTACTCCAGCATGGTAGAAATGCAGTTTGCTGATTTCGTGAGCTATGGATTTACTCAGATTATCAACAATCTGGCTAAAAACTATTATCGGTGGGGAGTTGCTCCGAAGGTGGTAGTTCGCTTGCCTACGGGGGCAGGCGTCGGCGCGGGCCCCTTTCACTCTCAGAGCTTAGAAGGCGTCTTCCTGCACATCCCTGGGCTTAAGATCGTCTACCCTTCTACCGCCTATGATGCAAAAGGCCTCCTTACGACCGCTTTACGAGATCCGAATCCAGTCTTGTTTTTCGAGCATAAGGCTCTGTACCGCAGCATCCAAGATGCTGTTCCCACCGAATACTATAATCTACCGATTGGTGTGGCTCGTGTCGCTCGGCCAGGGACACAGCTTACTCTTATTACTTATGGAATGGGCGTCATCGAAGCCTTGAAGGCAGCCCAATCCCTCCCGCATATAGATATAGAAGTGATTGACCTTCGAACATTACTCCCCTGGGACAAGGAGAGTGTGGCAGCTTCTATCCGAAAGACACATCGTGCACTTGTACTATATGAAGGTACTTATACGGGCGGCGTCGGAGCGGAAATCGCTGCTTGGATAGGAGAGCATCTCTTCGAGTGGTTGGATGCGCCCGTGATGCGGTTAGCCTCTCTCGATACCCCTGTTCCTTTCAATCTCGAACTGGAGAAAAGTTTCCTTCCCTGGGGAAGGCTACCCCGTGCCATAGAAAAAATCCTCGCCTATTGATGCCACAGCTCACGATATACCTGGGACTCTTCACAGGAGCGATTGTCACAGGAATGGGAATCTATCTTTACGTCCATCCTCTCAGCTCTGATTTGCCTCTATGGATAGCTCAGGGGCTCCCCGGGTTCATGATAGGATATGGTGTATTGCGATTGGGATTTACGCTTTACCAACTTTTCCGAAAGCCCCAGAAACGAAATTCCAGATCTACTCCACCGTTGGGAGCCTGGCTCCTCTTTTCCCTGTTCATGCAGTACTGCAGCTTTGGCCCAGAGGCCAATATGCGCATCCGGCTGGACTATGCGGGGGACTGTGCTTCTTGTCCTCTTAGTCGAATGGATTCCCTTTTACACGTTTTCTTTCCTAAAGGTATCGTCGCTATTTCGTATGACAGTACCCATCATCAAGTTCTAATCGATACCGATAGCCAGGCAGTTTCATTAGATAGCCTGCGACATGTGCTCTTGGCCTACGGATATGAGGTAAACGAAGAGTTTCCTTTCGACCCCATTCTCTCTCCCTGCTGTACCAATCCCCTTGAAAGTGCCTCAAAGGCAGGAGAGCCGTCCTTCATTCTGAGTCCATCGGTAGAAACACAAGAAGAAATGAGCCTTTTGGAGCGCGAAATAGAAGAAGGCTTGGGCCAGGAAGGAGGAGGCGCGATTAATCTGGATGCGGAACTCAATCTGGATGGAGATATTACCGAGCTGGAAGATCTCAACTTGGATGAAGATATATCTCCAGATGATATGGCCTTGGATGAGTTAGAGCTGGAAGAGGACCTGGGGTTAGATGAAGGGACGGGAAGTGGGGGAGGGAAAAAATCACCGCCGCGTAGATAAGCAGCGCTTTACCCACTCATACACCACCTCCTCGGATACAGAAGAAGGTCTCCAGTGTAAATCAGCCCACCGATAAAAGACCCTGCGAGCCTCGATGAGCTGGAGCTGCTGTTCTGCGGACAGGGCTGAAAGCAAAGGTCGCACCTGGAGAGAATCTCGGAGCCGAGCTACTAACCAGGCCGCAGGCGGGTCGATCCAGAGCAGATACCCTTCTGACCGAAGATAAGGCAGCACATCCTCCTGTGCAGGGAGCCCTCCCCCCATGGCCCATATTCCCCAGGAGCTTTCTTGAAGTAATTTGTAAAGAACAGCCTTCTCTACCTCTCGAAAGGCACCTTCTCCCCGCTGAATGAGCCAGTCTGGTACAGCGATGCCCGTACGCCGCTCGATCTCTGCATCCGTGTCATAAAAAGGAACTCCAAGACGACGAGCCCATTTCTGCCCTATAGTACTTTTCCCCGCAGCTGGCGGCCCTATAAGGAAGATTCGAGCAGGCCTCACGGGCCTTCTTCTTGTAAGAGATTTTCGTATACACTAAGATTGTTTGGGTCTAAATGCTTCATGGAAGCGACAAATCGTTGCTTTTGCTCCGGCACAGCTTTTCTGAAAGCTTGCATGAGCTCTGTGCCTTTGGTATCCACAAAGAGACGAATAAGCACACTGTTGGGATTTTCTTGACTGAATTTCACCATTTCTTGTAGAACCTGCAAAAGGACTTCACGGGCCCCCTGCGGGTCTTTGTGCATTTTGTCTAACCCCTCCCTGTGATAGCGATAGAGAAGTGTATGATAGTTTTTGTAACTGGTATTGAGGAGGTTTTCTAAGACCCAGTAGCGAGAACGAAGAAAATTCCCGCCTGGCTGCCATCCTGGTTCAGCGCTATTTGCCGCAGCCAGGTTGAGTATCTGCTGCGCTTTCTGGAAAAAAGGCAAACCTGCTTCCGGACCGAAGCTATCATAATCCATGCCTAAAATGAGATAGGCATAAAAATTCAAAAGAGCCGTAAGGTTATCAACGTATGCATTTTCTGAAAACTGCAAAGTCTGAGTGGCATTATACTCGATACGAAAGTCTGGGTCATTGAAGTTGAAGGTGAGGGTTTCGTATGTACTGCCATATACAGGGCGTATGGCTTGTACCTGCATGGTGCCTTCGAATCGAGTGGGGCTGGGTAAAGCTGTAACGACTATGTTGAAGAGACATTTCACCCGTTCGTTGGCAGCAAAGTTGTCTTCAGAAAAACGATTGGTACTCAAGTACTGCGTTATATCACGCTGTAGCTGCTGTAGAATGGAGCGATCTATGCCTTGTATACCAGGGGCCTGGATGTTTACTACAGGCAGAAGCTCTTGCGCCCACACCCAGATGCTAAGCAGAAGGCCGGCTACGATCTTCATTTCTAATAAAAATAAGCATTTTACGGGCTACCTCTGATTTGGGACCCAGCGGGATCTCGTAGCGATGCCCCCATCGACTCAGGAGGGTGAGCGCATTCGTGCGAGAGCGCATCCCTGTCTCAGGAGAGATGGGATTAAAAGCAATCCAGTCCGCTCCTTTCCCGCTGAGTTTCTCCCGTGCATAGTTTTCTTTATCAGGCTCTTCTAAGGCAAAGCCTATCACGCGTTGATGGGGTTTGCGGTGCTGACCTGCCCAAGCCAGGATATCAGGCGTAGGTACAAGGGTGAGGTGTAGTTCTTTCTCTCCCTTTTTGTGCTTTCCTGAGAAAGGGTAGGCAAAGGTATAATCACTCACGGCTGCAGCAAACAGGAGCCAGTGGTACTGTTCATAGATTTTTTGGAAAGCTTCAAACATTTGCTGGGCAGTTGGAGTGGAGGTAACCCGAAAGAGTGCTTTGGGGAAACGAACTTCTGTATGGGCAGCCAGTACGTGGACCTCTTCTGCTCCTAAAGCATGAGCAGCTTGCGCCAGCGCGAGGGCCATCTGTCCAGAAGAGCCATTTGAAATGAAGCGTACCGCGTCCCAGGGCTCTCGAGTTGCCCCCGCTGTGATGAGGACTCGCTCCCCCTTGAATAGAGGAGGCGAGATTGCACGGTCCACAGCCGCCAAAAGCCTGGTGAGGGAAGCCAAACGCCCTATGCCTCGCCTCCCACTGGCTAAAAATCCTACGCCAGGAGCAACAATTTCGACATGCTCCATCCTTTTGAGGAAGTGGAGATTTCTCTCCACAGAAGGGTGGCGATACATCTGACTCTCCATAGCAGGGGCGATGAGAACGGGCTTACGAGTAGCCAGAAAAACGGCGGATAGAAGGTCATCACACTGCCCAAGGGCAAACTTCGCAATCGTATGGGCTGTCGCCGGAGCGACCAGTAAAGCATCTGCCTGGTGAGCTAAGGCAATATGATGCGTCCATTCTCCAGGAGAAGAATCCTCTTCTCCCCCCCTCCAGAGTTCTCGAAGGACTGGACGACGGCTCAATACTTCTAACACAAGAGGACTCACAAACCGCTGAGCTGCCTGTGTTAGAATTACGGTGACCTCGTGGCCTCTTTTGTGGAGAGATCGGATGAGTTCGGGGGCCTTATATGCCGCTATGCCACCCGTTACACCCAGGAGGATATGCGCCACTTAGTGAGGAAGTGCTTTTGCTTCCTCTGACTTGAGCTTCTCCCAAATAGCAATGAGAGTGGGTTTAGGAAGAGCTCGATATAGCTCCACCCACTGACGAATCTCTGTCTGCAACTCGCGCATAGACTCATCATCTCGCTGCGCCACGTCTTCTTGGGTATCCAAATCTCGCAACTTCTCACGAAGCTCATCGGTGAGCTCTGCCAAGATCTCCTCGGAACGTTTGCTAATATCCACGACGACATCATAGATATTGCCCTGAGCGGAGTGTTGGATCAGGTCTTTGATCGGCAAGGGCTCAATCTCCTGCGGTACACCCAATCGCTCAGCGAGAGATTTGTAATGTTCTCTGCGTGTGCTCATATTGTTCTCGTAAGGAAGGAATATATCGACTGGAGGGATACTCTTGTACAAAAGTATGATAAAATCCCTCTGCCTCTCGAAATCGGGGCAACTGCTTCTCTTGTATGCTCCGTTCCGCCATCAAAAGAGCCGCCATTGCCCGTTTATATGCAGCCTCTTCTCGAAGGTCTGCCTGCGTCGCATGGGTTAGAAAATCACTGAACAAAGTAGTAGCGGCTCGGTACCTACCGATCCGATAAAACACTTCTGCAGTGTGGAATGCCTTTAGCTCCAACTTGCGCTCCAGCTCCCTGAGCCTCTCCTCTGCAAGGGAAACATGTCGCCCGTTTGGATACAGCGTAAGATAAACCTGGAGCTGATCTATCGCTCTCCGTGTTTCTCGCTGATCGAAGTCATAATCGGCAGACAGAAGGTAGTTCATTTCCGACTGAAGGAAAAGAGCTTCTTCGGCTCGGGAACTCAGAGGATATTCCTCTACCAACTGGCCAAAATATCTTTCTGCGGCGTAATAGTCCTTAAGATACATCCGAGAAAGAGCCAAGTGATACAGCACCTCTGCTCCCCGCACATTTCCTCGATATAGGCCCACAAGCTCTTCTAAAAGCTGGGACGCAGATTCGTATTGCTTTCGACGAAAGTAGCCAAAAGCCGCTGAATCTCTATCTGCGAGGCTTTTACTCCGAGAAAGTTTCCTATAAGGATCACAAGCAGAAGAAAAACCGACCCATACCAGTAAAAAACCGACTCCCACGAGCCTGCAGCTTCTCGACCAGAAAAGCACCCTCCTATCTCCCATTATAGCTCCTTTATCGCCTGGATAACAGCCTCTATGCTCTTCTTGGCATCCCCAAACAGCATGTAGGTATTGGATTGATAGAATAGCTCATTTTCAACCCCTGCGAAACCAGGGCTCATAGAACGTTTGAGAACAATGACCGTTTTTGCCTTATCCACATCCAGAATCGGCATACCATAGAGAGGGCTGGAGGTATCTTTCCGAGCAGCAGGATTCACCACATCATTCGCTCCGATCACCAGTACCACATCTACTTGAGGAAAGTCAGGATTGATTCGTTCCATCTCCAAAAGTTTTTCATAGGGCACATCTGCTTCTGCTAAAAGTACATTCATGTGCCCTGGCATGCGTCCTGCCACGGGGTGTATAGCGAATCGCATTTCCACTCCTTGCTCTTCGAGAGCATCCATTAGCTTCTTTACGGCATGTTGAGCCTGCGCTACAGCCATACCGTAGCCAGGCACGACTACCACATTTTTCGCGTAGCTGAGCAAAAGAGCAACATCTTCTGCTGTGGTGGAACGAACGGTTCGGTCCCCTGTGAGAGCCCCCGTACCCCCACTCCCTACCGCACTGAAGAGCACATTCCACAGCGAACGATTCATAGCTTTAGACATTATCTGTGTGAGAATGAGTCCAGATGCCCCCACCAGTGTACCAGCGATGATCAAGAGGTAGTTCTGCAGGACGAATCCCGTCGCAGCTGCTGCCAGACCCGAGAGAGAATTCAAAAAAGCTACTATCACGGGCATATCCGCTCCCCCTATCGGCAAGGTAATCCAAAATCCCAGTAGCAAAGACAAAATGCTCAACCCATATAGACTCAGGGAATCAGAAGTGCCAGAGAAAAAAGCCAGCGCACCCACGCTACCTAACAGAAGCAAAAGGCTCTGATAATGATGTGCAGGCAGTACGATGGGACGACCTGTCATAAGTTCCTGCAGCTTCGCAAATGCGATCAAACTCCCAGAAAAAGTTACAGCCCCAATCAGCACACTTAAGCCAATCGTCGTGAGAGAAAAAAAAGAGAGAGCAGCGATGTCTCCCGAAATCCAGGCCCGCCCCGCTTCAGCTCCTGCTACTAAGGCAGAAGCGGCCCCTCCAAATCCGTTTAGGATGGCGACCATCTGTGGCATAGCCGTCATCTTCACTCGGAGAGCAAGCCAAGCTCCCAACGCTGTCCCGATAGCCAGCCCCAGCGCGATCCATTCGTATCGAACGATCCCTTTGTGGAAAAGGGTTGCTATCACGCCCAAGAGCATTCCCACCGCACCTAATGCATTTCCCTGCCGAGCTGTACGGGGAGAGGACAGAAGTTTTATCGCTACGATAAAAAGTACAGATGCCAAAAGGTATCCTATCTGAATGATCGTTTCCATACTCACTTGCGTTTGAACATGCGAAGCATTCGATCCGTGACGAGAAAGCCTCCGACGACATTGAGAGTAGCGAGTATGACTGCAAGGGTACCCACCCCTGTGAGGATAGGAGTACTTGCCTCTCCCGCTACCACTAAAGCCCCCACGATCGTAACGCCTGATATCGCATTAGATCCAGACATTAGAGGGGTATGAAGAGTGGGAGGCACTTTGCTAATAAGCTCAAATCCTAAAAAAGCAGCCAGCGTAAAAACGAAAAATGAAAATAAAATCTCTGTCATAGTCTATCAAGCAGATTGAGGTGTCGGTTCGCCTTGCCAAAGCACACAGGTAGCCCGCAAAATCTCATCCTCTACGTGAAGGGTGAGAGAACCCTCTTTTCGTCGAAAGAGCAGGAGGAACTCAAGAAAGTTTCGGCTCAACATCTGGGAGGCATGGATGGGAAGCTGAGCGGGCAGATTGAGAGGAGCTATCAAGGTGACACCTTCTATTTCCTGCACTTCTCCAGGGCGAGACTCCTCACAGTTGCCTCCTGTTTCTGCGGCCAGGTCGATGATAACACTGCCAGCTTTCATCTTCCGCCGCATTTCCTGAGTGATGAGCTTAGGGGCTGGCTTTCCAGGCACTGCAGCAGTAGTAATGAGAATATCGGCACGAGCCACGTAAGCCATTAAGGCTTCCCGTTGCTTCGCCTGCTCTTCGGGAGTGAGTTCACGAGCATATCCTCCCTGCCCTTCTCCAGAACCGTCCAGCGTAAGAGGTAAAAACTTGGCTCCGAGGCTTTCCACTTGCTCTTTCGCTGCGGGTCGGATATCGTACCCCTCCACCTGCGCTCCGAGACGCCGAGCCGTCGCTATGGCTTGGAGCCCAGCCACCCCCGCTCCGATAACCAGAACTCGGGCCGGTGCGAGTGTGCCAGCTGCAGTTGTAAGCATGGGGAAAACCCGCCCAAAATGATCGGCTGCCAAAATAACCGCTTTATACCCAGCAAGAGCAGCCATAGAAGAAAGTACATCCATACTCTGAGCCCTCGTGATCCGAGGCAATCGCTCCAGGGCAAACACGGCCCATTTTTTCCGCTCTAAGGCCTGCAAAATGTCTGGATAACGCCAGACCTGTAAGAGACCGACAAGTACTTTTCCTTCAGGCCATGCGTTTACTTCGTCTAATGTAGGCATGCGCAATCGCAGAAGCACATCTACGCTACTCACAACTGCTTGTGGGGTAGGAACCACCTCTGCTCCAGCCTCCCGGTATGAAGCATCCGAAAAGAAGGCTCCTTCCCCACTCCCCTTTTCTACGTACACTGCAAACCCTTGACTGATCAACCGTTTGACTCCCTCAGGGGTGAGAGCCACTCGCCGCTCCATGCCTTCCCGCTCGTTGAAAATCCCGATTTTCATGTGCGGGCAAATATAACGAGATCCACCCTCTACCTTTGTAGCCCGTGCCTACCCTCCGTATACTCCACTTGGCTCACGTAATCAATAAAAACGACTTTATAGATACCATCGTTCGGTATTTGCCTCGAGACCGCTTCAAAATGGAAGTAGCGACCTTCCAAGCTACCTCCAATATCGCCGACCCTGCCTATGAAAAAGAGGGGATCCCCCACCATATCCTTCCCGTACCCCATCCCCGAGCTTATTATGCCTACTTGCGGGCGGCTTATCAGCTGAGCCATCTTCTTCGGAAACGAGAAATCCACATTTTACACACCCATCACTACTGGGAAGGAATAGTGGGAGCTCTCGTCAAAAAGCTTCGCCCTTCAGTCCGGCTGGTTGTACATAGGCATTATACCGAGGATATTACAAGGCTTAGGTATCTCCAACGAAAAATCATGCTTTCTCTGGAAAAATGGACCTACTGCCAGTCAGATGCGATTGTCGTTCCCACTCAAACAATCTCGGATTTCATGCAAAAAACACACAACAAATATTTTCCCAACATACACATCATACCGTATGGCTTCAACTTGCACGATGAAAAGTATAAGCCACTTTCTCCTGAAGAAAGAGCGATTATACGGAAAAAATACGAAGTCTCCGAAAATACCTTAGTGATCGGAAATTTTGCCTCTCATCGACACCAAAAAGGACAGCACCTCCTTCTTAGGGCTTTTGCTCGTCTTCATAAGGAAAAGCCCGACACCCAACTATGGCTTGTAGGTGAGGGACCGGAGACCCCTCTTCTTCGGCGCATGGCAAGGGAACTGGGTTTAGATGAACCTCCGGCAGCTCCACCATGCCGATTCCTCGGGTGGAAAAAGGCCGCAGAGGTACGGCAGCTCCTGGGGGCGACAGATATCGTGGCCCATCCTACTTTCTCCGAAGCTTTTCCTCAGCTGATGGTAGAAGCTCTGGCTCTCGAGCGAGCTTTGATTATTACGTCCGTCTCAGGGGTGAAAGAATGGCTCACTTCCGGAGAGCACGCCTTGATCATCTCCATCGGACAGGAGGAAGCACTTTTTCATGCCCTGTACACGCTTTCCGAAAACACCCACCTCCGTACAAAGCTGGGAACTCAAGGTAGAGCGCATGCCCTTGCACACTTCGAGTATCCTATCATTAATCCTCGATATGAATCTCTCTACACAGCTTTATGCTCCCAGTAACTGTCATCATACCAGCTCGCAACGAGGCAGAAAATGTAGCTCGGCTTATCGAAAGCCTCAAAAATCAAAATAAGCCCCCCCAAGAAATCATTGTGGTCGATGCCGGCTCCACGGACAACACCGCAGAAGTAGCCCGTGGTGCAGGTGCTCGAGTGATACGCGTAGATAAAGCTTATCCAGGACAGGCCCGAAACATAGGCATCGTTCATGCCCACTATGACATCTTGGCTTTCTGGGATGCCAGCATGTGGGTAGCCCCCCATACTTTATCCGCTTTGGTAGAACCTCTTCTTTCGGGAGAAGCCGATCTTGTGCAAGGAACTTTGGATATCCGCCCCAAGACAGTAGCTTCTCAGTTATTCTTCCTTGTCCTTCACCCTCCTTACTCCCGATCTCTCCCAGAAGGGGTATTCCTTCAAACCCCCCCTGTAGCTTGCACTGCTCTCCGAAAAGTCCTATGGGAAAAAGTCGGAGGATTCAAGCCTTGGCGGGCTCGGGAGGATAGCGATTTTCGCCAACGGGTAGAGTCCATAGGCATTCGAACCCTCCTATGCACACATGCCCTTACCATCTGGGAACCTGCAGAAAGGACTTTCCCTCTCCTCAGAAAAATAAAAACCTACGGCCGTCATAATCTCCTCTCTGGCAAACCACAAGCTTGGTATGGAGGCCTACTCCGAACGTACGGAGTGTACCTCCTCCTGAGCCTCCCTGTCGCTTTCTGGAAGGGAAATACTGCCGTGATTGTTTTTTTCATCGCTACCATGCTGATGGGAGGCTTCTTCCGTACATTGTACAAAATCTTTCAATACGGCTCTTACTTTCGGGAGAAACTGGGAGGACGCCCCTACCATCCCTTTACTGTCATCCAGGCATGGGCTTTGCTTTTGGCAGCCGATGTAGCCTCCTTTATGGGAGCAGTAGAATGGCTTTTCTTTGATTTATTCAAGTTACACCCTGAAAGATTTCCTGAGCCCATTTTGCTCAGCGACTCTCAAGAATAAGATGCTGTACTTTGTATCGTGGCTCCTGTGATAATCGCCCCCTCTCTTCTTTCAGCCGACTTCGGAAGGCTGCAAGCAGAGATTGAAGATTTAGAGGCTATCGGGGCAGACTGGCTTCACTGTGACATCATGGATGGGGTATTCGTACCGAACATCTCCTTCGGCATTCCCGTCCTCGCTGCGATCCGAAGGTATAGCCATATCCCACTCGATGTCCATCTTATGATTCAGCAGCCTGAATCTTATATCGAAGATTTTATCGAGGCAGGAGCGGACATTCTTACTTTTCATTGGGAAGCGACGGTTCACGTAGATCGCCTTGTACAAAAAATACATATTTTTGGGAAAAAAGCAGGAATAGCTCTCAATCCTGCCACTCCCGTAGAAGTCTTACGAGATATACTTCCCTTTATAGACCTCATTTGTCTCATGAGCGTGAATCCTGGCTTTGGCGGGCAACGTTTTCTTCCCTACATAACCCAGAAGCTACTTCGTTTGGTGGAGCTTCGCATGCAAACCGGCTCTCATGCTCTCATAGAGGTGGATGGGGGCATTTCTCCCGAAACTGCACGGCAGATTCCTGCTGCGGATGTGTTGGTAGCTGGGAGCAGCCTGGTACAAGCACCTGACCGAAGAGCTGCAATACAAGCCCTTCGAGAAGCACACCGTCCTCATAGATTAGCTTAGATTTTGCTACCTTTGCTTTTATGCTAAATCAAAAAATCCTTGCATCGATTCTGATTTTGCTCCCCCTTCTCTGGGGACAAGATCCAGAAGGAGAGCACCACGACGATACTCCTGAAGAATCTACTTGGCAGCAGCCCACCCCTTCCCCTCGGCGGACACGATGGGGATGGCAATACTATCAAGAGCTCGGATATAATCAGTTTCTGGGGATACCTGATACCCTCCGTAACTCGGTAGAGGGGTTAGGTTCTATCAAGATCAATCTAAGCTGGCTACCTCACCTCCGCATCGGATCGGCTTTGTATATCGGGGCAGGTTTCGGGGTGGCTATTCGAGAGACCCGATTTGAAGAACCGATCTCCCTTTACAAAACCGCCAGCAATACGTTCGGGTACACGTTAGATAGCCTCCCACCTTCTGTACAAGCAAAAAGCAAGTTTCAGTTAGGATACCTACGCATACCGCTGGAGATGGGCTTCCTTTACAAAAAGTTCAACTTTGCCGTCTTCGGATTCGGAGAGGCGCTCCTCTGGGCAAAGCACAAGCGTAAGTATAGAGAGGGAAGCGATCTCACCCGAGCCGTCGTATATGGGAATCACAATTTCCGGACCAATCCTCTCCAATATGGAGTAGGAGCTCGGGTTGGCTATAAAGGAATAGGATTATTTGCCACCTATAACCTTTCTTCTCTCTGGGAAGGGCAAAATGGGCCTGCAAACGTTCGGGCCTTGCAAGCAGGGATTTATTTCTTCGAAGGAACCAGAGCCAAGGCACGAGTGAAGAAGACACGACTCACGGCGACGAGTCTCTGATGCTCCTCTCCCCCGAGCAAGACCCTCCCCGCTATCAAGGGCTGAGACGCAAGCTGGTAGAGCAGTTAGTAGGAAAAGGCATTCAAGACAAGGCTGTCTTGCAAGCCATAGCTACCGTACCGCGTCACCTTTTTGTAGAACCCACTTTCATCGAGCATTCCTATGAAGACAGGGCCCTCCCCATAGCCTGTGGACAGACCATTAGCCAGCCTTACACCGTAGCCTACCAGACAGAACTCCTCGACGTCCACCCAGGGCAAAAGGTGCTCGAGATAGGAACAGGGTCGGGTTATCAATGCGCTATCCTGTGCGAGATCGGAGCAGAGGTATATTCGGTAGAACTGGAGAAAACACTCTTCGAACGGGCGAAAAAGCTCCTCCATCAGCTGGGATACCATCCTCGC
>JANZYW010000036.1 GCA_026413325.1 Bacteroidia bacterium | reverse complement strand
ACACAGTACGGTAGAGAGTGGACATCTCCTCTTAGCGCTCCTTCAGAAGGATGAAGCTATCACTCCCTATCTCGTGCAAAAGGTAGGGGCTAATCTCGGATACCTTCGGCAGCAGGCGGAGAAGTGGCTTGCAGAGCAGCCGAAGCTCACCGGACCTGCGGGTACCCCCGGCCTGGGGCCCACGCTCAATGAGGCTCTCCAAAAATCCCTCTCGTACGCCTCTCGCATGAAAGATGCGTATGCCAGCGTAGAGCATCTCTGGCTCGGACTCGCTGAAGGGAAGGACTCTATCGGTCGCTTGCTCAAAGATCAGGGGCTAAGCCCTGCAGCGCTCGAAAAAGCCATCGGCGAGCTGCGGGGCGGCCGTAAAGTCACGGATCCTTCAGCGGAGGAAAAGTTCAATGCCCTCCAGCGGTATGCCGTGGATTTAACTGACCTGGCTCGGAAAGGGAAGTTAGACCCCGTCATCGGGAGAGATGAGGAGATCCGTCGGACCCTTCAGATTTTAGCTCGCCGTACCAAAAATAATCCTGTGCTCATCGGCCATCCCGGAGTGGGGAAGACGGCTATCGTAGAAGGCATAGCCCACCGCATCGCCCTGGGGGATGTCCCCGAAAATCTAAAAAACAAGCGGCTTTTTTCTCTCGATATGGCAGCTCTCCTGGCTGGTGCGATGTACCGAGGCCAGTTTGAGGAACGCCTTAAAGCCGTCGTCCAAGAAGTGGTACAATCTGAAGGGCAGATTATCTTATTCATCGATGAGCTGCATAACCTCATCGGAGCGGGAAAGGCGGAAGGGGCAATGGATGCAGGAAATATCCTCAAGCCTGCTTTGGCTCGAGGGGAGCTCCGAGTCATCGGTGCTACGACTTTGGATGAGTATCAAAAGTATATCGAGAAGGATAAAGCGCTGGAGCGGCGTTTCCAGCCCGTGTATGTAGATGAGCCCTCTGTAGAGGAGACGATCTCCATCTTGCGTGGCCTTAAGGAACGATATGAGGTGCATCACGGTATCCGCATTACCGATGAGGCGATTGTAGCGGCAGCGGAGCTTTCTCATCGGTACATTTCTGACCGTTTCCTTCCAGACAAGGCGATAGATTTGGTGGATGAAGCCGCAGCTCGCCTCCGCTTGGCCATCGATTCTTTGCCAGAGCCGCTGGATGAGCTGGAGCGCAAGATTCGCCAACTGGAGGTAGAGCGAGAGGCTTTGAAGATCGAAAAAGACGAACGGAAGGTAGCGGAGCATTCTCGTCAGCTGGATGAGCTGTATAAGAAGCGGCAGGATCTGCGTGCCCAATGGGAGGCAGAGAAAGCCCTTTTAGGAGAGATTCGGGAAGCCCGAGAGGAGATAGAGCGGCTTCGCACGGAAGCGGAATATGCCGAAAGGCAGATGGATTGGGGGAAAGCCGCAGAGCTCCGGTATGGGCGCATCCCCGCTGCAGAGAAGAAGATAGAGGAGCTGACGAATCGCCTGAACCTTCTCTCGGAGAGTGGGCAGCGTCTCCTCCGGGAGGAGGTAACAGCAGAAGATATCGCTGCTGTGGTAAGCCGGTGGACCGGTATCCCCGTATCTAAGATGCTACAGTCTGAAAGGGAGAAACTTCTCGGGCTGGAGAAAATCTTGCATGAGCGCGTTGTAGGCCAGGACGAAGCCATACAAGCCGTTTCTCATGCGATACGGCGCAGTCGAGCAGGTATTCAAGACCCCAATCGCCCCATCGGTTCTTTTCTTTTCATCGGACCTACTGGAGTGGGAAAAACCGAGCTGGCTAAAGCTTTAGCAGAGGCCCTTTTTAATTCTGAGCAAGCGATGGTTCGGATAGACATGTCAGAGTATCAGGAAAAACACTCTGTGAGCCGTCTTGTAGGCGCTCCTCCTGGGTATGTGGGATATGAGGAGGGCGGACAGCTCACAGAGGCTATCCGACGTCGTCCTTACAGCGTTATCCTCTTAGATGAGGTCGAGAAGGCTCATCCTGATGTTTTCAATGTCCTCCTGCAGGTATTAGATGACGGGCGGCTTACCGATAGCAAGGGACGGGTGGTAAACTTCAAGAATACCCTCATCATCATGACCTCGAATATCGGCGCGCATCTGATTATGGAGCGGTTGTCTGGTCTGCGGGGGAAAGAAAAGGATCGGGTGATGGAGGGCCTCCGAGTGGAGATTATGGAGCTGCTCAAGCGAAGCTTTCGCCCGGAGTTCTTGAATCGTATAGATGAGATCGTACTATTTGAGCCGCTTACGCAGGATTTGCTGCGGGATATTGTGTCTCTACAGCTTCGCCAAGTTAAGGCTCGTTTGGAGGAACAAGGAGTGTCGCTCGATTGGGAGCCCGAAGTGGTAGATTACTTGGCAGAGGTGGGGTATGATGTACAGTTTGGGGCTCGCCCGCTCAAACGGGCGATTCAGCAGCTCATTCTAAACCCGCTTGCAGAGAAACTTCTTAGTGGAGAAATCCCTGCTGGTAGTGGTATCTTGCTGCGGCAGGTAGAGGGGGTGATTTTCTTCACACCGATGGTATTGCCAGAGGTGGAAGTCTAAGCAGGCACATTTTCCAACTTTTGGCCGCCTTCGTGGGAAGGCGGCTTTTTTGCTTTAGCTTTGCCCCTAAGACATGGAGGCCCTTCTTCCCCCTTCTCTGGCGTCCCTTAAGGAGGCACTGGAAAGATTACCAGGTATTGGTCCCCGCAGTGCACTGCGGCTCATACAGGCTTTCCTGAGGAAGCCGGAGCTGCTTCAGTCAGTATTGGGTTCTCTTCAGCAGGTCCAGACTTCTGTCCGGATGTGCCGGCGGTGCGGCTTCTGGGCTGAGTCAGATGGGGGATTGTGTATAATCTGTACCGATGCAGGGCGAGAAGAGCCGGTTCTCTGCGTAGTGAAGGAACCCTCAGATATTTTAGCTATAGAGCGAAGCCAAGCCTTTCGAGGGCAGTATCATGTATTAGGAGGGGTATTAGACCCTCTATCGGGTGTTCAGGAAAAAGACTTGCGATTGAAGGAACTTTGGCAGCGTATACGTACAGAAGGGTACGAAGAGGTGGTTTTAGCTTTGGGTACCAGTCCGGAGGCGGAAACGACCACTTACTACATCGCCCGCCACCTGGCAGATTGGCCTGGTCGCATAACCCGATTTGCCAGTGGTATACCCGTAGGGAGTGACTTAGAGTATGTAGATCCTCTCACGCTTTCCCGTTCTCTGCGTGAGCGCCAACCTATTCATGTATGATCCAGCTCTCTGTTATCATCGTCAGTTATAATGTAAAATATTTTCTGCGGCAGTGCCTGCAGTCTGTCGCTCGGGCGATGGAGGGGCTCTCTGTCGAGGTATGGGTCGTCGATAACGCCTCTATTGATGGGAGTGTGGAAATGGTTCGAGAGGAGTTTCCCTGGGTGAAGGTTATCGCTAATCCCGTTAATCTGGGATTTGCCAAGGCTAATAACCAGGGTATTCGTCTCTCACAGGGACAGTATGTCCTGCTTCTCAATCCCGATACGATTGTACAGGAAGATACTTTTCGGGAAGTGCTGCGGTTTATGAATGACCATCCGGAAGCGGGGGCTGTGGGGGTAAAGATTATAGATGGGCAAGGAAGATTTTCTCCCGATTCTCGTCGAGATTTGCCCTCAGCTTGGAATATCTTTTGTAAAATAAGCGGACTTTATAAGCTGTTCCCACAGAGTAAAATTTTCGGACGCTATCATCTTACATACCTTCCAGAAAATGAAGTGACTGCTGTTCCTGTTCTTCTCGGGGCATTCATGTGTATGTCTCGGTCGGTTTTAGACCAGGTTGGGCTATTGGATGAGCGATTTTTCATGTATGCAGAAGATATAGACCTCTGCTATCGTATTCTGCAAGCAGGGTACACCAACTATTATCTACCTACGACACAGATTATTCACTTCAAGGGTGAGAGTACGAAGAGCCGTTCTCTCAACTATGTGCTTACTTTTTACAAGGCCTCTCTTCAGTTTATTCAGAAGCACTATCGAGGATGGAAACGGTGGCCTGCGGCCTTCTTGTATCAGATGGGGATCTTGTCTGCAGCGCTCTTGTCGGGCGCCAAGCGGGTATTCCAACGGGTCTATCTTCCCCTATTAGAAGTGGGAGCCCTTTATGGATTAGGACTCGCTCTCCTAAGCTTTTGGCAGGATTTCTCTGGGAAGAGCTTCTACCCCGTGTATGAGGTGTGGGGCATCCTCGCGTATGCGGTGACTTTTGTCCTTTCGCACTTGCTTTTTCTGAACTACGCCCCCCCCTATCGGATTCGTAGAGTAGTTGGGGCGGTATTGATAGGTTTTTTGGCTATCGCTCTGGTGAGCTATCTTGTCCCGCCCATCAACGTCTCTCGGTTTATGGTCTTAGGTCTGGCGATTGGAGCTGTACCGGTAAGCTTGGTTTTGCGGGCGTTGGATAACTGGCTACGAAAGGGGCGATTGTATCTGACGGGAGAGCTCTCGCATCGGGTGCTGGTCATCGCCGAACCTTCCCAGTTCGCACGGATTCGTAAGCTGCTTTTCGAGGAGATCCGGTATCCTGCGGAGTTTGTGGGATTTGTTAGTCCCCGTTCTCACAAGGAATCAGTCGGTACTCCTGCACAGCTTCCATACCTTTTAGATAAATATGCCCCTGATGAGCTTATTTTTTGTAATGCGAGTCTCACCTCCCAGGAGATAATCTCTCTGATGATGCGGTATTTTTACAAGAAGCTCAGCTTTAAGATTATTCCTCCCTATGCGGATTATCTTATCGGCCCGCAGAGCATATTAGTGAGTCGTAACTCCCTTCGCCTGTATTTGCGGCTGCATCAACCTGAAGTGCTTTTTCAGAAAAAAGTATTTGACTTAGCAGCGAGTGTGGCTCTTCTTTTGGCATATCCGGTGACATTTTGGATTTATCATGAGCCTTGGGCAGCTCTAAGGAGTTTAGTGGGGGTTTTATTGGGTCGATACCACTTTGTGAGTTATAGTGAGTTTCCTTCTGAAGAGATGCCTCTTCTCAAGGAAGGGGTTTTGACTACCGATCTTTTGAGGGAACATTATCCCCATACGTTTAGTGTGGATCTGATGTATGCGCATCGCTATTCGGTTCTGTTAGACTGGAAGATTCTTTTGATGGGGTTACCCCATTTGGGCACCCTTCATAGTCGATGAGGAAGGAATGCCTCCTTTGCCTCCTATATGGATGTTCTACGGTATCTCAGCCTATCCTCTCTATTCCTACTTGGCATCGATGGACTTTACAGGCGGAGGATGCTCCTCTCATACCTGTGGCGTGTGGGAAAGATTCTTTTCCTTGGGTGGTTTCTTTGGTGCTGCGTCGAGATCCTCTCAAGGGAGGACCTGAATGGGTTTCGGGCCATCGGTATGCATTAGCCGTCGCCTTAGAGCAGCTACCTGTGCGGATGCTTGTACTGGAGACTCCGTGGGATGATACCCTTTTCTTCTCAGTCGATAGCTCTCTCAGAGCAGTATGGGGGCAAAAGTTATTAGCTTGGCTACAAGAAGAGCTACTTCCCTTTTTGCGGGCGTACGAGGTGCCATATATCGCTTTTGGCAGAGACTGGTACAGAGCCCCTATTTCCTCAGACGGATGGTGCCTTCTTTTACAGAGCCTTCGGGTAGAAGACTCCCTGCATCAGTGGGGTATGACCGCTGGGCAGCCAGAACAGATTCCTTGCGGAGAAGCTTGGGATTTTCTCGGAATAGATTATCAGCAGTTTTATCCCCCCCATGCCCGCTCCTCTTATCATGCTCGGTGGGAGCAAATGAAAAAGCCGATAGTGGTCCTGTATCCCAATCTCTATGAGCCTGATAAAGAGCAAGCCGAACGGGAACGGAAGCGATTTTGGCACACGCCTCCTTTTGCGTTCGTAGCGGAGTCGGAGTCAGATACTTGCTTTGGGCGATGAGATTTCTCTTTGTGCGGCTCAGTAGCATGGGCGATGTGGTATTGACTACGCCGCTTATCCGGGCTTTGGCGGAGCATATCCCAAATGCAGAGATCCATTTTTTGACTCGAGCCTCGTATCTACCGCTTGTAGCACATCATCCGCTATTGGCGGGGGTCCATAGCTGGCCTCCTTCTGAAGAGGTGCGTCAGCAAACCTGGGAAGGAGTTATCGACCTTCATAAGAATCTGCGTACCCTCAGTCTTCGATGGAAACTGCGTTATAGGAAGTTCACCACTTTCTCCAAGGAAAACTGGCAAAAGTGGTGGATGGTACGAAAGCGTCTGCCGATTTCCCTTTCTCACGTTGTTACTCGGTATAGTGCGGCCTTAGAGCCGTGGGGGATCTCTCCTGAAAAGGTCGGCCCGGCAGAGGTACATGTGCCTCCCTTCATCCAGGAGCGGGTGAGAAGGGAGCTTCATGAGGCAGCTCAAGAGGGAGAAGGATGGCTTGCAGTCGGACTGGGGGGCACATACGATACGAAAAAGTGGCCTATTGCCTATTATAAAGAACTTCTAACTCAGTTAGGATGGCCCATTATACTCTTGGGAGGAGCTATGGAGCGAGCCGCTGCTGAGACTCTCGCCCAAACCCTGCCCGGACCTGTTATAGTCGGTGCAGGTCGCTATTCGCTTTTGGAGACTGCCGCTGCCATCCGAGAAGCAGCTATCTTACTAAGTCACGATACAGGCACAGCCCATTTGGGAGCGGCGGTGGGTACGCCCACTGTCGTGCTATGGGGCAATACTGTGCCAGAGCTGGGTATGACCCCGTGGCAGGTACAGCACCTCAACATCGAAGCTCGACACCTTTCTTGCCGCCCTTGTAGCAAATTGGGTTTCGCTTCTTGTCCCAGAGGCCATCACGACTGCATGCGTGCGCTCACCCCTGACTATGTGGAGATGCAGCTGCGTGCATTCCGAGGGAAGTCATGAGATGAATGCGCCCTCCCCGTTTTTTCTTTATTTTGTTTTGATGCGTTGGAGCCATATAGCGCTCTTTCTTCTAAGCTGGGCATCGGCTCAGGTACAAGATGATTTCTCTGACGGAGACTTTACCCACAATCCCCCTTGGAGTGGTACGGATTTGTACTGGTCTATCACACCTGATTATCGGCTTCGTAGCAACGGGCCTGCTGCGACCGCTACGCTGTACCTCTCGACCCCCAACACGCTTATATCCCATACGGAATGGCGCTTTTGGGTGCGGGTAGGGTTCAATCCCTCTACCCAAAATTATGTGCGGATATACCTGGTAGCCGATCGCGCTAATCTTTCCGATCCTTCGCTCAATGGATATTACTTGCGATTGGGAGGGATTACGGGAAACTTGGACAGTCTGGAGCTATGGCGGCAGCAGGGTGCTACTCACACACGAGTAGCGGGAGGGAGAGCAGGGCGCTTCGGAGGCACCAATAATATCTTGCGAGTGCGAGTCCTGCGAGATGGGATGGGGAACTGGGAGGCTTACACAGATAGCCTTGGCTTCTGGGAAGCTGAGTTTACAGCCGTAGACGCAGTATTGAGTACCACGACCCACTTCGGAGTATATTTTCAACATACTTCTACAAATCGCCAGAATCTCTGGTTAGATGATATCTATGTGGGCCCGCCGATCGTAGATACCACTCCTCCCCAAGTGGTGGGAGTAGAAATACTGTTACCTACACAGCTTCGCTTGACTTTTTCTGAAGCGGTTACGGTAGCTTCTTCCACGAATATCAGCGCCTATACGGTGACACCCGGACCGATTCCTATCACTACGGCGACTCGCCCCCTTCCTACCCGGGTCGAGTTGTCTCTTGGGCAGCCGCTTCAACCCTCTACGGTTTATACCCTTAGCTATGCGGGCGTGGAAGATATGGCGGGGAACGCAGGTAGCGGTTCGCTACAGATAGTGCTGGCCGAAGAGCCTGCTCCTGGGGATGTGGTCTTTTCAGAACTCATGCCCAAGCCTACTCCCATTGTGAGTCTTCCTGCTTACGAGTATGTAGAGCTATACAACCGCTCCACAAAGTGGATTCAGGTAGGGGGGCTCCGCTTTTGTGATGCTGTGCAGTGTGCGTCACTGGGGAGCCGACTGCTTCCTCCGGGGGGCTACCTTCTGCTAATACCTTCTTCGGCGGCTTCTGCCTATCCTTCTGGGCTGCCCCTCTCTTCTTGGCCAACCCTCAATGACTCTGGCGATAGCCTCACCCTCTGGAATGCAGCGGATGAGCGTCTGGACTTTGTGTACTACCGCTCCTCGTGGTACCGCGATCCTACCAAAGCTCAGGGAGGCTGGAGCTTAGAGCGGATAGACCTTGATAATCTTTGTGCGACGGACTCTAACTGGACGGCTTCCGCAGTTGCAGCGGGGGGGACGCCGGGGGCTGTCAATAGCGTAGCGGGCTCGTGGACAGATCAGACCCCTCCTTCTCTTATCGGCTGGGAGATTATCGCATCGGACAGGATACGACTATGGTTTTCTGAAGTACTGGATACACTTTTCATGCAGGCGCTTTCGCGCTATTCTCTTTCGGGAGGGCCCCAAGTCATCGGAGTCGAGACGGCTCCGACCTTTGTTACCCTTATCCTAAGCGGGGCACTTCAGGGAGGCCAGACGTATACGTTGATGATAGAGGCTTCTGATTGTGAGGGGAATCGTGTTACCCTTCTCCAGCGGTTAGGACTCCCTGAGCCCGTCAGTGGGGGCGATGTGATTTTCTCGGAAGTGATGCCGAAGCCCACCCCTTCTGTTGGGCTACCCCCTCAGGAATACGTCGAGTTATACAATCGGTCTGGGAAATGGGTAGACGTAGAGGGATGGCAGCTTTGTGATGGGAGTCTTTGTGCGACCCTTCCGCCCCGTGTCTTAGAACCTGGAGCATACCTTCTTTTGGTTCCAACGGGAGCAGTGGGGGATTTTCCTGGTTCGGTGGGTCTTTCTCCCTGGCCTACTCTAAACGATACAGAAGACAGTCTGTCCCTCTGGGCTGTGGGGGGGCAGAAAATGGATGAGCTCCAGTACCGCTCTTCTTGGTATCGGGACCCTGTGAAAGCCCAAGGGGGATGGAGCTTAGAGCGGATAGACCTTGACAATCTCTGCGCAACGGACTCTAACTGGAAAGCCTCTATCGCATCTGCGGGGGGCACTCCGGCTACTCCCAACAGTGTCGTCGGTTCGTGGAGAGATACGCTCCCACCTTCTTTAGATGTGGTAAGTTTTCGTTCTGTAACCGAGCTTCTTCTTCGTTTTTCGGAGCCTGTAGATACGCTCCTTATGAGAGATACAGCTCGATACCGCGTGATTGGGGGGCCTTCCGTGACCGCGGCGATTCCGTGGAGCTTGCAGGAGGTGCAGGTTGTTCTTTCTGTACCGCTCTCTGTGAGTACAGAATATGAGCTTGAGGTACTGGCAAGGGACTGTATGGGCAATGAGTCTCTTCTGCGGTATAGTTTTGGGCTTCCTGCGCCGGCGAGCCCCTTCGATGTGGTTATCACCGAGATCATGGCTGATCCGGATCCTCCTGTGGGGCTCCCTCCATTCGAATATATCGAGTTACACAATCGCTCCCAGAAATACATAGATCTCCAAGGGTGGGCCCTCCGTGTGGGGACCTTTCAGCGTACTTTTCCGGCATATTTGCTCCGACCTGGTGCGTATGTGGTACTCAGTTCAGTGGAAGGGGCCTTCGCCTTGGGAGCATATGGACCGAGCATAGGCTTTTCTTCTTTCCCCGCCGTGCCTAATGCCGGAAGTCTCATCAGTCTTAGGAATGCGGGGGGGGATGTGATAGATGAGGTGCGGTATGCGGATAGCTGGTATGGAAGCTCAGCCAAAAGAGAAGGCGGATGGAGTTTAGAGCGGATCTGGGTGGACTGGTTGTGTGGGGAGGCCGAAGGGTGGAAAGCAAGTGAGTCTCCCTTAGGCGGTACCCCTGGGCGGTCCAATAGCGTGCGAGAGAGTTCTCCCTTCCCCTCTCCGCGGATAGTGGGGACCTATTATGTAGCTCCTCTCATCCGAGTCTCTTTCTCCGAGCGGATGGATACTGCGCGCCTTCGAGATGTAAGTTTATACGAGCTGGATCCACCCGTTCCTTTTATTGCAGCTACTCCCATAGGAGAGGGAGGTGGGGTAGAACTGCTTCCTATGACTCCTTTAGAAGAAAATCGAGAGTACCGGCTTCGTATCGAGGGGCTCTTGACCTGTGCAGCCAATGGGGTAGATACATTGGAGAGTACCTTTTATGTGCCGGCTCCCCTTGAACCAGGAGATGTGGTTATCAATGAGATTTTGCCTGAACCGCAAACGGGGGGGGCTCGGTATGTGGAGGTATACAATCGGTCTGACAAGTTCATAGACCTCTCTCGATGCCTGTTGGCACGGGGTGCGATACCTTATAGCCATCGTGTGATTGGAGGAGAAAGCTTAGTCCTGCATCCTGGAGGGTATTTGTGTTTGACCGCCGATACCGCTGATATCCGAGAACGATATGTACCTCCCCCTTTCGCTCGGTTGTATCAAATAGCAAGCCTTCCTGCCTACGATTATAGTCGGGATATAGTATGGTTATTGCGCAGGGGGGATTCCGTAGCGATAGATAGGGTTCCTTATGCCGCTTCTTATCATTTCCCTGATCTGCGCAGTCGAAAAGGGGTAGCTTTGGAGCGGCTTTCTCCAGAGCGGCCTTCCGATGATCCGCAGAATTGGTACTCTGCTGCGAGTAGTGTTCGGTTTGGGACCCCTGGTTATCGAAACTCACAGCGGGAGTTTTCGGATGGAGAGGGTGGGATTCGGCTGGAGCCGAAGACTTTTTCCCCCGATGGAGATGGTTACGAGGATTTGGTGTGGATATATGTCCCGGCTGATGCGCCAGATACAAGGGCTACCATCGAAGTGCATACGGTGGGTGGATACAAAGTGTGTACGGTGGAGGAGGTAGCTCTGCTGGCAGTCGGAGAAAATCGCTTTCGTTGGGAGGGGATAGACAGTCAGGGGCGTCGCCTTCCCGCAGGGGTATATATCGTCACTATTACGGTGGTGGAGCCGACTCGTGGGAAGGTTCGGCGGCATCGGTTACCCTGTGCGATAGCGGAGCGGATGCGGTAGGAAAGTACTGGAGAGGCGAGAGGGTTTTTTTCATGTTTCTGGGTTTCTTGTTGTATGTGGGGTGGGCCAGCGCCGCAGCGCTGGCCCACCCGAGGGCGGTGGCAGCCGCCAAAGGCGGCTGCCACCGCCCTCAAAATGCGAAAAAATCACTCCCTTCCGCCCTTCCTCGCTTACCTACTTCCTCTCTCCTGTGCCGCTCTTAGGCTATCTAACCATCCCCTTAGAAGCGCTCGATAGGTGGGAAGCTGTGCAGCTATCAGCTCAGCGATGGCGGGGTTATACGTGTGGGCGGTAAGATTTCGGTGGTCTGTCATGAGTAGGGCTAAAGCCGCTGCATCGGTATCGAGTAGGAGATTCTCACGAGAGGCTCGGATCACGGGTTTCGGAGGAGCAAGCGTGATGCCATCTATCTCGTGGAGTACTGCTTTGGCTGCTTTCCACACCGCTTCGAAGGTGTATTCGAAGCGCTGGATAGCTGCATCTCGTTCTATATCTGAGCGAGGAGGGAGCGTTATCGCTTCTAAGCTGCGAAGGGCTTTTTCAGCTATTTCTATGTGCTTTCGGGCTTCCATAGGATGCCTTCACGTCGGATGGCCGCTTGCAGTTCTGGGTCCGCAGTGTCATACCGCACGATATCTACCCGATAGGGTATGGGCAGCTCTTCTATTTGCCAGCGCAGCTCGGCAAGTTCGGTCTCAGTAGGTGGGGATTCTGCTTGTATGGCGATGTCTATGTCGGTTGGTTGTGTTTCGTTGCGTGCCCATGAGCCGAAGATATACACCTGCCATCCGTGCTCCTGGCAAAGGCGCTTTAGGAGGGTGCTCAGAGCTGATGGCAGGGGTCTTATGGATCGCATTGGTCAAAGATAGGGTATGCTATGAGGTGTATCGTGGCTTATCTCTTATCAGAGCCTTGTGGGTCGTTTGGTGCTGGGGAAGTGGCTTCTGGACTTGCCGCTACTGGCGGGGGATGGTATGCGTTTGATTGAGGAGGTGGGCCAGCGCCTACAGCGCTGGCCCACCTAAGGGCGGCGGCAGCCGCCTCTGGCGGCTGCCGCCGTAGTTTTTGGGCCGAAGCCAAAGGCTTCGGCCCAAAAAACAGCTGGGAAAACCCTAAAAGTGACGCAAAAGGAGTACCCATGGAACTTCCCCACAGAGAATACCTACATCACAGGGGGTCTTTGGAATAACTGGCTCGTCTTTCCCTTTCAGGGTTCCTCTCGTCCTTCCTCTCCCCCGAAGCTTTCGCAGTCCCATAAGACGGCTCTGCGCAAAAGAAGGGGTGGTCCTTTGGTTTCTTCTTGTGCAGCCTTCCAGGCTTTCTCCAGGAGGCGGTTTTTCTCAGCTATCGCTTCGGCGTGGAGTCGTACATTTTCTTCTCGGTCATACAGTTTTCTCCCCTCTACGAAGGTCATCCGAACCTGGCTGTACACTGAGAGGGGAGAGGGCCTATCCCACAGCACGATGTCAGCATCATAGCCTGGTTTGACATAGCCAGTGCGATGGCTTATCCCTAAAGCTTGGGCAGGATACACAGTCACGGTTCGCCAGGCAGTAAGGCTATCAACCCCGAGCTCACTGCCACCATACCGAAGGATTTTGGCGGCTTCTTGATTGAGGCGGCGCCCCATCTCCGCATCATCAGAGTTGATGCAAGTGGGAACGCCCTTGCTCAAGAGCATCGCTGCATTATGGGGTATAGCTTCGATAACCTCGTATTTATAGGCCCACCAGTCAGAAAAAGTGGAAGCAAAAGCCCCATGTTGCTTCATCTCTGGGGCGACTTTGTAGCCCTCCAGGACATGAGTGAACGTTCGCACTCGGAAACCCAGCCGTTCTGCCAATCGCATCAGCATCAGGATTTCAGACTGTACGTAGGAATGGCAGGTTATGTACCGCTTACCCGCAAGGATTTCGGCTAATGCTTCATACCGAAGGTTTCTTCGTGGGGTAGGCAGGGTAGGACTCTTCTTGCGAGCAGCCTCGTAGGCCTCCCACTCTTGCTTGTATCGTCGAGCAGCCTCAAAGGCATCTTCTATGATTTGTTCCACCCCCATCCGAGTCTGGGGATATCGAATAGTGTACGCTTCTCCCCAGTTAGATTGCTTGACGTTTTCTCCTAAGGCAAACTTATTGAAGGGGGGCGCATCGGGTATCAGAAAAGAATCGGGAGGAAGTCCCCATTTCAGTTTGATGCAGGCAGATTGTCCCCCGATTGGGTTGGCTGAGCCATGCAGGAGCTGCACAGCTACCACTCCTCCTGCTATATGTCGGTAGATGTTGATATCGGTGGGTTCTATCACATCGCGGATTCGCACCTCAGGTGTCACGGCATCGGAGGCTTCATTCACTCCCCCCTCAATGGCGATATGAGAATGCTCGTCGATAATCCCTGCGGTGAGAGCTCCCCCATTTGCTTCTATGATTTGTGCTCCAGGAGGGGCTGGTAGGTCCCGGCCGATGCGCTGGATTTTCCCTTCTGTAATGAAAACATCAGTCTCCGGGAGGATTGTGTCTCCTGTCCAGACGGTAGCTTTCCGAAATAAGATGGGAGAGGGAGAAGGATACGTACTTCTACCGAAAGCACTATTGGGGAAGGTTCTTCGACTTAGGAGGCTGTCTTCTCGCAGGGGTTTAGGAGGCTCTTTGCGGGTGGGCATATCGGGTGGTGCTATCCTTCTCCCGCTCCAGGGGGTACGACTCCCCGTGGGTTGTACCCAGATGCCCTGTAAGGAAGAGTCATTCGTCATCGAAAAGGCGAGGTGCCCTACGCCTACTTTTGGAGGGAGAGCCACACAGAAGCGATTCGAGAGCCACTCGTATTGGATTTCTACAGTGTGTGTATCTGCGCCTGCTATCAGTCGAGAGGAGAAGGGAGGGAGGCCCGTCGGGATCGTCCATTTCCATCCAAAAGGCGTGATATCAAAGGTGCCCGCAGGTGATTGGGGAGGAATAGGCACATGTACTTCTCGCTCCCCTGCGACCCAGGTCTCCAATAACTTCGCGTCCGTTTCCCACAGGGTATCGGAGAAAACAAGGAGGTTGGCCCAAGCACCTGGAGCGATCCGCCCAAGGGAGGGTTGCCCAAGCCAACGAGCAGGTATTTCTGTCAGGCAGAGCAATAGGGTGTCAGGAGATATCCCTGTGCGAGCTACAGTGCGGAGGTGCTCCCAAAAGGTTTTCGTATCAGGGATCCCCTGGCTGGTGAGAGCGACGGTATAGCCAGCTTGTATCAGCCATTTGATGCGGAAGGGAGCCTGTTCCCAGCGACGCAGAGCAGTCAGGGGCAGACGAGCGTAGAAATCGGGGCTATGAGGAGGGGGGAGGATAGGGAGTCCAATCGGGAGAAGGTAGAGTCCTTCCTTGGGGAGGTAAGGCAACCATTCGTACTCGTAACCCGTGGCGAGGAGGGCCCAGTGTAGAGGACCCGCTTGTTTCCACTCTCGCATAAGCTGGGCCACGCGAAAGGCATCTTCTGGCGTCTGGGCAGTCCAGCACCACCGAAGTGTATCTCGCAGGAGGTTCTTCAGTCTCTCTAATGCAGCATTAGGGGGAGTTTGAGAAGAAGCCTGGCGATACCAGAGGGCATCATAGAGGAGCTGCCGCACGAGAGCGATGGCACCCATTTTGGAGCCAGGGTATTCTTGACTGACGTGCCCTTTCTCAAATCCTGCATGTAGGATGGAGGGGGCCCGGAGGAAACGCTCTTCGGGTCGGGAAAGGTCATTTAGCAAAAGAGTCACTCCTGTACCTCGTACGATCCCTTCCTTAGGAGCGATGTGTACGGCTGCAAATCCCATTTCTCGGAGTTTTTTAGCCTGCTCTGGCTGATATATGAAGCTGGTCTCTGCGGCAAAATCCAACCGCACAGACTCATTTGGGTACAAAAGGGGGTGTCGGCTGCTCTCATATTGGGGGGAGGGATCATCTTTTTTTCTCGAGAAAGAAGGAAGCCCCCAGCTGGTCCACGGCTCTATGAAGGCAGGATAAACCCATGTCCCCGCAGGGTATCGTATTATCTGGGCACCTCCCGGCGGTGAAAGTTTGGCTACGGGTTCAATACGGGTTATTTTCCCCTCCTCAATCAAAATAGCCACATCTCGAACGACTTTTCCCGCTCCGAGCCAGACGTGAACGCCCTGCAATACGACTCGCTGAGGTTTTGCCCGATGTAGCCCGCGCACGGGAGCCAGAGTCGGAAGCTGGGCGAAGACGGTCGTACCCAGCCATAAAAGCTTCCAGATGAAAGGAGAAAAAGTGCTCAACGCAGCATGGCGGTGCATCGTGCTAAAATAACTTGCTTCCTAACCAGTAGCCGAGCAGTAAGCTCATCATGCCTACGATAACAGTCAAAGTGAGATAGACTATCGCTCTAAATGGCTCTTCCAACCGAATCATTTCAAACAGTTCCAGTACGATCGAAGAAAATGTCGTAAGACTCCCGCAAAAGCCCGCAGTAATCCCATAAAACCAGGGGGTGTGAGCTTTTTGTCCTACCCAGCCAACGGTAAGTCCCAATACAAAAGCCCCTGCGCTGTTTACAAGAAAGGTACCCAGCGGCGTAAGGGTAGACGAGTTAAACCACCGCTGCATCCAGAAACGAAGCAACGCTCCGAAAATAGCCCCGATCGATACTGCCCCCGTGAGGCTCCAGCTCGATAATTTCATTCGGAAGGGGTACCTGTCGGGCTTTGGCTGAAAGAAGCCTGAATCTGGGAAAGAGGAAGGGTCATCGCTTCAAAGTCAGGCATGTAGGAACCAAGTATGTGAAACTTTTTTCTGAATATGTCGACGGTAGATGGGTTTTTCTGTACAAAGCTCCTCATGTTATCCATGAACTCATACTTATCTGCTCTTGCATACCTTCGGAGGTAGTCCCATAAGCGGTTCAGGTAAAACGGTGCTTCCTCTGAGAGGTATACGTATAGGAGTGGCTTCATTCGTTTCTCGATGAAAGCAGAAGAAGGCTGCTGGGCAAAGACTTGTAAGATGTATTCCAAAAAAGGGCGATAGCTTTCTTTGTCTTGGAGGAAAGCGGAGAGGTAAATCCAGAAAATATGTGGAAGGTAGAGCCCCTCAGCGATGGAGAGTACTTCTCTTTCGAAGGTAGCACGAGCCGCGGGATCCTCCAGCACTTCTTGATGGAGCGCTTCCAGTTGCGCTATAAGCTCTTCTGGGTCGGCCCCTTGTGCTGCGGCTGCCGAAATCGCTTCTAACCGTTCTGACACCCTACAAAGGTAGCGTGAGAACTGATATTTGGGGCGAAAGAAGAAAGAAAAAGACTGTGAAGTAGAGTTTTACTTGAGGCTTATTTATCTATCGCCGTAGAATCTTTTCATGCCAGGAGGCCCCGCACGAATCCCTCTGCCGAGAAGGGAAGCAGATCCTCCGCTTGCTCTCCTATGCCGATAAATCGGATAGGAAGCCCTGTTTGTTCCACTAAGGCAAAGGCAATCCCCCCCTTCGCCGTGCCGTCTAACTTCGTCAGTACCAGCCCTGTACAGGCAGTAGCTTGCATAAATGCTTCTGCTTGGCGTAGCGCATTCTGTCCAGTCGTGGCATCGATAACCAGAAGTACTTCATGCGGAGCTCCTGGCAAGGCCTTCCCAATGACCCGGTAGACTTTCCCCAGCTCTTGCATGAGAGGAGTCCGGGTGTGTAGACGTCCCGCTGTGTCGATGAGAACGATATCGTATTCTTCTTTGATAGCTTTTTGTACCGTCTCAAAGGCTACTGCTCCCGGATCGGCTCCCATGCCTTTCTCCACGAGGGGGATGTGCAGCTTATCGCTCCAGCGGCGCAGCTGCTCCACCGCAGCTGCCCGGAAAGTGTCTGCTGCTCCCATGAGTACTTTTTTTCCCTCTTGTTGAAGGCGATAAGCCAGCCGAGCCAGCGTAGTTGTTTTCCCGACTCCATTTACGCCGACGAGCAAGATCACATAGGGATGTCCGTCAGGGGGAGAAAAGGGCTTTTGGATCAGCGGTAGCAAGACCTTTTCTAATCGGTCTGCCAAGGTCTCTCCCTCTCTCAGAGGAAGTTCCTTTAGCTCCTTTTCGAGCCCCTGTAGAATCTTTTCTGTGACGGTAGGCCCTACATCGGCAGAGAGAAGGAGCTCTTCTATCTCCTCTCGGCTCCCGGCATCTATCGCACTTCGGGTTGCGAACAGCGTTCGCAGTCGGCTCCAAAAGGACTGACGGGACTTCTGGAGTCCTTTTTCCAGAGCGGGTGTCGTCCCTTCTGTCGCCGGATCTTTTTTACCGCGCAACCAATCCCACCATCCCATAGTTACCGACGGATCATTTCCCAGTGATGAAGATAAGAATGGGCGGTCAAATCTATGAGCAGCGGGCAAACGGACACATACCCCTTCTCTAATGCCCACAAGTCCGTATCCGTGTCCGTATCCTGGCTTTCAAAGCGCCCTACCATCCAATAGTAAGGCTGTCCATAAGGATCTATCCGCTCTTCAAACTGTTCCACAAATCGTCCCTTCGCTTGTCGGGTGATTCGAATACCTTGAATCTCTGGAAGCGGAAGATTCGGGATGTTTACGTTCAGAGGAACGTGAGCAGGGAAAGGCTGGCCAGCTTGTAAGAGGAGGATTTCTCGTACGATGGCCTGGGCCGCTGTAAAGTCAGCCTCCATGCTGTAGTTGAGAAGAGAAAACCCGATCGAAGGGATGCCTTCAAACGCACCTTCTATCGCTGCCGACAGCGTCCCCGAATAAAAGACACTGATCGAGAAGTTGGCCCCATGATTGATCCCAGAAAGAAGCAAATCGGGCCGCTCCCCTAAAACACCTGTCGCCAACTTGACGCAATCTGCGGGAGTGCCACTACAAGCCCAGGCCGGAATATCGCCAAACTCTCGGGAGGGGTAGAGACGGAGGGGTACTCCGATGCTGATAGCGTGGCCCATCCCACTTTGGGGGCGGTCAGGGGCTACCACTACCACTTCCCCAAACTCCTGCGCCACCTCTACCAGAGCACGAAGTCCCCGTGCCGTGATACCATCGTCGTTGCACACTAAGATGCGCATGCGCCCGAAAGTAGCGAAAATGCGTTTGTGTCTTGTGAGGCGCGTATTTTTGTTGGGAAAATCTTCATTATGACTACACGTTCCCCGCGCCAATCCGGCTTCAACCTCTATTGGGTCTACCTCCTTCTTTTCGGCCTGCTATTGGTGTCGTTCATATTCATGCCGGAGCGACAGAACTCTGTCCCCATCACCTACATGGAGTTTCAGCAGTGGGTGGAACGGCGTCTCATTCGCAAAGTCGTCATCATAGCCAATCGGGGAGAAGTCGAAGTCTACCTCACTCCACAGGCTATGGAGCTCAACGACATCCAGCAGCGCATGCGAAAAAGTTTCTGGGGCTGGATGCCTTTCAGCTTTCGGGTCGTCTCTACTGAAAAGTTGGAAGAGTACCTCCAAGCTCGCCACCTCCCCTATGAAGTATCTGAGCGGACTGACTACCTGGGTATCCTCCTTCAATACGTCCTACCTATCGTGCTGATCATCGCCGTCTGGATCTTCCTGCTCGGCCGGATAGGCTCTCGAGGAGGGGGGGCTGGCCCTGGGAATATCTTTACGATTGGGCGTAGCCGGGCCTCCGTCTTCGATGCAGAAAATCGGGTATCCATCACTTTCGAAGATGTAGCGGGTCTGGAAGAAGCCAAGCAAGAAGTGCGAGAAGTCGTAGACTTCCTCCGAAGCCCTCAAAAGTTTACCCGACTGGGCGGAAAAATCCCGAAAGGGGTACTGCTGGTCGGTCCTCCTGGTACGGGAAAGACACTCTTAGCCAAAGCCGTAGCGGGGGAAGCAGGTGTTCCCTTCTTTAGCATAAGCGGTTCTGATTTCGTAGAGATGTTTGTCGGGGTAGGAGCGGCACGGGTACGCGATCTTTTCCGGCAAGCCAAAGAAAAAGCCCCCTGCATCGTCTTCATCGATGAAATAGACGCAGTGGGCCGCAGCCGCAGCCGGATGAATGTGCCTCTCTCTAATGACGAGCGAGAAAATACCCTGAATCAGCTCTTGGTCGAAATGGATGGTTTCAATACCGATGCAGGTATCATCATCATGGCTGCCACTAACCGTCCGGATATTTTGGACCCAGCCCTCCTACGTCCAGGGCGGTTTGACCGGGTGATCTATATCGACCGGCCCGACATTCGCGAGCGGGAGGCCATTTTCCATGTCCATATTCGGAATCTCATTTTGGCTCCCGATGTCGATGTACACAAACTGGCGCTACAAACGCCAGGTTTCGTAGGAGCAGACATCGCCAATGTGTGCAATGAGGCGGCTTTGATCGCTGCCCGACGAGATCGACCTGCCATCACGATGGCGGACTTCCAAGAAGCCATTGACAAGGTGATCGGAGGGCTCGAGCGGCGCAGTCGGGTTATTTCTCCTGAGGAGAAGCGCATCGTAGCTTACCATGAAGCAGGTCATGCGGTAGCAGGGTGGTTCCTCGAGCATGCAGACCCTCTCTTGAAGGTTTCCATCATCCCTCGCGGCTATGCGGCGCTCGGATATGCCCAGTACCTGCCAAAAGAGCAATACCTCTATACCCAGCCTCAGCTCCTGGATATGCTGGCTATGACCCTTGCGGGGCGAGCCTCTGAGGAAATCACATTTGGGCAGATTTCCACCGGGGCACAAAACGACCTCGAGCGCGTGACTCAGCTCGCCTATGCGATGGTTACCCAGTATGGTATGTCTGGCTTGGGTCACTTTGCCTACAAACCCTCTGAAGAGACCTTCTGGCAGCGTCCTTACTCTGAAGATACCGCCCGACGCATAGATGCTGAAGTACAGCGTATCATTCAAGAAGCGTATGATCGGGCTCGTACGGTTCTGCACGAACATTACGACCGCCTTAGGGCTTTAGCAGAGAAACTCTTAGAAAAAGAAGTCTTGTATCAAGAGGAAATCGAAGAACTTCTGGGTCCTCGTCCACATGGATATGGGACCCTGGAGAAGCTCAAGGCTCCCTCCTCCTGATGCGGGAAACGCTCCCCCCGTTGTATCCAACGGAAGCTCCCCTTCATAAGACTCTTTTCTTTGCGAGTGATCTGCATGCCGGTGCCCCCTCCCGTTCAGCGAGTGCACCCCGTGAGCGCCACTTCATCCGGTGGATGGAAACCATGGCTCCGGAAGCCGCTGCCTTCTACCTCCTCGGGGATCTATGGGATTTCTGGTTTGAGTATCGAAGAGCTGTACCAAAAGGCCATGTGCGGCTTTTAGGCGTACTCGCCACTGTGACAGATGCAGGCATACCCGTATTCTTCCAGCCTGGCAATCATGACCTCTGGCTTACGGGGTATCTCACAGAAGAAGTAGGTCTGCGTCGGCTTCCGGACCCCTATCTGGCGATGGGACAGGGCTTTCGGTTTTTTCTCTCGCATGGCCATCGCTTGGGTCCGCTTCCCTGGACAGACCGACTGGCTTACTGGATCATGGGAAATCGCTTTCTCCACCAGCTCTATCGGGGGATCCACCCTGATATCGGTCTGTGGTTGGGGCAAAAGCTCTCTGGACGCAGCCGGTCGGCACATGCTCCCTTAGATGATGTGGACCTTGGAGAGCGGGAGTACTTCCGTCAGTTTATACGAGGGGCTCTTGCGCAGGGGGCCGCTGCCGACTGGTACATCTTAGCACACCGGCACTTAGCGCTGGTCGAGCAAATAGGACAGAGCCAAGTGGTTCTCTTAGGGGACTGGATCCGGCGCTTTACGTATTTCCGACTTGAGGAGGCGGGCTGGTCCTTGGAGAGCTTCTCTTCTTCTGGGGAAAGCTGCATTCTATACCATGGAAGCTGGGCACCCGTACCTCTGGGCTAAGATGCTTTTTATCGGCATGGTGCTGGCACAGGGGGAGGTTGCCCTTCCTTCTTCTTGTACACATTTTGCTGTCGATGGCTTGTATCACCTCTACGTCTGGTCTGAGGGGGAACGGGCCCTCTATAAGCTCTGGGCACCCCGGTACGACTCACTCAGCCGCATCGGGGGGGCACCCGGCGAAGAAGGCTTTCTCGGGGTGAGCAGCATCGCCCCCGTCGGCAATCAGCAGGTATATATCTTGGATGCGGCTGGCCAGAAAATCGCCCTCCTCGGCACCAACCTACAGCCTCTCCAACAGCTATCCTATGCGCAACTGCCCCGCGAGGTGGCAGAGGGGTACCCTACTCTCTTGACGGTAGGCGGGGCCGGTGAGCTCTACCTCCTGCTCCGTGAGACGCAAGAGATAGTGAAAGTGGACCCCTTCGGTCGAGTACTCCTCCGTTTCGGGGGCAAAGTCTATGGGCCAGGCCGTATCATAGGAGCTGCGTTTTTGTATGCAGAGGCAGGGCGTCTCTATCTGATAGACACTATCCTTCGACAGGTCAGCACGTATGATAGCTGGGGCAACTTTTTAGAGGCCTTTCCCTTTCCTCCGCAGGCTAAGGATGGCCGTGCGTTTGCGCAGGGGAAGGCATTCTGGAGGGAAAACGTTCTCTGGTGGTATACGTCCTCAGCCCCTCTGCAGGAAATTACCTTGCCGGCCGCTCCCCAAGAGGTATGGGTGCGTGGAGACCGCTTGTACTGGGCGGCAGGGCGCCGGCTGGGATGGCTTCCCTTGCCTTGAACCGCAGCAAATGCGGCTCGAAAACACTCCCGACATAGATATACTCCCCCACGGGTAATGCTCCGCTGGCAGTGCTGTACCCCCGACGGCTGGTGTAAAGCAGGCGAACCTCATGCCCTCCTTCTGGGAGTAGGCGTATTTCGACGATAGACCACGGGCTATTTCCTTTCCCGAAGGCTAAGCTGCGAGCCCACTGGCTTAGCCGTCTGTGGCACACAGTCCACAGAAGGGTATCATTCACATAGGTGAGATTATCTGGATACCCGGGTAGCCGAATCCGATGGATATAGCGCAGCTTGACAGGTTCGCCGCCCTCTTGATATACCCAGACGGCTTTACGGAAAGCAACCGCCACATACAGCCGTCTGTGTAGAGGAGAGTAAGCGAGTCCACTTGCATAGGGGATCCGATCCGCTGCTTTCCAGCAGGTGTCTCCTTCACAGAGGTAGATGTTGCTGCGCACCCGC
>JANZYW010000035.1 GCA_026413325.1 Bacteroidia bacterium | reverse complement strand
ACTCTGAGGAGCCCTCTGTCAAGCCCATTTAGGGGGGAAGTTTTTACTGGGCTACCCAGTGCACGTGATGCTGGACTCCTCTTTTCAGCTCTATTTTAGGTTAGGTGCCAGTGGGGAGAGGAGGGATGGTGGGCTGACGTCCCTTGGGCTTGCACTTTTTGTGTTAGGCGTCCTGGCATACCTAATACCACAGCTCGCCAGATCTGCTGTTCGCTTTGGGCGTTGGCCCCAGTGCAAAGGGATTTGGATAGGGTACCAGGGACTAGGTTCCTGCGGCGGCCAAAGGAGAGGCCTCGTCCCTGTACCTAAAAGCGTATTCACGCAGCCCAGCTGATACTCCCAAGAAGAGCTAAACTCCCCCGTAGAAGTACTGCCGAAGCGAGTCATACGCAGCGGCACTTATTGTAAAGACTCCAAGTGTGGGGCTGGTGTTAGGGCCGTGGTATGCTATCTGGAAAGGCGAGCGGGAGCGGCCTTCTTAGTTACGAGAGCGGGGTATCCTCGTTGGAGCAGTCATAGAGAGGGTAGAACCCCTGCGACGGACTGACCCAGATGGGATTACGTATACCACCAGTTGTGTACTTTATTTCACCTACCTGTGGGAAGGCCCTTCTTACACCCAGCGTGTCGAGGCCAATCGGAGCTGCGAAAATTTCGCCCTAAGACAGTCGATTTCATCGCGGTATGCTCCTTCTTCATCCTGAGAGAGGCTCCCTTTTATCCAAGAGACGAGAGGGTCCTCTGCAATACTTCTTTTTCCCGTTCTGTGCCTCCTCTTTGCTGTTTATGGGAGGAATAAGAGATGAGGCCGACAGTGAGATGTGACAGGACCTGCGGCAGGAAAGGGTAAAGCTTTAGTTCATCCCAAAGAGTCTACACTGGGTCATGAGCAAAAAAGCTGAAGAGAGCATCTCAGAGAAGGGGAAGGGTGGTATGAAGTATTTGTTCTATCTTTGCCCCACTGCCATCGTAGCTCAGTGGCAGAGCACTTCCTTGGTAAGGAAGAGGTCGCCGGTTCAATCCCGGCCGATGGCTCATCGGGCAGTCCACTGCTCCCTGGGACAGGATAGGAGACATAGGTGGATAGGAGTATTTGGAAGTGTGACTTTTTTTGTACATTTGCGCCGCTCATGGCCACCTGAGCTCGGGGAGCCCTTCCGAGATTTGTTAGGGAAGGAGGCCGGTTCGAGTCCGGTGTGTGGCACTGTATGTCTAAAGAGGTTTTCGTACGCGACAAAGAACATGTGAATGTGGGTACTATCGGTCATGTAGACCACGGCAAGACGACGCTTACGGCTGCTATTACGAAGGTTTTGGCTAAGAGAGGTTTAGCTCAAGAGCGCTCTTACGATTCCATCGATAATGCCCCGGAAGAGCGGGAGCGCGGTATTACTATTAACACCGCTCACGTGGAGTATAAGAGCGACAAGCGTCACTATGCCCATATTGACTGTCCTGGTCACGCCGACTATGTGAAAAATATGGTTACGGGAGCTGCACAGATGGATGCGGCGATCCTCGTCGTGGCAGCTACTGATGGACCGAAAGCCCAGACTCGGGAGCACATTCTCTTGGCTCGGCAGGTCGGTGTACCGTACATCGTTGTTTTCCTGAATAAGGTCGATGCGGTGGATGACGAGGAGCTTTTGGAGCTTGCTGAAATGGAAATACGCGATCTTCTTAACTTTTACGGTTATCCTGGTGACGATACACCCATTATTCGGGGTTCTGCTTTAGGGGCTTTGAACGGAGACCCTAAATGGGAAGAGAAGGTACTTGAGCTTGTCAATGTACTGGATACTTACATTCCCACGCCCCAACGGATTATCGATAAGCCGTTCCTCATGCCTGTCGAGGATGTGGTTTCGATCACAGGGCGAGGTACGGTAGTTACGGGCCGGATAGAGCGGGGAAAAATTAAGCTCAATGAGCCTGTGGATATCGTAGGGCTGCGGGAAGAAAAGTTGACCTCCGTAGTGACGGGGATAGAGATGTTTCGCAAGCTTTTGGATGAAGGGCAAGCAGGGGATAATGTGGGTCTTCTCCTTCGAGGGATAGATAAAGATCAAATCAAGCGGGGGATGGTCGTTTGTGCGCCGAATAGCGTCACTCCGCATAAGAAGTTCAAGGCGGAGGTGTATATCCTGACAAAAGAAGAGGGGGGACGGCATACGCCCTTCACGAATAACTACAGGCCTCAATTCTTTTTCCGTACGGCAGACGTGACGGGTACGATCACCCTTCCTTCGGACGTGCCGATGGTGATGCCGGGAGACAATGTCAGCATCGAGGTAGAGCTTATCTACCCGATAGCGATGGAGAAGGGGCTTCGTTTTGCGATTCGTGAAGGAGGCCGTACAATCGGAGCGGGTCAAGTTACCGAAATTTTAGACTAACTTTGCCCCCCGCACACGGGTGTAGCTCAACTGGTAGAGCAGCGGTCTCCAAAACCGCAGGTTGCGGGTTCGACTCCTGCCACCCGTGCGATGAAAGAGAAGCTCGCTCGGCTGTGGAAGGAATACTCTACCGAGTGGAAGGAAAAGGTAGAGTGGCCAGCTCTTCCTCAGCTGTTCAGTACGACGGTGGCGGTCCTCGTAGGCAGTTTGCTCCTGGCTGTCGCTATCGGACTGATAGATCTGGTCTTTAGTACCATTATGAGAGGGGTTTATTCTATCTTCTGATGTCATGGCTTGGTATGCATTGAAGGTGCGAGTCTCACAGGAGAAAAAGGTCTCGCAGCGGATTCGACACGAGCTGGAGCGGCTGGGGCTCTCGCATCAGGTAGCGGATATTTTGGTTCCGATGGAACGGGTCTTAGAAGATAGAAAAGGGGGAAAAAAGCGGGAGCGAGACCGTATTTTTCTTCCGGGCTATCTTTTTCTGGATATTCCAGCTGAGGATTACGTAGCTGAGCTCATGCAAGTTCTACGAGGGGTGCCGGATGTAATGTATTTTGTTTCTCCTGCTCGGGGCGCAAAACCTATCCCGATGCCGGAGCTGGAGATAGCTCCCATTCTCTCTCGAGCCAGAGCGGTTGCATTGCCCCTGGAGGTTCAACATGATTTTGATATAGGCCAGATAGTCCGGATCGTAGAAGGTCCTTTTGCTGGATTTGAAGGCTACGTGGCGGAGCTTTATCCAGAAAAGCAGCGTATCCAAGTGCGCGTGAAAATATTCAATCGAGAAACACCTGTCGAACTTCCCTATCATCACGTTGAAAAGCTATGAAGGAAATAACGGCTATTGTCAAACTTCAAATAAAAGGGGGTCAAGCGAATCCTGCTCCTCCTATCGGTCCTGCTTTGGGCTCGAAAGGAGTGAATATCATGGAGTTTTGTAAGCAGTTCAATGCTCGCACGCAGGATAGGCCGGGAGAAGTCTTGCCTGTGGTTATCACTATCTACAAGGACAAGAGCTTCGATTTTATCATCAAAACGCCTCCTGCTGCGGAGCTCATAAAAAAAGCAGCTAAAATTGAGAAGGGCTCTGCAGAACCTAATCGGAAAAAAGTAGGAAGCATTACCTGGCCTCAGATTCGAGAGATTGCAGAGAAAAAAATGCCCGACCTCAATTGCTACTCTGTCGAAGCTGCTATGGAAATGATAGCGGGCACTGCTCGTAGCATGGGGTTGGTAATCCAAGGAGAACGCTGATATGGCTCATAAAGGGAAGAAATATCTCGCTGCAGCTAAGGCGATAGAGAAGCGTCCCTATCCCTTGGTGGAAGCCATCGAAACACTGAAGAAAGTCCGTTACGAGCGCTTCGATGCGACATTTGAACTTGCCATAGACCTCAACATCGATCCTCGGCAAGCGAATCAGCTGGTGCGGGGTACTGTTGCCCTTCCGCACGGGACGGGTCGAACTGTACGGGTTTTGGCACTGGTCGCGCCCGATAAGCAGAAAGAAGCGGAAGCGGCAGGAGCCGACTATGCAGGCCTGGATGAATACCTGAGTAAAATCGAACAGGGGTGGCTTGATTTCGATGCAGTAGTGTGCACCCCAGACGTCATGCCTAAAGTAGCTCGATTAGGTAAAATTTTAGGTCCGCGAGGACTGATGCCCAATCCCAAAAGCGGTACCGTGAGTCCAGATATTGGGCGAGCCATTCGCGAGCTAAAGGCAGGTAAAATTGAGGTTCGCAATGACAAAACGGGCGTCCTCCACATTCCTATCGGGAAAGCTTCCTTTGAAACGCAGAAGTTACGAGAGAATGCCGTAGAAGTACTCAAGGCAGTCGAGGCTCTCCGGCCTACTGGTATCAAAGGGACCTACATTCTCTCTGTTTATCTCTCTACTACCATGAGTCCCGCTGTGGCTATCGATAGAAACCGCCTATGACACGAGAAGAGAAGACCCTCATCATACAAGAACTAACGGAGGCGCTACGCTCTGCCTCTGGCTTTTACTTGATTCATTTGGGGCCGCTGAATGCAGAACAAACAGTGGCTTTTCGCCGTATGCTTCATGAGAAAGGCCTTCGAGTGCGCATGGTGAAAAATACCCTTCTCGCCAAAGCTCTGGTCGAGGCTCATATTCCTCAGCCTGACAGCTTCCAATCTGTTTTGCATGATAGCACTGCTCTCATTCTGTGTGGAGCAGACCCCAAGGCTCCTGCGCAAGCTTTGGAAGCTTTCCAGAAAGAGCTGCAAAAAGAATATCCTGCTCTTAAAGCGGCTTTTGTGGAGGAAACCCCTTTCATTGGTGCGCAGTATCTCGAGACGCTTACCCGTCTCAAATCCAAGCAAGATTTACTGGCTGAACTGATTGCCCGTCTCCAATCTCCCGTGCAGCGCCTGCTGGGTACTCTCCAGGGAGCGGGTCAGACCGTGGCAGGCCTCTTACAAACCTTATCTGAAAGAAAATCCTAACTATTCCCTATACGTATGGCTGACTTGAAAGCACTTGCAGAAACACTGGTGAATCTCACCGTAAAAGAGGTGAATGAACTTGCCTCTATCTTAGAGAATGACTACGGTATCAAGCCCGCAGCTGCAGCTCCTGTTATGGTCGCTGCTGGTCCTGCAGCTCCCGCTGCCGAGGCCCAAGGGCCCGCCAAGACTGAGTTTGATGTCATTCTCAAGGCTCCTGGAGAACGTAAATTGGACGTAGTCAAAGTCGTAAAAAACATCACCGGTTTGGGCCTAAAAGAAGCGAAAGAACTTGTAGATAAGGCACCTCAACCTATCAAAGAAAAGATCTCGAAAGAAGAAGCGGAACAGATTCGGCAGCAACTGGCAGAACTTGGGGCTGACGTTGAAGTTAAGTAAGTGCGTCTCCCCCTCTCTTTACTTTCCGTACTCAGTCTGATAAAGGCTGGGTGCGGTACTTTTGTTTCCTCTTTGGGACCATGGTCCCTACTTATTCATTCTATATCCTCACATCCTTCTTATGAGTGAGCAGCGGATTCGATTTTCCACCCATCGTTCGGCCGTAGCTGTGCCGGACCTTTTGCAGGTCCAGTTAGACTCCTTTCGGAAGTTTATGGACCTTTATACGCCTCCTGAAAGACAGTCAACGGAGGGGCTGTATCAAGCTTTCTTAGAGCACTTCCCTGTCAAAGATAGCCGGGAAGAATACATCATGGAGTTTGAAGGCTATCTCTTAGACCCTCCTCGGTATACGCCGGAGGAGTGCAAAGTGCGAGGCGTTACGTACGGTGTGCAGCTGAAAGTAAAGTTTTCCCTTCGTCCTCTCAAGCCAGATAACTCTGTCTTTAACCCCAAGGAAGAATGGGTATACCTGGGTGTTATCCCCTATATGACGCCGCGGGGAACCTTTATCGTCAATGGGGTAGAACGAGTCGTTATCAACCAGCTCCATCGATCACCTGGTATCCTCTTCTCGGCTAATCCGCGAGCAGGTACGGCCGATATGACTTATGGAGCTCGCGTGATACCGCAGAAAGGTACCTGGATAGAGTTCGCCACAGATGCCACAGGCTACACCCGCGTATATTTTGATCGAAAAAAGGCTGTTCCTGTCACGCTCATGTTACGAGCCATGGGGTTGAGCTCCGATGCCGACATCGTAACTTACTTTGGCCTGGCAGATGGAATCAAGTTTAGCCAAATCCGTTCTGAAAAAGCCTTCTCTGCCTATGTGGGGCGGAAACTCGCCACTCGGATAACGCAGGTCACCCAACAGGAAGTGGCTGACCCCGAAACAGGGGAAATGAACTCTGTCCGTCGCTTTCAAACGATATATGACATTGGGCACGTCCTAAAAGAGCAAGACTGGTATACCCTCAAAGATCACCATATCGATGTGCTCTATCTAATAAAGCCTGAGTATGAGGATGAACGGCATATCGTTTTAGCCACCTTAGCCAAAGACACCAGCTATTCTCAGACCTCCGCCTGCGTTGAGATCTACAAGCTCCTCAGAGGTATAGACAATACCTCCGATGAAGAAGGTGCTCGTCTTTTCGTAGAGCGCCAGGTATTTTCCGAGAAGCGGTATGACCTCGGGAGGGTAGGGCGCTTCCAGCTTAATCGAAAGTTGTATGGAACTCAGAAATATGAAGACATTCTCCTGCGGGTAGAGGACGTCGTAGCCATAATCCAGCACCTTCAACGTCTCATGAATGGAGAGGTAGAGGCTGATGAGGAGGATCACTTGAGCCATCGGCGCATTCGTACTGTGGGGGAGCAGATGTACACTCAAGTATCCGCAGGGCTCTCTCGGCTGACGAGAAATATCCGGGAGCGAATGAGCACATACGAAGGAGAAGATTTTAGCCCTTCCGATGTGATTAATTCCAAGTCTTTTACAGGGGTTCTCCAAAGCTTTTTCTCCCAGGGTCAGCTTAGCCAGCTTTTAGACCAGACCAATCCGCTCTCGGAGTTAGCCCATAAACGTCGGATTTCTGCTATTGGTCCTGGCGGTCTTTCACGAGAGCATGCGGGCTTTGAGGCTCGGGATGTTCATTATTCCCACTATGGTCGGATATGTCCCATAGAAACTCCAGAAGGAGCAAACATCGGGCTAATCAATTCTTTGGCTATTTATGCTCGGATAAATGAGCTGGGCTTTTTAGAAACGCCTTACCATCCTGTACAAGGTGGGAAGCCTCAGCTGGAAGAGGTCATCTATTTTACTCCTGATCAAGAAGAAAAGCATCCCATCGCTCCCCTTCGCCCTTTCTTGAATGGGCACACACCGGCTGAAGTGCAGGTTCGGCATGAGGGGGAGTACCCCGAAATCCCTGCTTCCGAAGTCCGCTATGTGGATATCGCCCCTGATCAACTTCTGGGTCTTTCTGCCAGTCTTATCCCCTTTTTAGAGCACGATGACGCTAACAGAGCCCTGATGGGATCTAATATGCAGCGGCAGGCTGTGCCCCTATTGCGTCCTGAAGCCCCCGTGGTGGGTACTGGCATGGAGCGTCATGTGGCTCGAGATAGTCGAGTGCTCATCTATGCAGAATATCCTGGCGTCATAGAATACGTCGATGCGACTCGGATCGATATCCGATATGAGAGGCCCCCGGAGGATGAGCTCATCACCTTTGACCCAGAGGTCGTGACTTATGAGATACCCAAGTTCCGTCGCACCAACGAGAGTACCTGTATAAATCTGCGCCCTATCGTTCGAAAAGGCCAACGAGTGGAAAAAGGACAGCCGTTGGTAGAAGGCTATTCGATTGAAAATGGGGAGTTGGCTTTGGGGAAAAACCTTCTCGTCGCTTTCATGCCCTGGCAGGGGTATAACTTTGAAGATGCCATCGTGATTTCCCAGCGCCTGGTTCAGGACGATGTCCTCACCAGTATCAATATCCAGGAGTTCGAGGTGGAGGTGCGTGAAACCAAAGCAGGCCCAGAAGAACTCTCTCGCGAGCTACCCAATGAGTCAGAGGAAAGGACACGCTTCCTGGATGAGGATGGGATCGTCGTCGTTGGAACCGAGGTACGAGAAGGAGATATCCTGGTCGGAAAGGTAACGCCTAAGGGCCAAAGCTCTGACCTCATGCCTGAAGAGAAACTCCTCCGTCAGATATTTGGAGAGAGAAGTGCAGAAGTGAAGAGTACCTCCCTCACGATGCCTCCTGCCTCGCATGGCTACGTGATAGAGACATACCTGTACCGGAAAGACCGCCGAGCCGCCACACAGGAAGAAAGAAAGCAAAAAGAACGAGAGATCGATACGCGCTTAGAACAGCAGCTCCTTACTCTACGGCAGCGGATGGCTCAAAAGTTAGAGAAGCTCCTTTCGGGAAAAAAGCTCGTCTCTGTACAAAATAAATACGGGGAAGAGCAACTGCCTGCCAGCAAAAAAATCACTCCCAACTGGCTTGCCACTCAGCGTTTCGAAGATTTGAATCCCACTGGTTGGACATCAGATCCCCATACCAACCTCCTCATCGAGCGCCTCTTTCAGAATTACATGGCGTTGTATTCCCGGTATTATGCCGATTCCCAGCGAGCGAAATACCACCTCATGTCAGGTGATGAGCTTCCTAACGGGGTTCTCAAGATGGCGAAAGTCTATGTGGCTTCTAAGCGAAAGATAAAAGTAGGAGATAAGTTAGCAGGGCGGCACGGAAACAAGGGGGTAATCGCGAAAGTCGCTCCTGTAGAAGATATGCCATACCTGGAGGATGGTACGCCGGTGGATATCGTATTGAACCCATTAGGGGTTCCTTCCCGGATGAACATCGGCCAGATCTACGAAGCCATTCTCGGATGGGCAGGTAAGAAACTTGGGGTGAAATTCGAGGTCCCTCCTTTTGCGGGCGCCAGTTATGAAGAAGTCAATGCCTGGTTAGAGAAAGCAGGCCTCCCCCGAGATGGACGAGTCTATCTCTATGATGGACAAAGTGGAGAACGCTTTGACCAGCCTGCTACGGTAGGGGTGATATACATGCTCAAACTAGACCACATGGTGGATGACAAAATGCACGCTCGGTCTGTCGGACCGTATGGGGTAGTCACCTCTCAGCCGCTGGGCGGGCGTTCTCACTTCGGAGGCCAGCGATTCGGGGAAATGGAAGTATGGGCGTTGGAAGCGTTCGGAGCTTCTACTCTGCTTCAGGAAATGCTTACCATCAAGTCCGACGATATTGATGGCCGTATGAAAGCCCACGAGTCGATCATCAAAGGTGAGAACATCAGCTATTTTGGAGTGCCGGATTCCTTCCAGGTTCTGGTAAATGAGCTTCGAGGGCTTGCTTTAGATGTACGTTTCGACTAAAAACTACTTGCAACACAGTCTATGGATCAAAATAAAAGTCAGCTTGCCGTCAGACACTCAGTAGTAACGATTCCGGTGCCTATACGCCGGGTTACCCTTTCTCTCGCTTCTCCTGACCGTATTCTTGAATGGAGCAAAGGAGAAGTGATCCGTGCGGAGACAATCGATTACCGCTCGCACAAACCTGAGACAGGCGGATTATTCTGTGAGCGGATCTTTGGTCCCGTCAAGGACTATGAATGCGCTTGTGGGAAATACAAAGGCGCTCGCTACAAGGGGATCCGCTGTGACCGATGCGGGGTCGAAGTGATCGAAAAGAAGTGGCGTCGAGTACGTATGGGGCATATTGCCCTTCAGGAGCCCGTAGTGCATCCCTGGTATTTCCGGCACAATCCACCTAAACTGGGAGCTCTTCTTGGGTACAATGCAAAGAAGCTGGAACAAATCGTCTATTATGACCGTTATGTGGTGCTTCAGGTGGGAGATGCCGCTCATTTTAACAAAACTCTCAAGGAAGGTGATCTCCTCTCTGCCGACGAGTATTTCAAACTGGTGAAGACGCTGCAGGCTGCGGCAAAGGAGAGACCATCCATCCAGCCTTCTTCTTTCGTGGCAAAAATGGGCGCACAAGCCCTGGATGAGCTTTTACGACGCTTAGACCTGGACAAACTGGCGGCAGAGCTACGAGCTCAGCTCGAGAATGAGGTCTCCCAGCAGCGGCGCACGGAAATCCTGCGGCGCCTGAAAGTGGTAGAGGAGTTTCGTACAGCAAATCGACGGGTCGAAAATCGCCCAGAATGGATGATTTTGCGGGTCATTCCCGTGGTTCCGCCTGAGCTCCGTCCCCTTATTCCATTACCAGGAGGGCGATTTACGGCTGCTGACCTCAACGACCTGTATCGACGGCTTATCCAACGAAATAACCGCCTCAAGCGGATGATGGAGTCTCGTACGCCTGAGATCCTCCTCAACAATGAGCGGCGTATGCTGCAAGAGTCAGTAGACGCTCTTTTAGACAGTGCCCGAAAACGCAATCAAACCCGAGCCTCGGCTGAAAGCGCCAGCGGTCGTATCCTTCGTTCTCTCAGTGAGAATATCAAAGGGAAACAGGGGCGCTTTCGACAGAATCTTTTAGGAAAAAGGGTAGACTACTCGGGTCGTTCGGTTATCGTCGTGGGCCCCCACCTCAGGCTACATGAATGTGGGCTCCCTAAGGATATGGCGGTAGAGCTCTTCAAGCCATTTATTATTCGAGACTTGTTAGCTCAACGGATCGTACGTACTGAGAAAAGTGGCCGTCGCCTCGTCGATCGAAAGGACCCTCGCATTTGGCCTATTTTGGAAAATGTACTGAAAGGCCATCCCGTTCTCCTCAACCGTGCTCCTACGCTACACCGCTTAGGCATACAAGCCTTCCAACCCAAACTGGTGGAAGGCAAAGCCATCCAGCTCCATCCTCTGGTATGTACGGGCTATAACGCAGACTTCGATGGAGACCAAATGGCTGTACACGTTCCTCTTAGCCAAGCTGCTATCACAGAGGCCCAGGTGCTTCTCCTCTCCAGCCATAATATCCTTCATCCTGCAAATGGAGCTCCCATAGCTGTCCCCTCTCAGGACATGGTCTTGGGGCTATACTATTTGACAAAGGAGCGTCCGGGAGCTCAAGGTGAAGGGGCGATGTTTGGAAGTCCTCAAGAAGCTCTACAAGCCTATCATGCGGGTAAGGTCGCCATGCATGCGCGAGTCACTGTGCGCCTCCCGAATGGAGAAAAGGTTTTGACGACGCCCGGACGTGTGATATTCAATCAGACCCTCCCGTCCGAGATGCCGTATGTCAACCAACTTCTCACTAAAGGCGCTATCCGAGACGTCATTATGGAAGTTTTTCGCAGGACAGATCATCGGCGCACAGCAGAGTTTCTCGATAAAATCAAAGAGTTAGGCTTCCAGACCGCCTTTAAGGGAGGATTGTCTTTCACCCTCTATGACGTCATAGAACCCTCTAATCGAGAAAAACTGATTCAAGAGGCTTTTGAGAGAAGGGAAGAAACACGAGAGGAGTACCGTATGGGGCTCATCAGTGATGGGGAACGCTACAACAAGATTATCGATCTATGGACTCGTACTTCAAATGAGATAGCGGACCAGCTCATTCGCGAGCTAGAGCAGCACCAGGATGGGTTCAATCCTATTTATATGATGATGCATTCTGGGGCACGAGGGTCTCGGGAGCAGGTACGTCAGCTCTGTGCCCTGCGGGGCCTCATGAATAAACCCCAGCGGCGATTGGGTGCTCGAGAGATCATAGAAACACCGATCCTTTCGAGTCTACGGGAAGGACTCAATGTGATAGAGTACTTCATCTCTACTCATGGAGCCAGAAAGGGGCTCGCGGACACAGCTCTTAAGACAGCGGATGCAGGGTATCTCACCCGTAAGCTGGTGGATGTAGCCCAGGATGTAGTTATTACAGAAGAGGATTGTGGCACCCTTCGCGGTCTTCGACTTACTGCTCTCTACGATGAAAATGAAGAGCTTGTAGAATCGCTCTCTACTCGTATCGTGGGGCGCTTCTCTCTCAATGACATTTATCATCCCGTTTCTGGGGAGAAGCTGTGTGGGGCTGGGGAAGAAATAACGGAGGCCCGTGCAAAAGCCATCGAAGCAGCGGGAATAGAGGGTGTCGAAGTACGCTCTCCCATCACTTGTGAAGCGGAGAGGGGCATTTGTCAAAAGTGCTACGGCCGTCATTTAGCTATCGGACGGCTGGTGGAGATAGGAGAAGCCGTCGGTATCATTGCCGCCCAATCTATAGGGGAGCCTGGGACGCAGTTGACGCTTCGCACCTTCCACACTGGAGGGGCTGCTCAGCGAATCACGGGGCAAAGCGCCCTCAAAGCAAAGTATGAAGGAGTGGTAGAATTCAGTGAGGACCTGCGCACTGTCCAGCGGCAGTATCGGGGAGAGACTGAGACGGTCGTTCTGAGTCGGACGACTGAAGTTCTTCTCCGTCATCCTCAGACGGGCCAAGTGGTCTGGCGGGCAGATATCCCGTATGCTTCTGTCCTGCGGGTGCAGCCTGGAGAAACAGTACTCAAGGGACAAGAGATTTGTGCGTGGGATCCGTATGCTCGGCACATATTGGCAGGGGTATCGGGGCGACTTCGCTGGACAGACCTCATCGAGGGAGAAACCTATCGGAAGGAGCATATCGAGGAATCGCAGCAGGATGAGTATATCGTCGTTGAGTCTTCCGATCGTTTTCTCTCCCCCTCCCTCCAGATTCTCAATGAGTATGATGAGCCTATAGAGACATTTAACCTGCCGGTCGGAGCCCGTATCATGATAAAGGATGGAGAAGCTGTCCAGGCTGGTATGATATTGGCACGAACACCTGTGCAAGCTGCTCGTACAGCCGATATTACGGGAGGCCTTCCGCGGGTGACAGAACTCTTTGAAGCTCGTTCTCCTAATGCAGCTGCAGTCTTGGCAGAGATAGACGGCATCGTTCGTATGCGGAAGCGCCGCTCTAATCGACAAGATATCGAGATCGAATCTCCAGATGGTCGTACTCGAGTTTCCCATTCCGTGCCGACCAGCCGGCTGCTACTGGTGCAGGACGGAGACAAAGTCCGAGCGGGTCAACCCCTTTGTGATGGTCCCGTGAGTCCCCACGACATTCTTCGGATATTGGGCGCTTCTTCTGTGGCGGAATACCTCCTACGCAATATCCAGCTCATTTATGCACCCCAAGCAGTTCGCATCAGTACGAAGCACTTGGAGATTATTTTGAGGCAGATGCTGCAAAAGGTAGAGATTGTAGAGCCAGGGGATACGATCTTTTTACCAGAAGAAGTAGTGGACAAAGCAGAGTTTTTCCAGGAAAATGCGCTGCTTCAGGGTAAGTATATCGTCACGGATCCGGGAGATGCCTCAGATGTGCAAGTGGGCTCTCTTCTGACCCAGAACCAACTGGAGGACGCAAATCGAGCCTTAGAAGCTGCAAAACGGCGTCCTATTCAGGCTCGTCCTGCCCGTCTGGCTGTGGCTCAGCCGAAACTTCTTGGTATCTCCCGAGCGGCTTCTACTACTCGAAGCTGGCTTTCTGCAGCTTCCTTCCAAGAAACTATCCGAGTTTTGATCGATGCAGCTGTGACGGCTCGGACAGATGATCTGGTCGGTTTGAAAGAGAATGTCATAACGGGTCAAAAGATCCCCGCTGGAACTGGCTACTTTGAGCGGTTCCGCCAAGCACCTACCGTCACATTGCCTGCTCCGGAGCTCTTGGAAAAGCCCCCGGTGCCTGCCTTGGCACCTGTCGCCCCATCGGGGAGGGGCCGAAAAGGACGCTCCGCCGCCTCAGAATCGGCGCCTCCTTCTAAAGGTAGGTCTAAGAAGAATACTTCTTCTTCGTGATCCAGCTTCGAGCTATCACGCAAGTGTTAGAAGAGTGGGCTCCTCCCCAGTGGGCTGATAGCTATGATAATGTAGGTCTCCTCTGGGGGGACCCCACTCGTTCTATCCAAGGGGTTCTCACCACCCTCGATGTCACTCCTGCTGTCCTTCAAGAGGCAAAAGCTGTGGGGGCTGACCTCATCATAGCCCACCATCCCATCTGGTTCGGGAGTCGCACTCGCCTGAGGTGGGATACCTACGCAGATAAGCTCATCTATCAGCTCATCCAAGCAGATGTGAGCGTGTATGCGATCCACACTAACGCAGATCAAGCTTCTATGGGTGTGAACCACGCCCTTTGTCGGTTACTACAGCTACATCCCATCCGATTTCTCCGGGAAGAAGATTCCCATCACGGGGCGGGCTATATCGGCGAGCTTCCTCAGCCCTTGTCCCCAGTGGAGTTCTTTCGTCATCTGCAGTCGGCTCTCCAGGTGCCCATCTTACGTTTCAGTAAGGGCCCAGAAAGACCTATCCTTCGGGTAGCTGTCTGTGGGGGGGCTGGTAGTTTCCTTCTTCCGGAGGCACTTGCTGGAGAGGTGGAAGCTTTTCTCACTGCTGATATTCCCTACCATCGTTTCTTTGAAGCAGAAGGACGCTTGTGGCTGGTCGATATCGGTCACTATGAATCTGAACAGATGATAGGAGAGGTGCTGGCCGAAGTGCTGCGCCGTCACTTTCCTACGCTCCCTATCTTTGCTACTCGAGTTCGAACCAATCCTGTGCATTACTGGGTATGATAACCATAGAAACGTCACTCGTACAAGATCGTTTAGTAGAGCTGATTCAACTACAAGTACTGTATAATCGGCTCTATGCACTGCAACAGAGAAAAGGAGATCTGCCTCAGCAAATCGAAGATCTGCAAGACAGGTCTGTCGCTTTGTATCGCTCCATTCAGGAGATAGAAGCGCATATACATCAGTTGGAGGGCGATATCCGCACCCTTCATGTAAGCAACGATAATCTCCGAGACCATGAACATAAGCTCCAGAAAACACTGATGAGCGTGCGGAATGAGCAGGAATACTACAAAGTCGAGTCAGATCTCAAAGAAACACGTCTTACGATCGAGAAAAACCTTAAAGATATCTCTCGCCTCCAGCATCGAGTGGAGGCCTTCCGCCAGCGCCACGCAGAAGAACAAGCACGCCTGAATGAAATACAGGCTCTCATTATAGAGAAGGAGAAACTCTTAGCGGAAATCAGTGAACGTACTCGTCGCCAGGAAGAAGCTTTAGAAAAACGTATCCAAGCGCTTTCTGAGCACATCCAGCGGGAGGATAGCCGGCTATTTCGTCTATTTGACCGCCGTCGACGCTCGCTCCGAGAAGGGCGGGCTCTGGTTTCCGTGGAGCTATTGGAAGGAAGAGAAGATAGAGTCGCTTGTGGAGGGTGCTATACCTTACTTCCTCGACAGCTTCAGTGGGAGCTTACCCAGCGCAACCGAATCTATGTCTGTGAGAACTGTGGACGGTTCCTGGTAGATGCGGCTTTCTTTGAAGAGGTGGCTGCTTCTATGCCTTAGTGGGCTATGGGCCCAACGCCCCTCTTTTCTCTATGCCCTGTGGGATTTAGACTTTCAAGCGGCGGAACGAGAGCTCACATACGAATGGAATGGCTCTTATGTCACCTGGGACCAGCATCGCATCGCTTTTTTCAAGGCGCTCTTTCCTCTTCATCCTTCTGAGCGCAAGGCATTTTGGGAACTTAGCACCCTAAGCGAACGCCTATTTGAGCGCCAGATAGCCCCCCAGTTACCCGAACTGGTTGCTGACGTGTATGCACAGCGAGCCATTTTACATGTACTGGAAAGGGATTGGGCTTCCGCAGGCTTTTCTGCTTGGAAAAGCTGGCGCTTACTTCAGAAAGGAACCCCCCGAGACCCCCTCACCTATCAGTGGCAGGGAGTATGGGAGGTTATTTTTGCCACCCTTCCCCCTCCGTATAGCCAGTGGTTGCCAGGTCATCCTTCCACCCGCTGGGAAAAAGCCCTACAAAAACTCAGCAAGGCAGCCCAACCCGACGCCTATACTACCTGGGAAGCCAGTCTTCTCTATTTTTTCGTTCTGCGCAATTTTGATACGCTTGCAGGGAAATGGGTGGACTCCTGTAGTCGCATGCTCTTTAGCCAGCGCCCTCCTCCTTACCTCTGGAACTTTGCACTTGCACTGTATGCCTTTGAAGAAGGGGACTGGAAAAGAGCGGAAAGCCTGCTTATTCATCTGACGCAAGCCCCTCAGATAGGACGCTTTCCCTATCCCTACTACTGGCTGGGCAAACTCTACTTAGGGCGGGGAGAGGCGGAAAAGGCCCAAGAAGCCTGGAAAGCTTTCTCTATCCGACAAACGCAGCCTTTCGGATTAGCCGCCCAGTATGCCTGGAGGGGATACATTGCTTGGCTTCAAAGAGATTCTGCTGCAGCCCATCATTTCTGGGGGGTAGCCCTCTCTTACGACGGACTTCTTTGGGAAGAGGATTTGTTAGCACAGCAGCTGGCGAAGCAGTGGCAGAGCTATCCACCTGATGGAGTAGAGATTCGGCTTTGGCAAGCCAGATGGCTTCTTCAGCAGCGAGCATATGAACAGACTCGGGATAGCCTGGAACAGCTTCGTCAACGCTTAGAAACCCTCAGTGGCGACCAACGAGTAGCCCTTTATTATACCTATGGGCGTCTATATCATCGGTGGGGGAGAGAGGAACCAGCACGTTTTGCCTACTACCAGACCACCCGTCAAGCTGCCGAGAAGAATGCATGGATGCAAGGGTATGCGGCTTTGTATCTGGCTCAGTTGTATGAGAGAATCGCAGATTGGCACAATGCCCGTTTGTATTATCAGGAGGCTGAACGGATCGGACGAGCTACAGGTCGAACAGGAGTGGTACAAAAAGCACTGGCGGGGTATGAACGTGTACGAAACAAAAGATATCCCGTGCCAGAGACTACCCGATGAAGAGGCTTTGCAGGAATTTTGTTTTCTTTGTGCATGCAGATTACGCGTCCTACCCGGGAATGGCTCCCTCCACAGCTTCCCCTCACTGGCTGGGATGCGATAGCCCCCTTCGCAGAGGAGTTACGTACTACAAGCTGGAAAACATTTTCGGATTTTCATCGGTGGCTTCGCCGAGTAAATGAGTTTGAAGCGGCCCTAAGCGAAGAAGCGGCATGGAGTTTCATCCGTTTCACGCAGAATACCCAAGATGAAGAGAGTAAGAGGACATATGAAAAATATATAGAAGAAATTCAGCCTCGGTTGAGTGAATTGCGACACCATCTTTACCAACGGTACTGGGAATCTCCCTGGCGTTCTCTCCTTCCACAGGATGAGTTTCTTAATTTTGATAGAACTGTACAAAATTATTTAGCCATATATCGACCAGAAAATATACCATTAGAAACCAAAGTAGAGTTGCTCGCCAAAGAATATAATGAAATAATAGGCAAACTTAGTGTAGAGATTGATGGAAAAACCTTTACCTTACCTCAGGCTTCTCTATTTTTAGAATCTCCTGACCGTGCCCGTCGGGAAGAGGTTTGGTGGAAAATTTTTCATGCTCGAGCTTCGTATGCGGACCGAATCGAGGCGATATTAGATGAAATGATCGCCTTACGCACCCAAATCGCAAAGAATGCTGGTTTTGAGAACTACTACGATTTTCGTTTCCGACAGCTGGGTCGTTTCGACTGGACTGTGGAGCTATGCCACAGCTTTCATGCGCTGGTCGAGCGTTCTGTCCGTCGGTTATATCGTCGCCTCTTGATTTATCGGCGTAACTCCCTGGGTTTACCTCGACTCATGCCGTGGGACCTTGCAGTGGATGTATGTGACTCCGAGAGGCCCCTTCGCCCCTTTGAAAAAGAGGAAGAGCTCATCCAAAAAGGTATAGAAGTTTTTCATCGCATCCATCCTCGCATTGCGCAGATGGTGCACTACATGTATGAGATTGGTCATCTGGACCTTTTTTCCCGTCCAGGCAAAGCCCCAGGTGGCTATAACTACTCTCTCCAGGAGTCAGGGCTGCCTTTTATTTTTATGAATGCGGCGGGTTCTCATGGGGATGTGGTCACTTTTATGCATGAGGTGGGGCATGCTGTCCACACTTTTCAGAGTCGGCATATTCCATTCGTACTGCAGCGGGATTATCCGTCGGAGGTGGCGGAGCTGGCTTCTATGGGGATGGAGCTGATGGCTCTCTATCCATCGGTATTTTATCCTGATCCGGCGGAGCAGGCTCGCGCTTGGTTTCAACAGATTAGTCGGATTATCACTATTTTCCCATGGATAGCTACTGTAGATGCTTTCCAGGAGTGGATGTACAAGCATCCTCACCATACGCGGGCTGAGCGGCACGCTAAATGGGTAGAGCTTTATACTCGCTTTCATGGGAATGATATCGAATGGCCAGAGGGTACCTTAGAGGTCCTGTGGCATCGGCAGCTCCATATTTTTGATTATCCTCTTTACTACATCGAGTATGGCTTGGCTCAGATAGGGGCCCTCCAGCTATGGTACAACTATGACAAAGACCCGAGCAATACAGTGGAGAAATACCTCTATGCCCTTTCGCTTGGATACCTAAAAACGGTGCCGGAGATATACGCAGCTGCTGGCGTAAAGTTCTTTTTCGAGCCGAAAGATTTAGATGAGATCTTTCATTTCATTGTACAGCATCTAAAGAAGGTGCGTACTGCTTTGTATGCTAAATGAGAAGGCGCAAACAGCCTTTTCAGAGGAGCAAAATCGTAATGTGTACCTCGATGGGATTGAAAAAAATTTTTGGCATGTTGCTCGAAATCAACTTTTGCTTTGTTTCTTCGGTCGCTGGCGTGCCGAGCCGTTGCTGGAAATCGGCGCCGGCAGGGGGTTTGTCTTAGCCGCTTTCCAAGAGGCAGGGTGGGAAGTTGAAGGTATAGATCTAACATATGCGGAGCCAAGATGGCCTACTTTGCCTATCTCTTATGGGAAAGACGTTTTTGATACCCCCCTTGAATACAGAGCTCGTTTTCGTGGTGTAGCTCTCTTTGACACTCTGGAGCATATTCCCGATCGGGTGGGTTTTCTGGTCCGTCTCCGCGAGTCTTTTCCTTCGCTCGAGCATCTGTATCTCACCCTACCTGCTCGACAAGAGTTATGGTCGAACTATGATGAGTACTATGGACATTATTTGCGATATACCCCTGTGATCTTGTCGTATGAGCTTGGGCAGGCAGGCTATCGCTTAGTTTTTTGCCGGTATTTCTTTCATTTGCTGTACTGGATACTAAGATTATATCTTCTTTTGAATAAAAGGCGACAGGAAAGCATGAATCCCCCGCGAGGGTTTTCGGTCTTTCTTCACCGGGTCATAGGGAAATTTTTTTACTGGGAAGGGCTGCTCTTACCAGGGGAGTGGAGAGGTTCATCCTTACTGGCGGTTGCTCAGCCTATTAGGTAAGCCAGGTAGAGTTTGTACCTTTGTAGGCGTCTGGGAATTTAGCTCAGTTGGTTTAGAGCGCCTGCCTTACAAGCAGGAGGTCGGTGGTTCGAATCCACCAGTTCCCACGCCATCTTAGCTCAGGGGTAGAGCAGCTGATTCGTAATCAGCAGGTCGGCGGTTCAAATCCGCCAGATGGCTCGTGAGATGGAGCCTGGCCCTTTTTTCCCTTGGGCTAGCTCTCTATGTTTCCTGTCAGGAGAGAGGAGAATCATTGCTTGTAGAGGCTACTTATGTTGGGGATTCGGCTTGTAGCCGCTGTCATCCAGATGTAGCTACTGCTTATGCCCGCAGCTGGAAGGCTCGCTCCCTTCTGCCGGTGAGTCCCACCCTCCCCCAAATCGAAAACTTTTCACAACCTCCGATTTATGATTCACATGCAGATTTCTATTACCGTGTGGGATGGGAAAGAGACTCTTTGTATGTATACGAATATCGCCTTCGAGGGGGCGATACGGTTTATTTTCGGAAGGAGCGGTTGGATTTTGTCATAGGCTCTGGACATCAAACTCGCTCTTATCTCTTGTGGCGAAATGGATTTCTGTACGAGGCTCCCGTCACTTGGTACGTTCGACTGGGCAAGTGGGACCTTTCTCCTGGATATGCGGGAGGTAGAAATAGTCGATTTAGTCGAGAGATTCAGCCTCCGTGCCTGGCCTGTCATGCCAGTGGGTGGGAGGTGGTGCCGTGGACATACAATCGTTACCATCGGGTAGGAGAGCCTCTGGGCTGTGAGTCTTGTCATGGGCCAGGTGGGTATCATGTGAGAAACCCGGCGGACACTTTATATCACTGGAGTCGGTGGACTCCCTCCCAACAGATGGATGTGTGCAGCCGATGTCATCTGGAAGGCATAGCTATCGAAAAACGCCCGGGATGGAAACCAGGAGATTCCCTTTCAGCGCACTGGGTGATATTTCTCCCCCAGCGTCCAGAACTAGGTAGCTTCGGTATCGCTTCTCATGCAGAGCGTCTCATGCGCTCTGCATGTTATCAGAAGGGAGGCTTGACATGTACCGGCTGCCATCATCCTCATCCATCCACGGTCCAGCTTTCCTATGAAAAGCGATGCTTGAGCTGTCATAGGCAAGGTTGTACGGATCCGACTCATCCTTCGACGGGATGTATCGGCTGCCATATGCCCAAAGGTCCCACGAGTGATATACCTCATACCCAGTTCACAGATCATTACATCCGAGTGGTAAGGGAAGAGAGCCAGCCAACCCCCCAGCGCCCCCTCCTTTTATGTGCGACGGAGCCGACTCCAGATTCTGCATGGGTCGGTGAGGCTTACCTCAGATGGTACAGCGAAGGTCTAAGAGAACCATGGGTCTTGGAGAAAGCACTTTCTATTTTGGGGCGGAATGGGTCTTCTGCTGCTTTCGCTCAGGCTCTTTTGCTCTCGGGTCAGCCTGCTGCTGCGCGCTCTCATCTGGAACGGGTAGGTATCTCCTCAAAAGATTCTTCGCTGGCTCTTTTGGAGTTATATGGTTTTTTGTTGGAAATGACAGGCTCCCCTGTAAAGGCACTGCGCATCTGGGAAACCCTTATGCGGAAAGCCCCATTTTATCCAGAGGCCCGTTTTCGATACACTTTGCTGGCCTATCAGCTGGGTCAGGTGACCGTGGAGAAGGCGTATGTCAGCCTGCTCAAACTGACTCAAGAGCAGCCCTGGAATGCCCAGTTTCACTACAATGCCGCTGTCTTGGCGGGTCAAATGGGCCGTTGGAAAGAAGCAAAAAACCATCTCCGTGCAGCTTTGGCACACGAACCTGACTACGAGCCCGCTCGGCAAGCATGGAATAGGCTTCCTCAATAGAGGTAAAGGTTCGGATTTCGGTTATGGGAACCTTAATCGCTCATTTTGACTTAATATTGCAGAGATGGGTACCGTTATAGCGGAGCAGACAGGTTTTTCTCTTGAGCTTCCAGAAACCGTTCGGCAAGTGCAGGAGATAGTTCGGCGTTTCGCACAAGAACGTCTTGCTCCTCACGTCCGACGCTTAGATGAATCTCAGATCCTTCCTATAGAGCTTCTACGAGAGGCGGGTGCATCAGGGCTGATGGGCATTTTTATCCCGCAGGAGTATGGTGGGGCTGGTCTTGGGTACTACGAGTATGTGGCGGCCTTGATAGAACTTGGGGCGGTGGATGGGGCTTTCGGCCTCTCCGTCGCTGCGCACAACTCCTTATGTACAGGACATATCTATTACCACGGTTCCGAAGCCCATAAACGGCAATACCTTCCTAAGCTGGCTTCTGGAGAATGGCTGGGGGCGTGGGCTCTCACCGAGCCTAATACTGGGTCTGACGCTTCCAACATGGATACCGTCGCTGTGCGAGAAGGAGAGGGGTGGCGGATAACTGGCCAGAAAAACTTTATTACACACGGTATCTCCGCTGATGTTTACGTGGTCGTGGCTCGGACGGGAGAGCGCCGATCGCCTCGAAATGCAACAGCGTTTATCATCGAGAAGGGTACGCCAGGCCTTCTCCCAGGTAAAAAGGAGGACAAACTGGGTATGCGTGCCAGCGAGACGGCTTGGATCGGGTTAGACGGCGTATGGGTACCGGATGCGCAGCGGATCGGCGAAGTCGGAGCAGGTTTTCATCAGGCCATGCAGGTACTTGATGGCGGCCGTATATCCATAGCTGCTTTGGCTTTGGGGATAGCTCGCGGAGCTTACGAGGCTGCACTCAAATATGCCCAAGAGAGACATCAGTTTGGAAAGGCTCTCATCGATCACCAGGCTATCGCATTCAAGCTGGCCGATATGGCGATGGAGCTGGCAGCGGCAGAACTTTTGACTTACAAAGCTGCCTATCTAAAGAATACGGGGCAGCCCGTGACTCGCTACTCGGCCATGGCTAAGTACTATGCCAGTGAAGTAGGAGTTAAGATCTGCAACGAAGCCGTGCAAGTTTTCGGCGGATATGGATATGTAAAGGATTACCCTGTAGAGAAATACTACCGCGATATCAAGCTTTGCACCATAGGAGAGGGGACGTCTGAGATCCAGCAGCTGGTTATCTCTCGTGATATTCTACGAGAAGCGGGTTTGGAGTAAAGATGTGCAGGTGGGTCCTTAGGGGGTAGGAGGATACAGCCTTCGTAGATAGGGCCACAGCTGCTCCGGAATGAGGGCCTTCTGGTGGGAGGGTGCATGAAAGTGTGGACCAGTGCCTATAGCGCCGGCTCACACCTGATGTATAACCTACTCCTCCCACAGTATAAGATCCTGCTGCTTCCGATTCTTGTTTCTCTTTCTTGAGATAGGGCTTCCCCTCACAGTGCCCTCCAGTACAGATATTATCTCCAGTGGTAGTAACGGGGCTTGATCTCCTCACGAAACGGGAAAACGTGTCCCCCCTATGGGTGCTATACTTTTCCCAGCATTGATACCGGCTTAGAGTGCTTATGCCGTGCTGCCCGTTTTGGCTTGCTTTTGGAGATCCGGGTCTCGAGCTCTACTTTGGTCCCTATGCAGTGGCTGCCTCACTTAGCCTTCTGCTTCTGGTCTCGGGAGCGATACGTACCGATATCGATACAGCGCAAATCTCACATCGGTGTCATGTCGCTATTCTTCCAACGCATTGTTTTCTTTTCTCAGCTGAGTCCCTTCACTGTGGCGCTTATGGGGTGTTGTGTTTTTTGTGTGGGGCAGGGGAAAGGGCAGGCATCTCTTTCTCCCTTTGAGACGCAGATTTCCTCTGCCTTTGCTCGGGCACGGAGAGAGGGGAAACCACTCTGGATCATGGTTTCGTCCCCCTTCTGTACCCCCTGTCGTTTGCTTGAGCGACTGGTTCTGCCTCATCCTTCTTTCCAGGCGGCATTGGTTCGGGATTTTATCCCTCTGAAAGTGTATGCGAATGGAGACTCAACGAGTACCCTGGCAGGGGATGCGCTTGCAGATCGATATGCTGCCTATGGC
>JANZYW010000034.1 GCA_026413325.1 Bacteroidia bacterium | reverse complement strand
GATGTGTATAAGAGACAGAGTCGGCCCTTTGCCAAAGGTTTATACAGCGATGTGAGTCCGCATGACCTCATTTGGCAGGGAAATACCGTGATCGGAGCGAGCTTGGGCTGTGGGAACTTCTATGGAGGGGGAGCGATTCGGAACATCAAGGTACGAGGGAATACTTTTTATGGTTGCCAACGATTAGGAGTGGATGTGGTACCTGCGGCGGGAGGAGCGGAGGGGTGCGAAGTAATAGGCAATCTCTTCTTCCTGGGAATGCATGAAGGGGGAGCGGTAAATTTCTACGACGCTGGCGGCAATAATCGCCGAGATACGTTCGACGTCGTTTCAGCCAACTGGTATGGACACCCTACCTACGCCATTTCGTATCTCTATCGAGCAGAAGATGGATCCGTACTCTCTTTAGGTTTCCGTCGCATGCGGACAGAAACACCGTATGAGCGTTCTTTTCTCAGTAAGTGGGTCCGCTGGGTAGGCTTCAAAGAGTGGCAAAATGCCCAGATTCAGCAAAGCTTCGTCTCGAACCCCAGCTTAGATCCAAATCAACCCCTACCTATTAGCGCTTTTGGGCGGGCTCGCTTACAACGGGTCACTACTTCTCCCTTAGGAGGGCCTACGTACTTAGTCTGGTATCCTGACACGGCACAGTCGGGCATCTGGTCTGGCGTCAGCCTGCGCACTACGGAGCCTCTTTATACCGCTGTATTAGATACGGGGGCTCTCTACCGATGGTATATCGTTTGGGCAGCCAACCGCGCTACCGACTTCTCTGCGTCGGTATCTTGGCCCCGCTATATTCATCCGAATACAGGCGATACGCTGGCAACCACGGATCGATTGGCTCTCCCCCTATTTCGGCCTTACACGCCTGAAACGCTGCAGATTCGGTACCAGCCTCGTTTCCGCCAGTTTTGGACCCTCCCTCGGATAGAACTCCAGCGGGGCGATTCAGTGTGGATTAGCTACTGGAACTTTGAGTCGATCGCCCATTCTTCCGTCCCCTCATTAGAAGAGGTATATCCTATTTTTATCAACCCTTCGGATACAGTCGCTCGATTTCCCCTGCCCTCGGGGTGGCTGTACTTGGCGTTGGATAGCACGCTGGTATGGGGCTCTGTAGAGGTCCAGCCGTGGAAAAGCCGCATTCTGGTGCGGCTGCGGTACGACTCCACCTTCACGAGTCTGAGCGGAGCCCAGCCTATCCGCACCTGGGCAATAGCCTACCCGAATCCGACTTTGGACGAAGTGAAGATACTCCTGCCCGAAAGAGCCTCTTTTCAGCTCTATACTCCCCAAGGGCAACTGCTTGAAGCAGGGCAGTGGACTGCGGAGGGAAGCCTCAGACTGGGGAGTTTGCCTACTGGAGTTTACCTTTTACACTTGTACTATGCAGGGGGGTATACAGAAACACTCCGCCTCTTGAAAGAATAATCCCATCGCTCCCCAGGGGTGCAGTCATCCCAACCCGCAGGTGCCTCTCAAAGAAAGGGAACCGTACCCCTCTTGAAAACCGAATCTGTCCGAATACCCTAAAGGCTGAGCCGCTCAGACGCGTCGCGTATCTTTGACAGTGCAGGTTTTCTCTCCCAAAAGTTCTCCCCCCTCATTGAAGGTTCGGCTTCTGTACCGAGTGCCCCTGCTTGTTCGGGATAGCTCATCCGTCGGGGAGAGTCACTGGGTGCGGGCAGCCTCTGGCCTTCTTGCCGATGATAAGTTTCTCTGGATCATCCAAGATGACACGCCCGCTCTGATACGATTCTCTGCAGGCACTGCGGCGATAGAAGGGTTCCCTCTATTTCCTGGGATGTCGGCATTTCCAGCGCCCGATCCCAAACCGCAGAAGCTCGATCTGGAAGCGGCTACCTGGGTACCTCCCTTCCCCTCAAACGGAGCCAAACAGCTTTTGCTTTTCGGATCAGGTAGTCGGCCCTACCGAGAGAAAATAGCCTCCCTTCTCCTCCTAAACGATATACCCTCTGAGATTTCCCTATCACACGCCCCCCACCTGTATGCGCTCCTGCGCGCATTCCTCGCTCCTTCCGCTGAGCTAAACATAGAAGGCGTAGTATGGCTGCCAGATACAGATGTACTCCGCTTCTTCCAGCGAGGTACTCCTCAAACTCCCAACGCTACCTGTGATCTCCCCTGGAATGCAGTACAAGAGTATCTTCAACAGCCTGAACGGGCTTCTCTCCCCTCCCCCCTCAATCTGTATGGATATGAGCTGGGTACTTTATCTGGGGTTCCTCTATCTTTCACGGATGCTACGTATCATCCAGCCGGGATATTCTACACGGCAGTGGCGGAGGCTACCGATAATGCATACGAGGATGGCCCCGTAATCGGCTCTGTCGTGGGATGGATAGATACGAAAGGGGCTCTTTTGCAAGCCCCTCTCCGAGACGCTGACGGGGCTCTCCTTCCGATCAAAGTAGAAGGCATTGCAAGGGACCCGCATCACCCATACCGCTTCTACCTCGTAACGGATCCCGATGATGCTTCTCAACCCAGCGAGCTTCTATGGATAGAAGTAGATATGCCCTGAAAACACATGAGAAGGAGCTTCCCTACACGCCCCCGCTGCGTACCTGGTACGAGGTACCCCTTCCTTTTTGACAAAATTCACCCTACAGAGCATAGGCTTGGGGAAAAGCTCGTATGACTTCGGTTATCTTTCCTTTGGTGGCCTGGCTGAAGGGAGCCAGAGCAGAAGGAAAATCTCCTCCATAGGCTGGCGTAGATATGACGAGTAAAGAAATCGAGCCATCGACAATATGGTACTGTCGAACTCCCAGAGGCGCTTCTCAGTAGGAAGGCTTTCCCATCGAACGAAAAAGTCCTTCTACTTTCTTCGGCGGGTGTGAGGGAGCGCCTCTATCCCTCTTCCTAAGGTGCGCAAGACAGGCCTCTACCAGGTAATGGAATCGCTCCTGCCCCGATAAGGCTTGTAGCTGAGCCTGAGGAGAAGGAAAGTAAGATGGCACGGCGGCTTGCGGTAGAGTAGGAGAAGCAGCGTGAACGGATTAATAGGGCAGCGACTGGGAGAGCCAGCACCGCTTTTTCACATTTAGGCCTTGTAGGATCTGAGCTTCCTTCTCCGGAGGGAAAAAGTGGGAAAATGAGGCAATCCCTTAGTCACTTGCCAAGCTGCCTTCACAGGGCTGTTCATGGGAGGGGGCGGCGGCCACCGCAGGTGGCCGCCGCCCCCTCCCGCACAAAGCCCCTGATAAAATCCTCACGCAGCTCCCTTCACGCACACTCCCCTTCACCCACATAGACATATCCCCTCTATTCCAGCCTTTCTCTCCGAATAGAGAGAGTTTTCCCACCCCTCCCTTACCTTTCCCTAAAGATCTCTTGTCAGCCTTGCCAGGGGGAAACTCCAGTTTAGGATGCTTTACAACAGGCGGTCGCCCTCTTCTGACCCGCGCAGCACGCCTTTTTCTTCTCCTTTTTTACGGAAGTCTGCTGGACAGGAGCAGAAGGAGCCGCCTCTGAGTGCTCTTTCTCATGCTTGTCTTTACAAGCGGGATATTCTTGATTAGAGACCAGCGTATACTGGACTCCCGCTTCGCGGAGGGCACTATGAATCCGACTGCAGCAGCCCAAGGTCGGCTTATCATAAAGGACGACGAGCTGCCCACTCGTCTCGTCATATTTTATATTCTTGACGCCTTTGATCGAGGCGAGCGTCTTTTCTGCTAAGGCGACTTGCTCCTTTTCTACCTTGAGCACCATCTTTGAGGATTTGTCATCATGGGCTCGACCTACACTCACCCAAAGAAGGGCAAGTACTGATACATGTGTGAGGACACGCATAAAGCAAATATACGACTTTCGAGACAAAGTAAGGGGAGGAGATAACTTTGGGTCGTGCTGGGGTGGCTATGGCTGCTCTTACCTGTATGGGAGAGCTGGATGGCTCCGCTGAGCCGATGGGGAAGCTACGCCTTTCCTATCGTAGCTCCTGGCGGGAAAGTGTTCGTGGTAGATGGGCAGCGTCTATGGACCCTGGAAAGGGGACAGTGGCAAGAGCTACCTCGCCTCCCGGAGGAGGTCCGAGCGGGGGTGGCTCTCTCAGAAGACACGTTGCTATTAGGAGGACTAAACGTACTCCTGTGGGGGAAGGCGGATCATCTCATGTCGGTACGTATACCCGGCATCGGCTGGATTTACCGTATGTGGCATACGCCAGAGGGAATAGCTGTTCGAGGAGCGCAAGCCTCCGTTTGGATAAGTATACAAGGGGGGAAAACTACGATATATCCCGTCTCGGGAGAATGGATAGGAATAGGGAATCAAGGACCACTTCTGCATACCGGCGATTCCATTCGGTATAGACCTCACGGCGTAGCGCATCTCCTTCGTACAAGTTCTTCTTGGCATGAAATAATCGAGATAGCAGGCCAACTGTGGGGTATCACTCAGCAGGGGGAGGTAGGCCTGCTCTCATCCAGCTCGCTTGAAAAGGAAAAAGGACGAATGTGGATAGGTCCCTACCTCCTCACTGAAACGGAAGTCAAACAATGGCCGGAGCGGACCAGCCTATGGAAAGGAACAGCCCCTATTTATGCCGCCGCTTGGGACCCTATCACCAGCATCGTCTGCCTCCTGACCTCCCATGAGTGCATCTGCCTATACCCCCAGGTACCTATTCATTGGACACATCGCTGGCCTCTTCCGATGACCCAATGCGCTCTCTTCGAAGAGCAATGGATCGTCTGGCAAGGTGAAACAGCTGTATCCCACAATGGGGTCCGTCGCTACACCACCACCCTGATAGAACCTACTCGCTACCAGGGAAAATGGCTATGGGCCACTCCTAAGGGGTTGATGTGGGAACATGGAGAGGCCTTTCTGGAACCGGGGCACTACGTAAGCACTGTTGCAGCTCGAGGGGAGTGGTTAGCCTGGGCTGCCGGTGTAGAGGTGGCCATTTACAGAGAGGGCCGACAAGACAGATACCGTTTCCCCCATCCTATTCGTAAGCTGGCATGGAGAGGGGACCAGTTATGGGCCTGGCGAGCCGACCAGCTGTATGTCTGGCAAAACCAAAAGTGGCGTCTTTTCCGACTTCCTTTTCAGCCCGAGGAAGGAATCCCCCATAAAGGTAGCTGGTACTTTCGTGTAGGAGAGCACTGGCTGCAAGTGCGAGAAGGCAGAGTCATAGATACCCTGCTTCGCCCCCCTGGATTGGCAGAGCTCCCCCCCTTACCTTTGAACTGGGGACGTCCTCTCGCCAGCTCCCGAAAAGGGGATACGCTCTACGTATTCACCTCTCTGGGTCTCTTGCGATATGTGCGAGGAAAGGGAAAACTTCCTCCCATCCGTCTCAAGGCGAGCTTAAAAGGACCGGCTCTGGAGAAAAAAGAAAAGCAGCGCTTCCGTCTGCCTGCAGAGCGTCCCTACATAGAGATAGACTGGGAAGGAGAAGCCCCTTTCCTCCCCGCATTTCTCCAAGTCTGGTACCAAGTCGGAGAAGAAGCTCCCCGCAGATTTCGACAACCCTCCCTCCTTCTTTCTCTCAGCCAACCGGGCGAGATAGCCGTCCGAGTATGGGCAGAGCACCCCTGGTATCCTTCCGTAGAAAAACTCGAGTGGGAAATAGAGGTGTTTCCCCCTTGGTACGAAACAGGGATAGCACGTCTTTCAGCGGTTTTTCTCCTCATCTTGCTCGTGGGTGGGATCGCTGCCCTGCGGGAATGGAACCTGCGACGTGTCCAACAGCGCCTCACTGCGGAAAGAGAAGCGCTTCTCCACCAGACCCAAAGCCAGCAAGCCCAACTCTTGCGAGCTGAACGAATGGCCAATCTCGGGCTCATGGCAGCTCATATCGCCCATGAAATCAATACCCCTTTAGGTGTCATTCGCACTGCGCTAACAGAAATGAGGGATGCTATGCAGACAACTCGCCCTCCCCTACCTCGACCCAATGAACCGAGACCTTCCCCAACTCGACTTCGGGAGCTGCGCACCGCTTGGCTGCAGGCGCATCCTACCCTCTCTCCTAAGGACATCCAACAAGTAGCCAGTCTCGGATTTACCCCAGATCAGTGGCCTATCATAGCACCGTTTCTCCAAGACGAAGAAAAATGGAACCAGTTCCAAGCTTGGCTCTCCGCAGAAGTAGCTCTTCTGCGCGCACAAGAAGCCGCTGACCGACTGCATAGCCGAGTACAAGCTATCCGCACCTATGTGCGAGGCATCGAAGACCTCCCCACCACCTCCCTATCTCTGGCCGAAAGCCTACACAGCACCCTGGCCTTTTACAAACCGCTATTCCGTCAGATAGAAGCCACGCTTGAAGTGCCTGAAGAACCTCTATATGTATCAGCAAGTCCAGCCCGGTTAGAACAGGTTTGGGCCAATCTCATCCAAAATGCTTTACAAGCTATGCCAGAAGGGGGAAAGCTCACTATCCGGGTGGAAAAAGAAGGAGAAAAAGCCCGTATCCTCTTCCAAGATACGGGTAAGGGCATACCCCCGGCTCTGTGGGAAACGATATTTGAACCCCTCTTTACTACGAAGGCCCCCGGGGAAGGTACTGGCCTCGGCCTCCCTCTCTGTAAACAAATCATCGAGAGCTACGGAGGAAACCTCCGCCTATTGCACAGCGAGCCTGGGTTTACGCTCTTCGGAGTAGAACTCCCCCTCACTTCCCCAGGAGAAAAAGCGTAGGGGCCTTAGGTAGAATGAAAGGACGCAACTGGGAAATAGGATAGGTCTTGACAAAACCTGACGGGGACGTTAGATGATGGGCTATGCACAACAGGAGAGAAGGGGGAGCTTCTTCAAGGATTTCCTGCAGGAGCGCTGTATTGCGCGCGGGAGACTCCATCACAATCTGCGTTGACTCAGCCGCCCGACGGAAAATACTCTGTAGAAAACGCCTCCGATCCCGCCTTTCACGGGGAGGATATCCCCAAAAAGTAAACTGCTGCCCAGAAAGTCCCGAAGCCGCAAGCGCAAGGGTGATGCTACTGGGCCCCGCCAAAGGGATCACTTCATATCCTTCCGCATGAGCCCTTCGAACTACGCTGCCCCCTGGATCTGCTACCCCCGGTAATCCCGCTTCGCTCAAGAGAGCTGCCGTCTCCCGTTCCCGAAAAACTTTCTCATAGGCTTCCCACGACCAGTCCCCCTGCCTCGCATCCCATTCGAATAGGATAGCATCTGAACGAAGCCCAACCCCCTCTAACCATGGCCGAATCCGAGAAAGCCGCTCCACAAAAAAATATCGAACCTCTCGAACAACTTCTCCTAACAAAGGATATTCCCAGTAAGGACGCAATCGGGTTAGCGGAGTAGGAAGCAAATACAGTCGCATGCCCGAAAATACAGGTCTTGGATCTATGCTCTCTTGTAGGAGCTATCCACATACTCGGGCCTCCCTCCCTTCATAGATGTGTATTGTTCGACTAAAAGAGACGGGTATATTTGCCGTATGGCGATAAATAAACTCTTTTTAGGGAGTGGGGGGATGCTTCTTCTGACCTACTGCACTGCTCCTTCTCTGGAAAGCACAGAAGGAGAGCAAGCCACGCCTTTGACTGGAACGATCTCCCGCTCCGAAGTACGAATAAAAGAGAAATGGCGCCCTATCGTCAAAATCACCAGCAAAAAACCGCAAAAAACCCCTCCCTTCCGTATAAGTGGTAAAGAATGGAAAATTCATTGGAAAAATAAGGCAGCAGGAGAGCTCATCCTTATTCTTTATGATGCCCATAATCCCGACTACTCTGAAATACTGGCCAATGTATCCACCCCAGATGAGGACGTCATCTATCTCACAGGGAAGGGGCAATATCTTCTGGAGGTGGTGGGGAAACAGCCGTATGAGGTGTTGGTGGAGGAGCTGCGCTAAGAGAACCTAATAGTTGAGATTCCGATAGGGAATAGCCGCATCGAAAGTGCCCTTTAGGGCAAGATTTTTTCCCATGCAGGCCACAAGGACGACACGGCAAAGGCTCTTGGGTTTCTACTACCTCGCTCCCTGGACTCAGGGGTCCGAATCCAAAGGCCGGAACGGTAGAGCAATACACCGTGGTGGTGGGGCATCCCACAGCAGAAGCTATATGGGTAAGAGCGCTATCTACTGTGAAGAGTCGCTGGGCCTGGGCCAATAACGCTGCGATTTGGAGCAGAGAGAGCTTGCCCGCGAGATTATAACAGTTCGGGTGCTCTCCTACCAGCTCCTGCAATCGATGGTACTCAGAAGGAAGCCCTGTCACGTAAATCGTATATTCGGAGGGTACAGCCCGAAGAAAGGCTTTCCACAAAGAGAAAGGAGCCTCTTTCGTACGCCAACGGGAAGTAGGAGAAAGGACAAAATAGGGACGTCTTCCGATCCAGGGAGATAGGCCATTTTCTACCTCGGTGGAGAAAAAAATCCATGGCATCGGGGGGAGAGCGAGGGGAAGCCCTAAAGGCTCGAGCAAACTCAGCACACGGGTCGATTCATGTACATTCGGATGGAATCTATGCGGTACTCGGTAAGTGTACAATCTACTTAGCGGATTCTTGTCGTAGGTGATGCGCCAATGAGCCGGCAGCAAAAGTCCCAGTACCCCCATCCTTAGGAATCGGTGCACGACGATAATCCCCTCCCACCGATAGGATCGCAGCTCCTTCTGAAGGCTCCACCAACCCCTCCAGCTCTTGTCCCAAATCCATAATCGATCGACCCAGGGATGCTCCGCAAAGAGAGAGTCCACACCCGCTCGGACCAGCCAGTGCAGCTCTGCATCCGGGTACGCATCACGCAACCTCCCAAATAAAGGAAGCGTCAAAACCGCATCTCCCAAATAAGCGGGCTGGATTACCAAGATTCGCGCCACCTGCGCCATCGCCGAATCCAGTATTCCCAATATAGCCATCGTGCTTCCGTTGTCACCAGAAGCACCAAGTATATCGTTACAGGCCCTACTAAAAGCAGGGGGAGAAAAGCCCCGATAGCAGGATGCATAACCCCTTCCCGAGCAAGCTTCTTTCCTTGTGCGTTTAGTATGTAAAATACTAAGAAGAACCCCGTAGACACAACCAATGGCATGCCCAATCCTCCTTTCCGAATCAACCCCCCCAAACTTGCCCCCAAGAGAAGAAAAAATACAGGTGCTAAGGGGTAGGCAAACTTGTAGTACCATTCCAGCTCGTACCGCCATCGAGTCTCGTACAGCTGACGGAGCCGCTGGGTATAATATTCCGCAAGGCCTTTATCCCGCCGCAAGAGATTTTCTACTTGGATGCGCAGCCCTTCTGACCAGGGAGGAGGGGATAAGGAGCCACCAAGCGAAGGCTTTGGCATAATCCTCCCCAAAGACTGCTCCATCTCCAGTTCTGTAGTTTGACAAAGGGTGAGCAAGCTATCGGTAGCCCTGCGAAGTGCTCTGATGGGTAGCATGTATTGATGGCCCGCAAAAAGCTTTTCATCCGACCGTTTGAGCCCCAACCCAGATATATCCAAACGCAGGATTAGCGTATCAAAACAGCCCTGGATCCACGTGGGAGCTTGCTGAGGCTTGAGAGAGGTCTCGTACTGACATCCCCCATACAAAGTCAGATGGAGAAAAAAATACTCGCGGTCTATCACCAGCTCTCCAGAATCAGCCGTTATCGTCCGTTCTATGCTCCCATCAGGGGCATACTCATAAACAAGTACATCTCGAATGAACCTATCCCCTCGCAAGGCTCCGATACGGATAGCATATCCTTCTATCCATCGATTGAAAAAACCAGGCTTGAGCGCCAGAGCAGGTCGCGCTTGTTCCATATCATACAAGAGGGTGTACAGCTTAAGATTAGCATGGGGAATGAAGTACCACGAGAGAGAGCCTGCTACTCCCAGACTGCCCAGCCCAAAAAGCAAAAGGGGAGCCAAGACGCGGATAAAAGGAACACCTGCACTTTGCAAGGCGGTCAGTTCCAAGCGCTCCCCCAGATTCCCCACTGTCATGAGACCTGCCATAAGAAGCCCCATCGGAAGGGCAAGCAGCACTAATGAAGCAGAGGCATAAAAGAAAAGTTCTACTAAAACAGGTACCGGAAATCCCTTTCCTAATATATCATCTTGATAGCGAGACAGAAATTGAATGACCAAGATGAACAAGGTCGTTCCGAAACTCGCCAGGAAAGGGCCCAGAAAGCTCCCCAACACATAGCTATCTACACGTTTCATGCCCACACCTCAGGTAGGCTCGCGTAGGTAGGTACTTGCCCTACTATGCGCTCCCCATGAACCAAATAGAGCGCCGGGAATCGCTGGCTGAGCTCCCCCGCTTTCGCATGACGAAAGTACAAGGGCTCCCCTATCTTGAGGTAGGGAGGAGGAGTAGGAATGCGCACAGGTGTCTGCACTTCACCAGCCCCTTCATGAGGAAAGAAAGTCATTCCGTGGGGAAGCCAGGGCTTAGGAAGCTTCTCCTTCCCAATAGCTCCAGAAGCGATATACCCCCCTCCATGACACGTAAAGACATCTTTTGCAGGCCGACGAACGATCTCGAGACTAAATCCCGCAGCAGGGGTAAAGCTTACACTTTGATAGTGATCAAAAAGACCAGGGGCGAAAAATGCAGAGCCCGCTGTGAGCTCTGTAACAGTAGGATCCGCCGCAGTCTCTCGTAAGCTACCCGTCCCCCCCCCATTCACGAAAGCCAAATCAATACCCACATCTCGAAGAGCTTTCACCACAGCAGCTCGACGGGCAACTACCTCTCTCCAAGAACGGCTTTTTAGATAGCGTATCAGTGTGCCTTTCCATCCCACTTTTTTGTCTCCCACTCCTGCGATCTGGGCTTCATACGCCATCACTCCCACCACCTCGATCCGATCTAACCTTCGAAGTGCCTGAGCCAATAAAAGTACTTCCTCCACCGAACGAAGCGGAGAGCGACGAACTCCAAAATACAGCCATCCCCAATCTGAAGACACATCTATATCCAAACACACTGGCGCCCGTAAAGACGTTCCTCGAAAAGTATAGTGCAACGCTTCCGCCTGTTCTATATTATCCACCACCGCTATTACCCGCTTTCCTCTACTCAGGATCTCTCGGAAAGCCTCTTGGTCAGATCGCTGGAAGAAAGGGTATCCTATCAAAAAATCATCTAATCCTTCTTCTGATAAGTAGAGAGCTTCTCGAGGACTCATGCACAAGAAACCAGAAAATCGATCGCTCATTTCCTGCAGTCTCTTCAGGAGAGCTACACAGCGTAGAGACTTAGTGGCGATGCGTACGGGGAGGGTACCGGCATACTCCAATACCCGACGGGCATTCCCGTCAAAAGCTTCTATATCTACGAAGGCAAGCGGGCGAGGAACTTCCCTCAGGGCCATCGTATAGCGGAGGTAAAGGGCTTCCCAATCCATTGGTTCAAATTTAGCTTGCACTCTGCTGAAGAGCTTGCCAGATGACATCCACACACTTTTCCCAGCTGAATCTCTGCACATGGAGCAGGCCTCTTTCTCGGCGCACTTGCCGAGCTTCCAGGGGTTCCGTGAGCGCCTCATACATCGCTCGAGCTATGTCAGAAGCGTTCCACGGGTCCGCATAGAAAGCCGCTTCTCCTCCTACCTCTGGAAGGGAGCTCACCCGACTGGTCACCACAGGTACCCCACAGGCAAGCGCCTCTGCCACTGGACTACCAAAACCTTCATATAGAGAAGGATACACGACTGCAGAAGCCGCCCCATACAAGCTACGCAGTTCTTCATCCGAGATGCGAGAGCGAAAGAGAATCTCCTCTCGATGGCGCAGGGCAGAATACGCCTCATAGAAACTCCCTTTTCCAAACATAAAGCGCCCTACTAAAAGAAGTCGAAGCGGTTCGTGATAAGTAGATCGGAGCAGGTCATACGCTTGTAGGAGCCGCACGGGATTCTTGCGAGGGTGGATGCTCCCTACGTATAAAAGATAAGGATATCCCCCCGTATACCGCTCCCGAACCTCCTCTATTGCCCCTTCCGGAAGGGGCCTGAAAAACTCAAAATCACAACCACTATATGCTATGTGCATTCGTTCAGGTGCTACATCGAATAACTCCATCAGATCCTCCTGTACAGAGCGGCTATTCACTATGAGTGTCGCAGCCCAACGCACAGTCTTACGTAGGGTACGCATGTAATAATCTCTCCAGCCTCTCGGCAAATGCTGCGGATATCGCGCAAATGCCACATCATGAACGAATGCCACGGTCGGTGTCCTCCGAGCAGCTTCCTCAGACAGAATCCCATATGTTGCAAAAAGGGCATCAGGTCGGTATCTCCTGAGATAAATAGGCACAGATAGCCGCCACCATACCTCATAAAGCGTCCAGTGTCGAGTTTGTGGAAGTAAAACCACAGACCTCTGATTTTGACCGAAGATATACCGGGGCAAAGGCTTTCTGTCAAAAAGCAAATGGAACTCTTCTGCCGGGTGCTGAAGGATAAGACGGGAAGAGACCTCTTTTGTAAAGCGACCAAATCCCTCCAAATGAGGTAGAAGGAAGCGGCTATCGAGAGCGAACCGCATACCGCCAGTATTTCCAGACTCCTGTTAGGAAAACCCACACTACTAAACACGGAAGGGCACAAAGCGCCACTCCCCCTACGGGAAGAGTCCCACCTAACCGCAAAAGTGCCAAGCTTCCCACATACCCTATCGCCAGCATCCCTAAACGAAATAGCAGCTTAACGGGGACAGGAAAGGGAGCCACCCTACCCAAAAGGAATACAAAGCCCACCCCATAGAAAAGGTAACTCACCCCTAACCCCAACGCAGCTCCGACTCCCTTGAGCGCAGGAAGAAGCCATAAACAGCTCACACCATTGACAACCGAAGCCCCCATCATCAGCTTGAAAGCAGCCCACTCATAGCCCACTGCTGTAAGGTAGGTGGCGTATATTGTAAACAGTGCATTGCACACGAGAGGCAAAGCAAGCGCTTCGAGAATAGAACTCATCGACTCGATTTCCCACAAAGTACTGTGGGAAAAAAGAACAAGAAATAGCTTAGGTTCCCCGACAAAAAGGCCTGTCACTCCTATCAAAGGCAAGGAGCTTATCAGATGCCCTCGTATGAAAGTACGCCATAGTTCAGGGGTGCGCTGCCGTCCAAGTCGAGCAAACCTGGCGAAAAAGAGCGGCATGACGATCCATAGATACATCATCGCCGCCGAAAACCACCTGTATGCTCCCCAATACAACCCATTTTCGTAGGCCCCTATCCACCTCTCCAGCAGGATCTGGTTGAGCCTATCATTGAGTGCTGTGGCATAGCCCAATAGAGCAAATGGCGTCATGTAGCGGAAAACCTCCCACAACGGCCGAAAGTTGGACTCCCAGCGCGGCCAACCGTAACTTCGAAAGACCCAAAATCCCGCCACGGAAGCGGTAAAAAGACCTGCCATCAATAAAAGCCCCACATACAAATCCCCCGTCAAGAAAGACCAGCTCCCCACCAGAAGAAGAACAAGAAAGGCTTTTTCACCCGCCGAAAACAACGCATCTACCCGAAAACGTTGTGCGCCCTGGAAAAAGGCCCTGAAAAATTGAAGATAGCTCAGCGATAACTGATATAATAGTAAGGCTGCTAACCAGAGAAATTGTGCGCCCCGATACCCTAAAAGCCACCCAAGTAGCAAAAAAAGAATCCCCACAAGCAGAGTAAGCCAAAACTTCAGCGTCAAAGTAGTGGCTCCTATGACAGGATAGCGACCGAGATCCCGAGCCATCTCCCGAGTCACCAATGCGTAAAGCCCCCAATCCGCCAAAGCTGTAGCCCACTGCCCGAAACCCAGAAGCGCCCCTATCAGACCGTACGCTTCATGACCGATCCGATTCTGAACAAGGTTATCCGTAAACAGCCAGATGGGCTTGGAAATGATATTTGCAAGCAGCGTTACCCCCAAATCCCGACGAAGCGTACTCATCCCCGGAATGGATACCCCCCCCGTATTCTACGGGCTACCATAGCCACCAGGCTCTCTAATACTGCCCAGGGGCCAAAGTGTCGATAGAGAATATGCGTCCGCTCCCATACATAGCTGCGTAATCGACGTGCAGAAACCCCTCCTGTAAGATACCTTACCACCACTCGACCCGTATCATAAGTACGTGGATTAAGCCGCATCAAACGGATGATCCAATCCAAATCCGCAGCCAATCGATACCTCAAGTCATAGAAAGGAGCAACCTCGCGACGAACGAATACAGCCTGATGACATACCGCCATCCCTGTGCGAAAATGAGAAACCCGAAGTGAACCAACAGGATAGGGACGAGCCCGCCGCCGCGGGAGAATCTCTCCCACCTCATTCATGTATCGATGATCCCCATACAAGACATCCACACCCTCTGGAAGTCGGGTGAATAGCTGCTCTAAGGTCCTTTCATCCCAGAAAGCATCACCAGCATTGAGAAAGACGAGATACTCTCCTCGGGCTGCGCGTATGCCTTTATTCATGGCATCATACAAGCCTTGATCAGGCTCACTTATCCAGCTCCCTGCTGGTGCACGGGAGAGGTACGATCGGATCAGAGGCAAAGTCCCATCGGTAGATCCTCCATCCACAAACACATGTTCCCAATCTCGCCATGTCTGGGAAGCGGTACTCTCTAAAGTTCTGACCAGATGCCTCTCAGCTTGATAGGTCACCGTAATAATCGAAAGGCGAGGCCTCACAAATGCAAACTTAGCGCGCCTCTCTTCGCTCTCCTACAGGCTTCCCTCCTGGGTACAGCGCATAAATATCCCGGATGATATGCGGAGGCAAGAGCCCCTCTAAATGCCCATGAAATCGGATTACCTCCCGCACCAGTGTAGAAGAAACGAAGGAAGTCTCCGGATGACTCAGAAGATAAAAGGTCTCTATCTCCGCATCGAGGTATTTATTAAGGAGGTCTATATTTCGCTCATACTCATAATCTGGGGCGGAACGCAGACCGCGCAGGATAAACCGAGCTCCCACTTCTCGAGCAAACCGCACCGTCAGCCCTGTATAAGACTGAACCCGAACACGAGCGTCCTCCTTGAAAGCATCTCGTATCCAGCGCTCGCGCTGCTCCGGGCTAAACATAGGCTGCTTCGCTGTATTGAGCCCTATACCTATGATAATCTCGTCAAACAAACAAAGTCCCCGTTGAATGATCTCTATATGGCCATTTGTGATAGGGTCGAAACTTCCTGGGAAAAGGGCCCGTTTCATTCAACGAAGTTAGCGAAAGCGGTCCCGGTTCTGTGCAAAAAACGTCGCATAGTCATGCATCCGCTTCTGCGTGAAAGCAACCCGAAAATTCGCCTGAGAAATCGGGAAAAAATCCTGCGGAGAACGAACCCCCAGCTCTCGGTACCAAGGCTCTCCCTCTATAGTCTGCATATAGGCCTCTGCCCCTCTATAGTCAGAAAACTGCGCTACGTACGCTAAGTGATGGGTGTTATTGTAGAGAAACACTACCAAACTCAGCCTTTGATCACCAAAATACTTCTCATGCGTGCGCGCTAAATGCTGCTTGAGGGCATCACTTGTGATCTTCTCTTTGGGAACAAGAAGCACCGTAAGGATGACTTCTCCAGGGCGGAACTGTAGGGTAAACCCTGTAGAGTTCCCACTTCCCCCAGTCGATGACGCAGACGGAGGGACAAATGTCTCCGTCTGCGCCTCAGCTGTAGGTTGGGGTTGTTTGCCTTCCAATCGCTGGAGAAGCTTCTGCCCCAGGCCTGCACAAGGAGCTGAACCGTGCTTCTGAACCAGCTCTCTTAGGAGCGGGATGGCATTTTCCTTTTGTCCCAGGTGAACATAGGCTGCAGCGATAAGATAGAGAATAGGAGGTTCGGACGGAGTCCCCTTCCATCGGCTTTGAGTGGCCTCACCGAAAGCTACTACTGTGATGTATTCTTCATTTTGATAGTTCTCGAGGAGAGCCTGGTGAATATCTAAGTTGGGAGCCTCTACCTGGGCAACTCGACCCCCTGACAAAATCAGCTTCGCATATTCAGACTCAGGATACTTCTGAAGAAGCTCTTGTTTGTAGGCAGCGGCCCGGCCTTTATCCCCATCCAATATATATAATCCATACAATGCCGGGATCTGTGCCTCACTTCGGTGGGGAAGCCGTCTACGCAGCCATTCATACAGAGCCTTAGCCGAATCTGGCCGAGCAAACGCCTCTACGTACAACTGAGCCAACGGAAGGGCTGTAGCAATCAGCGTATCCTCCATCGCTCTCTTTTGAGAAGCCGAACGAGGAATGGTAGAGAGCAATTGCCTTTTGAGTTTCTCCAACCGCTGAGGAGTAAGCTCTGCTGGAGTTTCTGGCCACTCTACAGCGAGTGTATCGGACCTCCGCTCAGGAGAAGACAACTCTTTTTGCATCGAAAGTCCTGTAGAAGCTTTGTTACGACGGCGCCAATGATCCTCATCTGGCCGTTCTCCCCATAAGCGTACAAATTCCTGCTTTCCATTTGAAACCTGCACAGGATTATCGAAATAAAACCCACTTCCCCGCCCTGCCCCTGTCATCGAAGGCTGTTGGAGAAACGGATTAGGAGGCGTCGCTCCTCCCTCTGGAGAGCTTTGATTCTGGCGAGCTTTTTCTGAGGCTCTCCGACTCATCTCCTGATAGATATACCCTTCGATAGCCCTCTCTTGGGCTTCTGGACTCAGATCGGCAAGGAACAAGAGGCTATCTGCTCGATGCAGACGCTCTCTCAGCTGTGCATACTCCTTGAAGCGAGTTTGCAAAGCCTTGATTTCAGCTGCTTTAGGATGTTTCTCAGGAATAAGCGTCACCGCAGTATCGTAATGCTTCTGTGCAGTGGTTAAATCATGAAAATGCTCGAAATAGATGTTTCCTGCTTCATAGTGCGCCAGCGCTCGTGCGGGAGACTGCCCTCCCGCTCCTGCTTTCCTATAGGCCTCGAGTGCAGCCTCATATTGACCCTTTTCTACGTAAAGCTGCCCTATCCGATAGTAGATTTGGTCCCGATAATCTTCATAGCGTGCATTGCGGGCCATTTTCTCTAAGCGGCGTATTAATCGTGGGTCTGAGGCCCCTCGGATTAGGCTCAGCTGAAACTGTGCCTGGAAAGTTAGGCTATTTGAGGCATTGAGACGGAAAGCTTTCTGAAATGATTGTTCTGCAAGGTCGATTTTTTTTTCTTGTAAATAAAGCTGTCCCAAAAGATAATAAGCCCGAGCCTTGCGCAGCCGAGTGTCCAGCCGCTTTGCACTCCGCTCTAAAAAGCGGATAGCCAGATTCGGCTGACCTTTCGCAATCAGCGTCTGAGCAAGAAGCGCATCTACATGTGGCTTACCTCTCTTGAGTAGCTTTTCTGGAAGAGCGAGAGCCTCTGTAAGACGAGTTTCTGCTCGATAGGGGTTGTCATCTTGTAATGCTAGATAGGCTTGCCACCAGTAGAGCTTCGCGCGAAGGCGAGTCTCAGGAAAAGCATTCAAGACATACGTAAAGTTCTGTTCCGCGTTGGGTAGATTGCTACGCAAGACCCAGCACTGACCGATAAGCGTCCTACAATCATCGACATACTTCCCATTTTTATGACGGAAGATGATCACCTCACATTTCTTTGTTGCTTCCTCTAACCGAGTGTACTGCCCCCGAGCGACACCCGCCTCGATCAAAGGATACACCCGGATAAAACCTTCGGTGGGATCAGGAGTGCTGGCCTCTATTTCTCTTTGTGCGAGACGGAAACGCTGCTCGGCATGATAGTATCCGTTAAAATAAGATACAAACGTGTGCCATGTACGAGATACAGCATTATTCCGCTCCGCACTGCAGCCAATAAACCAATGCACTGCTATCAGGAGGGGAACTACCCGACGCATGGAGAGAAAGCTTCGCTACTCAAAGGTAAGGTTTTTTATGAGACTTTTGGGACGAGTAGATACGCACTTAACTCAATCATACTACCTTTGACACATGACACATCGCCTAATCCTACTCGGCACATTTGTCTACTTTAAGGCATACGCCCAGAATGAAGTGGCTGTAGAAATCACATCCTACACAGCAAGAGAAAGTGGAGGCTTTTACAAAGTAGTCGGTGAAGTACGCAATACGTACAAAGAGCCGCTTTGTTTTGTAAAGGTAGAAATTCAGTACTTGGATGAAAAAGGACAGCCACTGGGAGTAGATCGATTCACTGCTAAGGATGCTGGTATCATGGGCATAGATGAGGTATTTACTGAGCGAAAGGTGATACCTTCTGGAGAAACAGCACCCTTTTCCCGTATTCGAGATCTAAGCAAGATTCGTGGTAAAGTATCCGGTGTAAAGATAAGTGCAACGGGCCTGCGTCTACGGAGTCTGGAAACAACGGCTACTCTATCTCAGGTAGAAACCCAAGCAGAGGGAAAAGACTTCATTAGGGTGAAAGGTCTTTATATGGCTTCCGGAATGCCTGCAAAAAGTCCCTATGTGGTAGCGGTGGCATACGATGCCTCAGGAAAGCCATCGGTTGTCACCTCTCTTGCGCTAACTTCGGACGGGACCGCTCGTGGTACCCCCCTCCGCCAGGCTGAGCCAGGGAAATCGTATCCCTTTTCCTTTACAATCGGAGAGCTGGGAGCCGGCTCTCTCCTCAAGACCGTTCGCGTTTTTCCCTCCTGGGAATGTGAATAACGCTTTCAAAACCCCGTAGCTTTGCCCCATGCGGGCGCTATGGCAACGCATACGAGGTGCTTTCATCCGTCGGTATCGCCTCCTTTGGATCGAAGACGGAGGCGCCTCTCGCAGGGAGCTTCGCCTTCCCGGATGGGGATGGTTCATTACTCTCGTGGGAATAGGGGGGGTCATCTGGCTGATTTTTGCGTTCACTCCTCTTCGCTATACCATGCCTGGCTATCCCACCAGCCAGTTCCGCAAGTTATATGGCATGCTCCTAGATCGGGTCCAACAGCTGGAGCAAAAAGTAGCCCAACACCTGCTGCTCGTAGAAGAGCTCAGAAAAATGCAGGGAGTTATTCGGAGTGAACCCACAGCAGCCGGACTTCCTCTCTTACCTACTCTCCAGTCTGGCCAATATATCTTGCCCATAGAGGGACGTGTTTCCAGGCGCCTGCAAGCAGCCCAGGAGCATTGGGGGGTAGATATCACGTGTGGAGCAGGAGAACCTGTACTGGCTATGGCAGAAGGTACAGTCGTGCTGGCCGAGTACTCCTACCATAGCGGATATATCATAGCTATCCAACATCCGAACGGCCTGGTTTCTTTATACAAGCACAACAGCCGCCTTCTTCGACGGGTAGGGGAACGCATACAAGTCGGAGATGTAATAGCACTCTCAGGAGGATTGGGTACCTACTCATCCGGCCCCCACCTCCATATAGAGACCTGGTTAGGAGGCCGTCCATTAGACCCCCTAAAACTTCTGGCATATGAGGAGTAGAACTTTTCTTGCTACTTTTGCCTAAGTGGCGACGTGGCCGAGCGGCTAGGCACGGGTCTGCAAAACCCTCTACGGGAGTTCGAATCTCCCCGTCGCCTCTTGATCTCCTCTTCGTTACAAGATACAGACCGCCCCGCATGTGAAGGAAACTCCTAAGCTGTGAAGAGCTCTAAGCTGTACTTCGAAGCATACTCATTCAGATAGGCCTGGAGTGCTGGATACTGTTGCAGAGAAGGATCCTGAGCGACCAGTTCCTCAGCGGCAAGCCGAGCCTGCCTCAATATGGCTTGGTCTTCTATAAGGTCTGCCATTTTGAATTCAGGCAAACCGCTTTGTTTCGTCCCCAGAAAATCCCCTGGCCCTCGCAACCTTAAGTCTATCTCAGAAATGCGGAACCCATCTTGATACTGGGCTAAGGCGCGCAAGCGCTCCAGCGCATTTTCTGATAGCGTATCTGGAGCCATAAAAATCGCATAAGAAGCATGCTCCCCTCGTCCCACGCGGCCCCGCAGCTGATGAAGCTGGGACAAACCAAATCGGTCAGCATGCTCGACGACCAAGACAGTAGCGTTGGGAACATCAACCCCTACTTCTACCACAGTGGTACCCACTAAGATCCGAGTATGTCCCAGTTTGAAAAGCTGCATTTCGCGCTCCTTGCGCTCACTGCTCATGCGCCCATGGATCATTCCCGCTGGGTAATCGGGGAAAGCACGCCGAATGAGCTCATAACCCTCCTCCACAGCCTTTAGATCAAGTTTTTCAGATTCTTCTACCAACGGATAGATAATGTAGGCTTGGCGTCCCTTTTCCAGCTCTGCCCGAAGCAGATTCCATACCTCTCGACGATGCGACTCAGTTCGAACCCAAGTTTTTATGGGTTGGCGCCCGGGGGGGAGTTCATCTATGATGGACACATCTACATCCCCATAGACAGAGAGCGCCAGGGTTCTCGGGATAGGGGTAGCTGTCAAGAGAAGATTATGGGGTCGATAAGGATGTGCTTTCTCCCACAGAGCTGCACGCTGCCTAACTCCGAACTTATGCTGCTCATCAATAATCGTAAGACCAAGCCTGTGATACACCACAGGCTTCTGGAAAAGAGCATGGGTGCCGATGATACAAGCCAGCTCACCCGTGGCTAACTGAGACATCAGCCGTTTTTTCTGGGACGGAGGCGTACTCCCCAGAAGGAGTCCTACTCCCAACCCCATAGGGGCGAGCCATTTTCGGAAACTGCGTGCATGCTGTTCGGCGAGTACTTCGGTTGGAGCCATCAGAGCCACTTGGTATCCATTCCCTATAGCGATGAGTGCGGCGAATAGGGCTACTATCGTTTTCCCGCTTCCTACGTCCCCTTGAATAAGACGATTCATAGGGGCATTCATCGCCATATCCCGCCGAATCTCTCGAATCACCCGCTTCTGCGCCTCTGTGAGTGGAAAAGGCAGGTGTTTCTCATAAAACTCCTTCACCAATGGGCCTACTTGCACAAAACCTGGAGCTGTATACTGACTCTTCAAAAAATACTTCCGTTTGATCAAGAGCACCTGTAAGAGAAAAAACTCCTGAAACTTAAAGCGATATCGAGCTTTCTCAACCTCCTCCAAATGAGTAGGCAGGTGTATTGCTCGCAGAGACTCTGTCAATGGAAGCAATCCATACCTATCTCTTAGAGTTTCTGGGATCGGATCCTCCCGTTCGAAATGCGTGAGACGGTACAACTCGTCAAAAAGCATACGGAATCTCTTATCATCTAAACCTGCTTGCCTGACCTTTTCTGTCAATGGATAAACTGGATAAACTCGAAGAAACTTATGGATTTGCTGGGGCTCCCCTCCTAAAGGGATCACTTCAGGATGCGGGATGTGTAATCGGCGTTTCTGAGAAGTAGGGCGACCTATGACGAGTACTTCCTGTCCCGCAGAAAACCGCTGACGTACCCATTCCCACCCTTGGTACCATACCAGCTCTATCCCCGCTTGTCCATCATACAGAGTCGTCGCAAGGAGTGCTCGCTTCCCTCCTGCAATCGGTCGGATCTGAAAAGGACCCAACTTACCTCGGAACACTGCGTCCTGATCGACTCGCGCTTGAAGAATCGGTGTAATCTGCCCATAGTCCAGGTATCGTCGGGGGAAGTACTCCACCAAATCTGCATAGGAGTGAAGGTGGAGCTCTTCCTTCAAAATTTCTGCCCGACGAGGGCCCACTCCTCTGAGATAGGTAAGGGCTGTTTGCCAGATATGCGGATCTTGCATGCTGTGGCTACTCCCGCAGCAGGTGACCCCAATACGGGCTCTCTCCTTCCCGGGAAGCTCTCACCACGTAGTAGCCCGGCGCTATCTCATGTAAATCCACCTTATGCATCCGCCCCCCAGGAAGGTCCCACGTCCGAACGATGCGCCCTGTTGCTTCAAATAATTCTACCCGCCAGGGAGAAGGTGCAAAGGGCAAAACGATCTGCACCTCGCCCCGAGCTGGGTTAGGATAGAGCTGGAGTCTACGTGAAGAAGCAGGCAAAAGGGCCGAAGGCTCAGCCCGTATCACTGTAATCGTTTGTGCAAATGTATCCAGGCAGTTGTAGTTCCGTGCTACAAGTATAACCTGATAGGACCCGGGCTGCGCATATACATACGACGGGGATACAGCTTGGCTGCTGTCACCTGTACCAAAGAACCAAGTGTAACTCGTAGCCCCCGAGGAAGTATTGCTAAAATACACTGTTCCCCCTCCTGCATTCAAGTCTACGGGATTAGGAGAAGCACTAAAACTCGCCTGTAGGGGGAGCGTACTACAATCCCATTGAACGTCTATGTACCCGAGGGCAGTATCAGTACAGAGCCCATTGCTCGCTGCTAACACGACAGGATAAAGTCCCGCTTGCGTATAGGTATGAGAAGGATTGGCTATACCACTCACAGGTAAAGTGCCATCCCCAAAGTTCCAAGTCCACTGAGTCGGAGGGGGGGTAGTGAGGTCTGTAAACTGCACCACCTGACCTACCTGAGCGAGAGAAGGACCGCTAAACTGAGCCGTGAGAGGCGACCCGAGAATGACATCTATCTGATCAGTCGCGACACAGCCCGCAGCATTCTGAGCAGTTACGGTGTAGGTACCAGAAGCAGTGGCTGTGATCTGGCAAGCGTTGCCAGGCAAAGGACTCCCATTCAAGCTCCATTGACAGGAAGTGGCATTCAATCCTGCGTCTAACGTCGCACTGGTCGCACACAGTTGTATATCAGGTCCCAGATTGACGGAGAAATGATTAAATGTCACTTGAACTGTATCTCTCCCTACGCAGCCATAAGAGTTACTCACTACCACAGCATAACTCCCCGTCTGAGAAGCAACGAGTGTCTGAGTGGTAGCAATAGCCACCCCGTTATAAGTCCAGAGGTACTGATTACCAGGAAATCCTGCGTCCAACACAGGCGGAGGGTCCCCTGCGCAAAGATTCCTATCCGGTCCGAGATTCACCGGTATGCGCGGTAAAACGGAAAGATTGAAGGTATCCCTCCCTTCACACCCTCCCGGATAAGACACACTCACCACATATTGACCCGCACTGCTGGCTTGGATAGAGGTAGTACCCGTAGCAAAAGAAGACCCGTTGTAAAACCACACGATGGTGGCCCCAGGTAGAGCAGCTACAGAGAGAGAAATCGGCGGGTCAGAAGCACATCTGAAAGTATCGGGAGGTAAGATGACAGAAGGAGTGCCTACGACAGAGATGGCTATACTGTCCCACGGTGAAAATCCGCAGCAGGTAGTTTGTAATCTTAACTTGACCCAATAGACACCAGGAGTAGCGAAAGTAACAGGCGAAGGATTCTGCACAGAAGAACTAGAAGGAGTCCCCCCAGGAAACAGCCATTCATAGCCATCTGCACCCACAGGTGTGCTAAAGGTAACTGGGGAACCCACACATGTCGTGAGTGTAGAAGCCTGGATCTGGGGGAGAGGACTGCTTCGAGTTATGAGAACAAAATCAGCATAGGTATAAGGCTGTCTCTTATACACATCT
>JANZYW010000033.1 GCA_026413325.1 Bacteroidia bacterium | reverse complement strand
AGATGTGTATAAGAGACAGGTCTACGTCAATACCTACGGTACCGCGCGAGTACCGCTTTCCGATGCAGATATTGCTGCTCGCATTCAAGCCCTCTTTGACCTTCGTCCAGCAGCTATTATCGAGCACCTCCAGCTTCAAGCCCCCATCTACCGTCCCACTGCGGCCTATGGACATATGGGAAGGCACCCCAGCCTGCTGGAATACACCCATACCACGTGCAGGGTCGAGCAGACCCCTGAAGGTCCCCGAGAAACCTATATCCACCAAAAACACACTGCACAGACTTTTCCTTGGGAAAAGCTTGATCAAGTAGAGCGGCTCCGAGAAGCTTTCGCAGTGAAAGAAACTTTCCCAAACTGATACACTATGGCAACGGCGACTGTCATCCGAGAAATACGGTCCTATGAGGACCTCGTCCATCTTTTAGGAGATGAAGCGGAAAGCCTGCTGACCCACACCTGTACAACGATTCCACGGGAGCAGCTTCACTTGCCCGGTCCTGACTTCATCGACCGAGTCTGGGCTGGCAGTGACCGAAACCCGCAAGTATTGCGCAGTTTGCAATCGCTTTTCTCTCATGGTGCACTGGCAAAGACAGGCTACCTCTCCATCCTACCTGTAGATCAAGGCGTAGAACATTCTGCGGGGGCTTCTTTCTCTCCCAATCCTATGTATTTCGATCCAGAAAATATAGTTCGCTTGGCATTAGAAGCAGGGTGCAATGCAGTTGCATCTACCTTCGGAGTACTCGGAAGCGTAGCGCGGAAATATGCCCACAAAATCCCTTTTATCGTCAAGATTAATCACAATGAGCTTCTCACCTATCCCAACAAATACGACCAGATCTTATTCGGCACGGTAAAGCAAGCATGGGATATGGGGGCGGTCGCCGTGGGAGCGACCATTTATTTCGGTTCTGAAGAAGCATCTCGCCAGATACAGGAGATCGCCGAAGCGTTTGCTTATGCACACGAGCTGGGCATGGCCACTATCCTATGGTGTTACCTCCGAAATAAAGCTTTCAATGCCGATAAGGACTATCATGTAGCTGCGGACCTTACTGGTCAAGCCAATCACCTGGGAGCTACGCTCCAAGCAGATATTATCAAACAAAAGCTTCCTGAAAACAATGGGGGTTATACCGCATTGAAGTTCGGGAAAACGAGCAGTAAGGTATACGAAAAGCTCACGACAGACCATCCCATCGATCTGTGTCGGTATCAGGTCGTAAACAACTACATGGGTCGCATCGGTCTTATCAACTCGGGAGGAGCTTCTTCTGGGCAGTCTGATTTAGCTGAAGCGGTTCGAACCGCAGTTATCAATAAGCGTGCTGGTGGGATGGGGCTCATACTGGGGCGTAAAGCTTTTCAGCGGCCTTTCGAAGAAGGCGTCGCTATCATACGAGCTGTGCAGGCAGTATACGCAGACGAGCGCATTTCCATAGCCTAAGTCCAACGGCCGGGTAGAGAAGCCCTGCTTCGAACTAAAAGCGACTACATTTGTTCTATGCCTACTGTATGGATTACGGGTGGAGCTGGTTTTATCGGGAGTCATTTAGTTCGGTTTTTTGTGTACTCTCATCCTGATTGGCGGGTAGTGACCGTTGATGCGCTTACCTATGCTGGCAACCTGGCGAATCTTGGAGAGGTGTTACAGAAGCCTAACCATGTTTTTTCTCGAATAGACATCGCGGATGCAGCTGCAGTAGAGACGCTCTGGGAGCAGCATCCCCCCGACTGGATCTTGCACTTGGCCGCGGAGAGCCATGTAGATCGAAGCATTCTTTCCCCTTTAGATTTCTTGCATACTAACGTTAGTGGAACGGTAACTTTGTTAGAAATAGCCCGGAAACGCTGGGGGAGCCGAAAAGACGTCCTTTTTTATCAGGTTTCTACGGATGAGGTGTATGGGAGTCTTTCTCAGGAAGGCTTTTTTCAAGAGGGGAGCCCGTATGACCCTCGCAGTCCGTACGCAGCTTCGAAAGCAGCAGCTGACCACTTTGTGCGAGCATATGGACATACCTATGGACTTCCCTATGTTATCAGTAACTGTGGAAACAACTATGGTCCTTTTCAATTCCCTGAGAAACTCATACCCCTCGTTCTTACGCATCTCATGGAGCGCAGGCCCATCCCAGTATATGGAGAGGGAAAAAATGTTCGAGACTGGATATATGTAGAGGACCACGTGCGTGCCATAGCCCTTTTGGCAGAAAAAGGGAGGAGAGGGCATACTTATCTTATTGGAGCTCAGAATACTCGCCCCAATATTGAGGTGGTAACCTTGCTCTGTAAGCTATACGATGAGCTTACAGGTCACCGCGATTCGGAGTCTCTCATTACTTTTGTAAAGGATCGTCCGGGGCATGATTTTCGATATGCCATCCAACCCTCTCCTCACCTGTATGAGCTAGGGTGGAGACCGTCAGTATCGTTTGAAACGGGGCTTCGTCAGACTGTAGAGTGGTATCTCACGCATACAGACTGGCTGGATGCGGTCCGAACTGGAGCGTATCGGAGCTTTTACGAGCAGCAGTACGGCGAGCGCCTGCTTTGACCTACCTATATTTGTCACAATGCCTAAGAAGCGCATTCTCTGCGTGGATGACGAAAAAGTCGTGCTCAACACCCTTATGGGACAGCTCTACCAGACTTTTGGGAACCGGTTTTTGTATGAGTCCTTTACGAGTGCAGAAGAAGCAGAAGAGTTCATCGATGAGATCTATGCAGAGGGGGAAAACGTGGATCTTATCATTTGTGACTGGCTTATGCCTCGTGTGAAAGGCGATGAGTTCCTTGTTCGGGTGCATCGTCGGTTTCCCCAGGTGGGGCTTATCATGCTATCGGGGCAGGCGAGTCCCGAAGCTATCGAGCGAGCCCAGAACGAAGCCCATATCTTGGCTTTTATAGCTAAGCCGTGGGATAAAGACGAACTGATGACTCTGGTAGAAAAGGCTTTGAGTGGATGAGTCGCCCCGTCCTTCTTTTTGTAGATGATGAGAAGCTGGTTTTGGACACCTTATTGGTGCAAGCTCGCTCTGCTTTTGGGTCTTATTATGAATATGAAACAGCCCAGAGTGCAGAAGAGGCATGGGAGCTTATCGCGGAATATCGGGAAGCGCAGCGCCGAATCGTCCTCCTCATCAGTGACTGGCTCATGCCATTAGAAAAAGGGGATAGTTTTTTGATTCGGGTCGCTGAGAAATATCCCGATATTAAGCTCATCATGCTTTCCGCTTATGCAGATGAGGAGGCGATCGAGAGGGCGAAACGATATGCGAATCTCTTTGCGTTCTTACGCAAGCCCTGGGAAAGAGACCAGCTTTTGAGTGAAATCAAAAATGCTTTATCATGAAAGATGACGTATCTCCTTCCTCCACTCCTCCCTGGCGGAAATGGCTCAAGAGAGGAGGAGTAGGGCTGTTTCTGTTTTTTCTTATTAAGGGGTTGGCTTGGCTGATTATTCCGGCGGTCAGTCTCTATCTCTGTAGCAGGGGATGAATGGGGAGCACATTTTAGCGCAGCTGGCATGGCGACCGGATGATTCACTGGAGGGCTGGGGGCTGCGTTTCCTACATGCTGTGCGGCAGCATCTCCCCATCCTCTCTGCTGTTTTGTATGGGCAGATAGAAATGCAGGTCCTGGAGCTTGTAGCGGCTTATGCTTCACGAGGGGAGATCCCTTCCCGTCTCACCTGGGGAGAAGGCCTTCTGGGAGAAGCTGCTCGTACCCAGCGTCCCCTCAAATATCGGCTTAGTGACTCTCCCCCTCATGTCATAGGGGTAGGTGTGGTGAAGCCTGCCTACCATTGGACTTTCCCCTGGATTTATCAAGGGGAAACATGGGCTGTTATGGAAGCTCTGCTGTGGCGGGATCTTACTTCGGAGGAGGAGGAGTGGCTTCAGAGAGAGGGGCCTTTGCTGGCTATGCTTTCCAGCAGTGTTTTTCAGCAGCGACGGATTCAGCGTCTCCTCACAGAGGTACAGGCGCAGAATCGCCTATTAGAAGAAAACCTTCGGCGACTGGAGGAGACTCAAGCCGAACTCAACGCTCTCAATGCCTCACTGGAGACACGAGTACAGGCTCGAACACAAGAGCTCCAAGAAGCCCTTCAAGAGTTAGGGGCAGCTCAACAGCAGCTTATTCTTTCAGAAAAAATGGCTGCTTTGGGGCAGCTGGTGGCAGGCGTGGCGCACGAGATCAATAGCCCTCTCGGTGCGATCAAAGGGTCTGCTGAGACTCTTTTAGAAGGATTGCCTCACTTGTGGGAGCACTTGAAGGTTTTGGCAGAAAGGTATCCTCAAGCTCTTATCCAAGCGCTGGAATGGACATTACGAGAATTATGGAAGCGAGATCGGCCCGTACTCACCTCTAAAGAAGAGCGTGCACTCCGCCGACAATATGCGGAGAAACTGGCTGAGTTGCATGTACCTGACCATGATACTATAGCTCGTCGCCTTGTAGAGGCGGGATTCTACACAGAGGATCTCACTCCTCTTCTTCCCCTTTTTCAACATCCTAAAGGTACCGACTTCCTCTACCAAGTAGGTCAGCTTAAGCTTCAGTTGGAAAATATCGTTCTGGCTGCCAATCGGACCCGAAAAACCGTTTTTGCTCTGAAAAGCTATGCGCATACTACTGACCATACGAAAGCTTCCGCTACTCGCATAGAGGAGTCTATCGAGACGATTCTCACCCTTTATCAGAATCAGCTCAAGCAAGGGATAACCGTTCACACAGAATATGACCCCGATCTTCCTATCTTATATCTCTTTGTCGATGAGATCGCACAGGTATGGACAAATCTGATCCAAAACGCGATACAAGCGATGCAAGGTAAAGGAGAACTCTTGGTTAGGGTGCAAAAAGGCATAGATGCACTGGATGTTAGCTTTACAGATACAGGGCCGGGTATCCCTCCGGATGTTCTTCCTCGTATTTTCGAGCCATTTTTTACGACAAAAGCGAAAGGAGAAGGTACAGGTCTGGGTCTGGATATCTGCCGTCGGATCGTAGAGAAGCACAAAGGCCAAATAACCGTCGAAAGTCGCCCTGGCCAGACTACCTTTCATGTACATTTACCTCTTCTCTTAGAACAGTCAGACTGGTATATACATGAGCCTCGTAATCAAGGGATTTGAAGATTTTGGTCGGTATCTCCTTTTGCTTCGCCGCAGCTTTGTAGGCCTTTTGCGCTTTCGTCTGTACTGGCAACTGTGGACCCACGAATCGATCCAGATAGGTAGAGATAGTTTGTTTCTGGTTGCGATTATATCCTTCTTTGTGGGGGCAGTAACGACGGTACAGACGGCTTACCAGATCGTCTCCCCCTTTATCCCTAAATCGACGATAGGGGCTATTGTTTCGACCTCAGCGATCCTGGAGTTAGCCCCTACTATTACATCTCTGGTGCTGGCGGGCCGTATCGGCTCCAACATCGCTTCTCAGATAGGTTCCATGCGAGTGAGTGAGCAGATAGATGCCTTGGAAGTGATGGGTATCAACTCTGCGACCTACCTTCTGCTACCTCGATTGTTTGGAGCCTTGGTTTTTTTTCCCGTTTTAGTCATATATGCGTGTTTTATCGTCCACATCGGGGGTATCGTGGCGGGAGCGTTTACAGGAGCAGTCAATCCGACTCAGTTTGCGATGGGGGCCCGTAGCTTTTTTGAGGGTTTTCAGGTGACTTTCATGCTTATCAAGGCGGTTACGTTTGGTTTTATTATTTCAACTGTTTCTGCATATCAAGGCTACTATGTAAAGGGTGGGGCACTGGAGGTAGGAGCCGCCAGCACCCGTGCAGTGGTTATTAGCTGCTTGATGATCTTGGTCGCTGATTATGTACTGGCACAGCTTCTTTTATGAGCCGTCTCTCTATCGAACATATATCTAAGTGGTTTGGGACAAACCGAGTTCTGCACGATATTTCGTTTTCTTTCCAGCCGGGCGAGGTCAATATGATCATAGGCCCCAGTGGGTGTGGAAAGACAGTTCTATTGAAATGTATCGTAGGTCTTGTTCATCCCGAAGAGGGCAAAGTGTATTTCGGAGACTTAGATTTTCTACAAGCAGATGTGGAGACTCGTCGAACGGTTTTACGGAACCTTGGCATGCTGTTTCAGTCCTCAGCCCTTTTTGACTCCATGACGGTAGGGGAGAATGTGGCTTTCCCCCTTCGGGTTTTTACGCAGTATGGAGAGGCTGAGATTCAAGATCGAGTTAGCTACTGCTTAGAGCGGGTAGGTCTGGCAGGGGTTCAGCGCAAATATCCTGCCGAACTATCTGGAGGTATGAAGCGCCGGGTAGGATTAGCGAGGGCAATTGCACTCAATCCGCATTACCTCTTCTGTGATGAGCCCAACTCTGGATTGGATCCTCTTACCGCCCGTCGCATCGATGCCCTTATTCAGGAGATCACGGGGGAGTTTCATACTACTACAGTCGTAGTGACACATGACCTCAAGAGCGTACTGGAGATGGGACAAAAAATTTTATTCTTATATGAGGGGAAGGCGGAATGGCAGGGAGAGAAGAAAGAAATGGTAGACAACCTTGACGCTCTCCCCTTGAATCTTCAGGCCTTCTTGCGAGCGTCGGGACTCGTCCAGAGATAGGGAGAAACTTGTATACTTGCATCCCTTATGTCGCATCGGATTGAATACGATACTTTAGGAGAAGTATCCGTTCCAGCGGATCGCCTGTGGGGGGCTCAGACTCAGCGTTCTTTGCAAAACTTCCGCATCGGGGGGCACCGCATGCCCATTGAAGTGATACACGCCCTCGCCCTTGCCAAAAAAGCTGCGGCTTTAGTCAATGCGGAGCTTGGAACTTTATCGTCAGAAAAAGCGCAAGCCATCGCTGAGGTTTGCGATGAGATACTCAGTGGAAGCTTGGATACCCACTTCCCCCTTGTTGTTTGGCAAACGGGGTCAGGCACACAATCTAACATGAACGTGAATGAGGTCATCGCCAATCGAGCTAATCAGAAAAAGGGCCAGCCGCTCGGTGCTAAAAAGCCCATCCATCCGAATGACGATGTGAATCGTTCTCAATCTTCTAATGATGTCTTTCCGACGGCTATGCATATAGCTGCGTACATTGCGACGAAGGAACGGCTCTTGCCTGCTCTTCAGAAACTTCAAAATGCTCTGCAAGCGAAAGCAGAAGAATTCTGGTCTATCATCAAAGTAGGAAGGACCCATCTGATGGATGCCGTGCCGATACGGCTCGGACAGGAGTTTAGCGGCTACGCGCATCAGGTAGCCGATAGCCTTCGGGATATCGAAAGGGTTTTGCCTCAAGTCGCAGAGTTAGCGTTGGGTGGTACGGCAGTTGGTACGGGACTCAATGCACCTGCTGGATTCGCTGAGAAAGTAGCCCAAAAAATCGCAGACCTGACGGGATACCCTTTCGTTTCTGCTCCCAACAAGTTTGCTGCGTTGGCTTCTCATGACGCTTTGGTGGCCCTCTCTGGCAGCTTCAAGCGGACGGCTGTAGCCCTCATGAAAATCGCCAATGACATACGTCTCTTGGGTTCGGGCCCTCGTGCCGGTCTCGGAGAGCTGGAGCTCCCAGAGAATGAACCAGGTTCTTCTATTATGCCGGGGAAAGTTAATCCCACCCAAAGTGAGGCCATGACGATGGTATGCTGTCAAGTTATCGGAAATGATACGGCCATAACCTGCGGGGCTTTCCAAGGTCACCTGGAACTCAATGTATTCAAGCCTCTCATTATCTACAACATCTTAGAGTCTGTCCGTTTATTATCAGATGCGTGTCATTCTTTTACAGACAACTGTATAGTGGGTATTCAGCCCAATCCCTCTGTTATACGGCGACATTTGGATAGGAGCCTCATGCTCGTCACTGCGCTAAATCCAGTTATTGGGTATGAAAAGGCAGCTAAGATCGCCCAAAAAGCCCATAAAGAAGATAAGACGCTCAAAGAAGCTGCAAGTGAGTTAGGCTTTTTGACACCAGAAGAGTTTGATGCGCATATCCGTCCTGAAAATATGGTATAGCGATGACACATCTCCCCCACTCGTTGTGGGAAACGGAGCCTCTTCTTTCTCATCTTTCTGATGTAGCAGATGAGCTCCAGCAGCCCTCCTATATCGTTGGAGGATGGGTGCGGGATTGGCTTCTTACAGGAGAGTCGGGAAAAAGCTTAGATATCGTAACAGTTGGCCACCCCACCCGCTTTGCCCAGCGGCTGGCGGAGCGATTAGGCACGCACCTCGCCGCGGAATACCGCCGGTTCTATGTGGCTGTCGTTCACTGGGGGGCATATGAGGTCGAAATCGTCGCACCTCGGAAAGAGAGTTATGCTCCAGAGTCCCGAAACCCTGCGGTCGAACCTGCTAGTCTGGAAGAAGATTTTATCCGCCGAGACTTTACCATAAATGCGTTGTATGTAGGCTTGCACAGAGAAGAAAAAGGTGTACTTCTCGACCCTTTCGGAGGGATTCGTGATTTGGCTCTTCGGGTTATCCGTACTCCCACCGACCCCATCCGAACTTTCAATGATGATCCGCTTCGTATGCTCAGGGCGATTCGCTTCGCTGTCCGCTTAGGCTTTGAGATAGAGACCCTTACGTATCAAGCCATACAGAGCCAGGCGGAGAGAATGAAGATAGTTTCCCCCGAGCGTGTTGTAGAAGAGTTTCACAAGATTTTGCTCAGTCCTGATCCTGTCCGAGGTCTTTCTCTTTTGTATGAGACTAGACTCTTGGAGCAATTTTTACCTGAGGTGACAGCCTTAGCGGGCACTGAGACCCAAAAAGGCTATAGCCACAAAGACAACTTTGCGCATACGCTCAAGGTTTTAGCCCAGGTAATCGCTCAACGACCCGATGCTTCGATTTGGTTGCGGTGGGCAGCTCTTCTACACGATATAGGAAAACCCTTCACTAAGCGATTTGATGAAAAGGCAGGATGGACTTTCCATCTGCATGAGGAAGTGGGGGCTAAGAAAGTAAAAGAGATTTTCCAGCGTTTGCGCCTTCCCTTAGATGACCGGTTACGATACGTACAGAAGCTGGTACGTCTACATGGACGTCCTATCGCTTTAGCTCAAGAGGGAGTTACTGATAGCGCTATCCGTCGATTGGTGGTAGAGGTGGGGGAAGATTTAGAAGACCTGATTCTTCTGTGTCGTAGCGACGTGACTACCCGTCATGCAGCTCGCCGCCAGCGTTTCCTACGAAATTTTGATCGGGTGATGGAGCGGGTCCGAGCTGTCCGCGAGCGGGATCAGTTAGCCCAGTTCCAGCCGCCGATTCGAGGCGAGTACATCATGGAAGTATATAAGCTTCCACCCGGACCCGTAGTCGGGCGGATTAAGGAAGCGATTCGCCAAGCTATATTGGATGGGATCATACCCAATGAGTTCGAAGCAGCCCGTCGATATATGCAGGAAATCGCCCCAGCTCTACTCGCGGGAGAGCCAAGTCCACAAGAGCTTCACCAAGATACCCAGCACAAAGAGGGATAAGGATATGAAGTTCGTCCTCCGCATAAAGAGAAGGTTGAACCGACTTGTCCCATTCAGGTGATTTACACGAGAGGCCCGAGGGTCAAAGGCCCGCCATATTTTTCGCATTTTTTTCTTAACAGATTTTTTTGGCTCTATCTTTCTGTGGGTGGTACTTAAATGAAACCAGCCCGCCCTCTGTGTGAGGGGGGCCGGGCAAGGGAGTCAAGGCGAAAATTTAGCGGGCGGAAAGCTTGTCTGCTTCCACTTTTGCCGCTACTTTGAAGGAGGAATGGGTGACTTTTCCGAAAGCCTCACGGGCTTTTTCGGTTTGCCCCGACTTTCGGGCTGCTAAGCCCAGCAGGAAGTAAGCTTGGGAGGTTTTAGCTGCATCGGTTCCTAAGAGTGGGATGAGGCGCTCAGTCGTAGATATGGCCTCTCCATAGCGACCCAAGAGGTAAAGGGCTTGTGCTTTTAGGAGGAGGGTTCCCACATCGTTGGGGGCTTTTTCCAAAATCCTATCGGCTGTATTTATCACGCCTGCATAATCACCCGCATTGTACTGAAGGCGGATGGTGCGACTGTAGAGCCCTGCTCGCTTCTTTTCATCGGGTTCGTTCGCAGCCGCTTGGAGGAGGCTTTGGGCGGCTTCAGCGGTACGTCCCTTTTTGTAGAGGATGAGGCCCTGCATTTGATAGACCATGTTTAGTCGATCTTTTGTCTTAGCAGCTTCGTTGAGGTACTCCATCGCTTCATCCAAAGCACCTATTTTGTAGTAAGCTTGTGCGATACGGAGGTTGTATACGGCACCGCTCCGAGCTATTGCCGCTTTGAGACGGCGTCCGTAGGGATGATTTTCTATCTGTTTGGCATATCGTTCGTATTCTTGGGTGTTACCTGCCTTGTAATGAGCGAGGGCCAACCCATACGTATATTTTGCACTTTGGGCGATAGGGAGGTCCCTTGTTTTATCATAGGCTCGTTGGAAGGCGTTGATGGCAGCTTGAGGGTTATTCAAGGCAAGCTGGGTTTCCCCCTCTACATATAGCACGCGAGGGTCATCGCTCACTTGTGGGATCTGAGACTTGAGTGCGTTCAGCTCGGATAAGGCTTCTTGAGAGCGGCCTTGTGCGTTCAGGAGGCGCACGACATAAGTCTTATAAGTCATGCGTTTGCTGACATCTTGCTCCTTGCTATAGGCTTGATTGAGGACATCTACCGCTGCTCCGTAGTTCTTTTGCTGCATGTAGATGCGGGCCATTCGCACGTAGACTGCACTGAGCCCGGGGTTGAGTTCCACCGCTTTTTGGTAAGCTTGGATAGCTTCGGACGTTCGTTTGGCTAAGGCCAGGGCGTCCCCTTTTCGAACATGATATACGGCTTTGGTCGGTTCGAGTCGGATGGCTTCGTCATATTTCTGGATGGCCAGGTCGTATTGTTTGTTTTTTCGATATTGCTCTGCTTCTTGGAAAGCGGCTTTTCCACTTTGTCCAAAAAGCAGGGCCCAACAAGAGAGAATTACGCCTAAGAAGTACCTCATATCTCGTAGGTATTTAGACACGGGACAAAGGTATATAATTTCTACGCAAGAGTAGAAGGATGAAGTTGCTTGAGTTGTCCATCTTGGCAGAGATAAGTCGGAGCGGGCATGTCTTGAATGTGCTGGGGATTATGGGTAGCTAAAAGGACGGCTGTGCCCCATCGAGCGATTTGATGAAATAAGGCCAGGATCTGTCCTCCCACTTCCGGATCGAGATTGCCTGTCGGTTCATCTGCTAAAAGAACAATGGGGGCTCCCACGAGCGCTCGAGCGATACAAGTTCTTTGCTGTTCTCCTCCAGAGAGTTCGTGGGGGTAAGCATCTTTACGAGCGGAGAGGCCTACCCGTACCAGTGAATCCATCACTCTTTCCCGAATCTTGCGTTTATCTCGCCAGCCAGTTACCTCAAGAGCCAGAGCTACATTTTCAAAAACAGTACGGTATGGCAGAAGTTGAAAATCTTGGAACACAATCCCTAACCTTCGACGAAGGAAAGGGAGCTCCTTCGGTTTCATGGTATCGACTCGTTGGTCTCCTACCCAGATTTCCCCTTCAGTGGGGCGTAGATCGCCATAAATGGCGCGCAGAAGAGAGCTTTTGCCCGCTCCTGTCCGCCCCGTGAGATAAGCCAGCTTCCCTTTCTCCAAAGAAAGACTGATACGAGAGAGAATATTTCTATCCCCGTATCTTATAGAAAGGTCGATAATCTTTAGAACTATATCCATTTATCTCAGCACTAATTGTTTTTTCTCTGGATCCCAATCTACAACCTGCACCTCCCCGTACGGTATTTGTGGAAAGAGCGTAGATAAGTTCTCTAAGAGTCCAGGGGGTAAGGGCGTTTTCTTCTCTGTGCGATCGGGGCGAATGTAACAGATTAGAGAGAACCGCTCATCTCGGATCTGAATATAGTCGGGTATTTTGGCCAGCCCTTTCACCTTTAGCAGGTAATATCGCATAGTTTAGCGGAGAAGCTTCCGGATGAGGCCCAGCTTTCTTCCGTAAGGTGGATATCGCAGGGGCAAATCAATCCAAGTGGGTGTCTTAACGATCGCTCTTGCATGAGAGAAGGTCTCGAAAGAATACCAACCATGATACCGTCCTATTCCACTTTCTCGGATGCCTCCAAAGGGAAGTCGAGAGGAGCTGATATGCATCAGGGTATCGTTTATACAAGCTCCCCCTGAGGGCACTTTTTCCAAGTAGTATTGCTGAGCATAGGAAGAGTCAGAGAATACGTATAAGGCAAGGGGAGGCGGAAGCCGATGGATGAAGCTTATAGCTTCTTCTGGGGCTTTGTAGGTCAATATTGGCAGTAGGGGTCCGAAAATCTCTTCTTCCAGGAGGGCACCTTGGGGGGAGAGAAGCACAGTCGGGCTGATATACAGAGTGTCGGGGTCAGAATATCCTCCTATTGTTACTTCCCCTTCTTGCATGAGGCGGAGTAGTCTTTCGAAGTGACTTTTTTGGATAATGCGAGCATACTCTGCGGGAGGTCGGGAAATGTCTCCGTAGAAGGTTTGAATAGCCTCTTTCAGATATTGGAGGAAAGGTTCCAGTACTTTTTCCTGGATGAGCACGTAGTCAGGTGCGATGCAGGTTTGCCCTGCATTCAACCATTTGCCCCAAGCGATTCGACGAGCTGCGATTCGGATGTCTGCATCTGCTTCTACGATAGCTGGGGACTTTCCGCCGAGCTCTAAGGTGTAGGGGATGAGACGACGGGAGGCACTTTCGGCGATAATCCTTCCTACTCGTGTGCTACCAGTGAAGAAGATATAATCCCATTCCTTCTCCACCAGGTCAGCAGCTACCTGTGCATCTCCTTGGACTACCTGGACATATTCTGGAGGGAATGTGTTTTCTATTATTTCCTGGATGACTTGTGCGGTGGCTGGGGCAAGTTCTGAAGGCTTGAGCACCACTACATTTCCTGCAGCCAGAGCTCCCGCCAGAGGGAGCATGAGCAGTTGGAACGGGTAATTCCATGGGCTAATGATAAGGACGACGCCACGGGGCTCATACTGGACGGCAGCCTGGCCGGGGAGTTGAGCTAAGCTGGGCCAGACCCGTTGAGGTCGCATCCATTTCTTAAGATGGCGCTGTAAGTAGCTTATCTCTTCCAATACCAGCCCTATCTCTGTGGCGTAACCTTCAAAAGCTACCTTTCCCAAGTCGTCTTTGAGAGCTTGTAGGATAGAAGACTCGTACTTCTTTATCGTTTCTCCCAGGGCTTCTAAGTACCGCAGGCGTACTTCAGCTGCGCGAGAAGCTCCCCCTTGAAAAAATGCCTTCAGCGGAGCCAAAGAAAAGGTTCCCGCTTGAGAGCCTATTGCTTCCACCCAGCGAATATAAGAAATAGTCCTGTTATAGGGACTTCTTGCCGTAGGAGGGAAATCTGAGGGGCTTGCGGATAGGAAAGGGAGTACCCTTTACGGGTACTCCCTGTAATAAGACCTTGGAGCAAGAGGAGGCGGCGTTCTTAACCCCCCTGGTTTTGAGGGGAAAGGTTTAGAAAGAGTAGAGAGCACCCTATACTAAAGTATCCAAAGCCTTGTGGGGATCTTTATAGGGAAAGTCCAAGGTATAGTGTAGGCCTCTGCTTTCCTTTCGGATACTGGCACATTTCACGATTAGATAAGCAACTGCGATAAGATTCCGAAGCTCGAAAAGTGCACGGGAGGGGTAAGTGTGTGCGTAAAATGCTTCAGTCTCATCATATAGGAGAGCGATCCGGCGGCGGGCTCTCTCTAATCGGAAGCTGGAGCGCACAATCCCTACATAGTTACCCATGAGGGTGCGTAGCTCTTGAAGGTTATGATTGATAAGGACCATCTCCTCTGGGTGGCGGCTGCCTCGTGGATCCCAATCAGGAACATCCTCTTGCCATTTCCACTCCGAGAGGTGGGGGTGGCTATGGGCAGCGGCCCTTCGAGCGAACACAAGCGCTTCGAGTAAAGAGTTGGAAGCCAGTCGATTGGCTCCATGTAACCCGCTATAGCTTACCTCACCGATCGCATACAGTCGGAGGATAGAGGTCTGCCCAGCGGCGTCTGTATCTATACCCCCTACCATGTAATGGGCCGCTGGTGCCACGGGTAGGAGATCTTGAGTGGGGTCGAAGCCTTTTTTCAAACAATACTTATATATGGTAGGAAACTGGGAAGGAAGGTCGGGAAGGCTTCGGGTATCTAAGTAGACGAAGGGGGTTCCAGCTATTTTGGCTTCTGTATCGATAGCACGGGCAACGATGTCACGTGGGGCTAAATCTCCTCTCGAGTCATATTTATGCATAAAGGGGCGATGGGAAATGGGGTCAACCAACTGGGCTCCGGCGCCTCGAAGGGCTTCTGTCAGCAGAAAAGCCGGTCTTTTTTCTGGTTCATAGAGAGCTGTCGGGTGAAACTGGTAAAACTCCATGTTGGCTAACCGGGCTTTTGCCCTAAGGGCCATCGCTACTCCATCTCCTGTCGCAGTGATGGGGTTTGTCGTAACTGGATAGACTTGCCCAGCCCCACCTGACGCCAGTACGGTCACACGAGCTAAAATCGTCCAGATAGTTCCCGTTTTTTCTTCTAAAGCATATACCCCGTAGCAAGTGATACCTGGATATCCTCGGTTTACATACACTCCCAGGTGGTGCTGCGTAATCAGATCCAGAGCGAAGAAATGATCCCATATTTGGATACGGGGATGAGTTTTTACTGCGGAGAGGAGAGCTCGACTGATTTCTGCTCCGGTCGCATCTCGGCTATGCAAAATGCGAGGGTGAGAATGTCCTCCCTCTCGTGCGAGGAGGAGGTGGCCTGTTTCATCTCGGTCAAATGTCACCCCATACTCCATCAGCTCCTGTATCGCAGTAGGAGCTTCTTGGATTACCTCGCGAACGATTTTCTCTCTACACAGCCCATCGCCAGCGATGAGGGTATCTTGAATATGCGCTTCAAAGCTATCTTGTGAAGAAAAGACACCTGCTATCCCTCCCTGAGCGTAGCTGGTGTTACTTTCCTCGGGCTGGTCTTTTGTCAGAAGGAGAACATCTCCCCATTTCGCTGCTTTGAGAGCAAAGAAAAGTCCTGCTACACCTGAGCCGATAATCAGATAATCTGTGCGGATGCGCATTGACGCAAAGATAACCCAGTACCTTTGCGGCATGTGGGTCATGAAAGTAGGAGGGGGATGCCTGCGGGATGCAGATGGGATCCGATTGCTTCCCGAAGTACTGCGCCGGGCTTACCCAGAATCTTCTCGGCTTCTGGTGGTTTCTGCTCTGGGGAAGACTACAAATGGCCTATTAGCTGTGGCAGAGGCTTCTGGTCGTGGAGACGTTTCCACAGCTCGGCGTCAATACGAAGTAGTGCAGGCTTTTCACAAGGAGGTAGTGGAAAGTTTACTTCCTGAAGCTTCCGCTCGTGCACTCTGGGCCCGTTTAGAAGAGAGGTATTGGGCTCCTCTTTGGCAGCGAGCTCAGGCTCTCGCTCATCTTTCGGAAGAGATGGGTCCCGCTACTGATGCGGTGCTCGTGTATGGAGAGCTTATAAGTAGTGAGATTATCCGGGCTTTTTTGGCAGGGCAGGGGATCGCCGTAGAATGGATCGATGCCCGTCGCTTGCTCGTGACAGATGGAAGCTACCCCGATCCAGCGGTCTTAATGGGACCGAGTCAAGCAAATGTAGATGCCCAGCTCGTTCCGCTTTTTCGCACGCATAAGCTGGTGATCACGCAGGGGTATATCGCTTCTGATTTGCGTCGCCGCAGTGTTACACTGGGGCGGGAGGGCTCCGACTATTCTGCTGCCCTCTTTGCCCAGATGCTGAGAGCACAGGGGATGATCGCGTGGAAAGACGTGGGTCGTCTTTATTCTGTGGATCCTCGTCAATATCCCGATGCCCAGCCTCTCGCAGAACTCAGTTATGCGCAGGCGGCTGAGATGACCTATTACGGAGCCCAGGTCCTCCATCCTCGAACTTTGAAGCCCCTAAGAGATGCAAAAATCCCGCTGTATATCCGTTCCTATTTTGAGCCTACCGCAGAAGGTTCACTGATAGCCGAACGATGGGTTGAGCCGCTCCCTCCTATCCGTGCCCAAAGGAGAGGACTCACTTTGATAGAGGTAGAAAGCGTTGATCTTACTCCCCTTCCGATGGCTGTGTTTTTACACGGTCTTGAACAGGAGGGAGTCGAAACCTATTTTATTCAAGGGGGGGTTCGGACAGCTGCTTTCGCCGTCCGGGGGCTCCAAGAAGCTATAGAACGCTGGCGGGCGAGCTTAGCAGAAAGTTATCAAGTCCAAATACGACAACCTGTGATCTTGTACACGATTCTCTATCCTGATGAAACCAGCACTATCCCTAATGGTGAGGCGATTTATTTCCAGCGGCTTCCTGACCGTATGCATTGGCTGACTTATGAAGGATAGCAAGATTTTCTTCCTGTGGGGATTGGTATGGGCCCAGGTTCATCTTCCCCCTTTCCCTTCCGAGGGTGCCCGTTTCATTTCTCTGCCCGATTTTCTCCGGGCGGTTCAGCAAAATGCCCCCAGCCTTCGCCAGGCGGCTCTCAATCTTCGTCCCACCCGATGGGAATGGTACCAAGCCCAGGCAAATTTCCTTCCTACCCTTTCGATGAGCGCCAGTGTTACACAGAACTATGGGACCACTTTTGATCCTTTTGCCTTTGACCGTGTCCAGCAAACTACTACCTTCAGCTCGGGTTCCATCAGTGCGAACTGGATTTTGTTTTCGGGGTTTGCGAATCACTACTTGCTTCGCCAGGCAAAGGTAAATGTAGCTCTTTCCCATGCCTCGTTGAGGCGGGTCCAGGCGGATATCCTGGCTCAGGCCCTTATGCAGTTCAGTCAGGTTCTTGTTGACTCAGTGGTGCTTGTATCGGCTCGACAGCGGATGGAGCGAGTGGGAGATCAGTTAGCTCGAGTTAGTGTGCAGATTCGGGCAGGGCAAGCCCTTCTGGTCGATAGCCTTTCTTTAGCGGCGCAGCTTGCCCGGGAAGAGGCGCAATATATCACCTTGTATAATCGACATCGAGAGAATAAGCTGGTTCTCTTGCAGCTGATGGGTGCGGATACGCTCTCGCCCGATTCGGTCGAATTTTTTCTGGGGGTATCTGTACCAGAGCTTGGAGAAATGAGTGAGGAAGAGGCCATTCGGTCGGCATTGGTATTTGCTCCCGAGTTAGAGGAGGCACGCTGGCGGGAGCTTCTGCAGTCATATGCCCTTCGAGTAGCTCGAGCGGGGTACTTCCCCACCCTCAGTATGGGAGCTTCCATTCAGACAAACTATTCTTCCAATGCAGGAAATATTCGATTTGATCCTGTATTGGGCATCGTTCGGGAGCCTCTTTCTTTTGAGCGACAGATTCGTGAAAATATCAACCAGTCTGTTTTTTTCTCTTTGTCGGTGCCCCTTTTTCGTCAGTTTCGTCAGAGAGCACAGGTGGTTCGAGCGGAGGCGAACTTTCAAAGTGCACAGCTCCAGTCTCTGCTTCAGCGGCAGCAGGTGATCCGACGTACCCAGCAAGCCTATTTAGCCTGGAAGAACGCTGTCGCACAAGAAATGGCTCTCCGCAGGAGTGTAGAAGCGACTTTGCGAGCCTTTCAACAGGTGCAGCTGCAGTACGAGGCGGGAAGAGTTGCGTATTGGACTTATCGAGAGGCCTTGTTGACTTTTACGCAGACCCAAATGGAGCTCATTCAGGCTCGGATAGAGAGAGACTTGCGAGCATTACTTTTGGGGGCATACATCGGAAAGTTTCAGGACCTATGAGAAAGCTCAAATGGTGGGTAGGAGGAGTCATAGGGGTGCTATTGGTAGGGGGGGTGAGCCGTTGGGCTTGTAGCAAAGAGTCGGGGCTCATGGTCGAGGTAGATACGGTTCGTCGCCGTCTTCTTCTTCCTTTTATTACGGAAACAGCTGTGATCCGTCCTGTGGTAGAGGTACCTATCAGTCCAGATGTTTCTGGAGAGGTGATACGGATTTATGTTAAAGAGGGGGACTCTGTTCGGGCTGGGCAGTTGCTTTTTACTATCCGGCCGGATAACTACAGGACTGCGCTGGTGCAGATGCAGGCAGCATTAGAAGAGGCTAAAGCTCAGTATGCTTCGGCTCAGGCTGTTTTGTCCCAACAGCGGGTTGCTTTTTGGCAGGATTCTCTTGCGTATGAGCGTGCGCGTCGGCTTTATGAGGGAAAAGCGATTCCTGAAGCAGAGTGGGACGCTGCTCGACTTCGCTATCAAATCGCTCAAGCTCAGCTTCGTAGTGCAGAGAGTTCCTTACAGGCGGCTTTTTATCGTATAAGAAGTACGGAAGCGAATCTGACTCGGGCTCAGATAGATTTTCAGCGCACCTCTGTCTATGCTTCGATGGATGGAGTCGTCACTCGCCTACTGGTTCGGGTGGGGCAGCGGGTGGTAGGGGTAGGTCAAATGGCGGGTACCGAGAGTGTTCGTATCGCAGACCTTAGTCGATTCTTGGTGGAGGTACAGGTTTCAGAGAGCGATGTAGTGCGTCTTCATGTGGGGGACTCGGTTTCGATCGAGGTGCAGGCTTATCCAGACCTCAAACTAACGGGTCGGATTCAAGAGATAGGATATAGCTCTGGTAAAGTTTCTACCAGTGAGGCTGCATCTGCCCTGACGGGGGAGCGAGTTAGTACGTATCTGGTTCGGGTTGCTTTAGATACGGCAGGATATAATCCAGTAAAGTATCCCCTTCGTCCGGAGATGAGTGCGGTAGTGCGGATGGTGTATGCTCGGAAAGATCGTGCATTGACAGTTCCCCTTCAGGCCATAGTGATGCGGAAAGATAGAGAGGTCATTTATGAGGTAGTAGATGGCATGGCTCGGGAGCGTTTAGTCAAGACTGGGCTTTCTGATGACCAGTATATTGAGATAGAAGAAGGGATTAGAGAAGGGGCTCTTATCGTGAAGGGGCCTTACGAGCTCCTCCAAGAGCAACTGAGAGATAGCATGCGTGTACGGATTCAGCGTAGTTCTGGGGTGATGTCTTTATGATTGTGGCCCTTATTGGTGCTGGGAGCTGGGGATGTGCTTTAGCGAGCGTACTTATTGAGAAAGGACATCGAATTCGATGGTGGGTACACCGAGAAGATATAGCAGATTCGCTATTGCGGGTGGGCCGTCACCCTTCGGTATTTCCCGAACACTTCTTCGACTCTGCTCATGTGGAGTGGGCAGGTGTGGATGTAGTCGAGGGAATGCGACAGGCTGAAGTTGTGGTACTGGCTTTGCCTTCTCGGTATGTGAGGGAGGTCTTGGATGGCGTCAGTTTGCCTTCAGTTCCGTGGGTCTCTTGTACAAAGGGGCTCCTTCCTGGGTCTGTGATGAGACCGAGTCAGTATTTGACTGAGAGGGGCCTTTCTTCAGTAGGGGTACTAAGCGGCCCTAGCCATGCAGAAGAGGTAATCCTGCGGAAGCCCACCTGGGTTGCAGTTGGATCTTCTTCTCCTGAGTTTCAGAAAGTAGCCGATTCGCTTTTTGCCTTGCCCTATTTTCGCCTGCTGCCCTCGACCTGTCCGGTTTCTTTAGAATGGGTGGGAGTCTTGAAGAATATTTATGCGATTGGGGTTGGGATGGTGAGTTTATGGGGAGATAATGCGAGGGCTGCTTTAGCGGCTGTTGCCCTGCGGGAAATGCGGGAGGTTCTCTCTGCATTGGTGCCAGAGGAACAGCCAGAGTTTCTCTCGCCCGCATGGGCAGGGGACTTTCTGGTGACTGCTTTCAGTGGTCATAGCCGTAACCAACGGTTTGGGCAGCTTCTTTCCCAAGGATATCCTCCTTCTGTGGCCCTCCACAAGTTGGGGATGGTAGCAGAGGGATATTATGCAGCCCAAAGCCTCCTTTCGTGGGAGAGAGTGATGGATTTTCCCTTACTTCAGACTATCTTCTCAGTTATTCGTGGAGGGGAAGCATCAGGAACCTTGCGGGAGAGCATTTTAGATGTACTGAGTAAAAATATTTACATTTGAAGCATGTGTCGTTATGGGGTGGGTATTTTGCTGGTGCTGATGGGGGGGCTATCTGTTGGGGTAGCAAGTGATCAGGGGCGGTGGAACGCATCGTTCTTACAGACTTCTACAGATCTATCTCACCCTGCTCAGCTCACCCACCTCAAGTGGTTTAGGAGGACGGGCAAAGGCCTTCTTTTAGGGGTCGGCATCGGCCTAGGCATCGTCTTTGGAGCAGTTTTGATAGGGTGGCTATTGGGTGGGCCTGAAGGGGCTCTCTTGGCGCTCCTTCTGGTGGTACTTCTTTTATCCCTGATTGGGATAGCTTTTCTGCGATTTGCCATAGGCTCTCGTAGGAGGCGAAGAGGGCCTCCTATGGGGGTGCCTGGTCCCCCACCAGGCCGTCCCATAGGTCCTCCCCCAGGGCGTCCTGGTCCTCCTCGTCCCTCCATACCGGGTCCCTCTCCTCGGACTCCTTCTGGTCAGACTACGCCGCCTCCTCCGAGAGGGAAAGGCCGTCCTCGCCCTCAACTTTGAAAAGAGTATTACCTTTGCGAGGTATGGTGTGCTTGCGTTATGTCGTGATGGGGCTCTTGTTTCTGGGTCCTATGTATGCTGCCACTACAAGTTTTGTAGCTGGAGCACATCCTTCTTCGGTTGTAGAAAAAACTGAATCTGGTCAGAGGAAATCGCTCTGGACCCGGATAAAAGAAAAAGCCCAGAACGCATGGACGGCGTTTCAGAAACGGCTACGAGAAGCAGCAGATGACCTCGTACGGGTGCTAATCATTGCGCTTATCGTAGCGGTGATAGTGAGCATCGTCGTATGGCTTCTTCCATGGCCTCTCGATGTGCTTATTATGACGATCGCCCTGGTTGTCCTTCTTATTTTCTTGCTTCGCTACCTGAGTTAGTACTTTTTTCTGACGCCTATCGATCACGCGATTAGTCGTATTTTTGGCGCCCTGCACCCGTAGCTCAATTGGATAGAGCACCAGACTTCGGATCTGGCGGTTGGGGGTTCGAGTCCTCCCGGGTGCGCTATGCAAGTGTATAAGCTGAGTGCAGAACCCCGAAAGGCTGCTGGGAGTGCAGAGGCTCGTAGACAGCGTCGGGCGGGGAAGGTTCCCTGTGCTCTCTATGGAAAGGGAATATCTGAGTCTTTCTTGCTCACTCAGACAGAGGCCCACAAGATTGTATTCACACCGCAGGTATATCTCTTTGAGATAGCTCTCGGGGGGCAGACTTATACCGCTATCCTTCGTGAGTACCAGCTTCATCCTGTGCATGATTATGTCATGCATTTAGATTTCATGATGTGTGGATTCGAGGATGAAATCACCATTGCTCTCCCTGTCAAGCTCATAGGCACCGCTGAAGGCGTGCAGATGGGGGGCAAGTTAGTACCACTCACGCGTCGCCTAAAAGTCCGAGGAAAGGTTAGAGACCTTCCTCCAGTACTGGAAATAGATGTATCTGCTCTGAAGTTAGGTAAGACCCTCACAGTAGGGCGATTGAGCATACCTGGCATAGCTATCGTTACCTCGCCTGATACGGCTATCGCCCGCATAGAAATCCCTCGCGCATTGCGCGCCCAGCAGGGCTGAGCTTGCGTAGGTTTCTTCCCTACTTAGCTCCTCTCATCATAGGAATGGGTGGGGGCCTATGGATAGGGAGTAATCTTTTTCGTAAGAAGGAAGGAACTCCTCCCTCGCAGGAGTCTCAGACCCTCCTCATAGAACGTCTTGCTGCTCTGGGGAAGATGGAGCTTCTGCGGTATCAGGTACGCGATGTAGTACGCAAAGAATGGAGTTATGCCGTTCCCTTCACCAGCTCTCGGCTACTTATGGTGGTAGCAGGGGAGGCGATGGTTTGCATGGATTTCGACCAGGTACACGTGGTTTCCTTGGACTGGGAGCGTCGCTTTCTCCGGTTGTCCTTGCCCGCTCCCGTACTCTGTCAGGTGAAAGTGGATCCTCGACAATCACAGGTTTATTCGGCGGACTTTTCAGTTATTGAGTGGTGGAGGGGTGGAGAGGCGGAACGGGTACGAGAGGTATTGGCGGCTGCCCAAGAAACCCTTCGAGTACGATTAGAACGCGATTTTCCCCGGTCTGCTGCACAGGCTCAGGCAGAGAAGCTGCTGCGCCGCCTTTGTGAGGAGATGGGGTGGAAGCAGATAGAGTTTACCTATGAAAGGGGTCCAAAAGGCTGAGTATTGGGAGGGGAGGTATGAGCGAGGGGAGGTGGGGTGGGATCTCAAAGGGCCTACACCTGTTCTAAAGCGGCTTCTTGCCTCTGATCTTTTCCCTGTGCTTCCTCCCGCTCGGGTACTTGTGCCCGGTTGTGGATACGGTCATGATGTCCTCCTACTGGCGGAAGCAGGGTACCGTCCCATAGGAGTTGACTTTGCCACCAGACCACTGGACGTTTTGTGCGCTTCTGCCGAAGAGCGGGGATTGCTTCATCGGATAGCCCTGTACAGAGAAGACTTCTTTGCCCTTTCGTCAGCCAACCTTTCTGTGGATGCAGTCTGGGAATATACCTGCTTCTGTGCGATAAACCCCTCCCAGCGAGATGCCTACTTCAGGCAGATGAGGCATCTGCTGCGGACTGGAGGCTGGTTGGTGGGGTTATTTTTCCCGTTGGAGGCTGTGCATTCTGCATGTGGAGAGCCTCCATTTCCCGTATCGAGAGAAGAGGTGATAGACCTCGCTGCGCAGTCTGGATTTGTTCTGCACCACGAGGAATGGCCTGAAGATTCTCATCCCGCCCGCAAAGGTCGGGAACTACTGCTTTTCTTCACCGTAGAAGGGTGACGCTTCCTGATCGGGTAAATGTCCACTCTGGCCCCGTACCTGCTAAGAGATGCAGCTCGAGAAGGTAGAAATACGTGCCTTCGGGAGCGGCTCCCTCTGGAGTTTGGCCATTCCACCCTTCGCCCCACCTACCTTGAAAGGTACTTTTTCCCCAGCGATCCCAGACCTGGAGTCGCCATTTCTCGATGCCTGATAAGGCGTAGGGAGCAAATACGTCGTTGACCCCATCTCCGTTCGGGGTAAATACATTGGGTAGGATGCCATGGCAGAGGGGCGTCTGTATCCAAAGAGTATCGCACCGTTGCCACCGTTCAGAAGGGTCACAGCTTGTGGTATCTTGGATACATACGATAGCAGGGAAGAGAATCCCTTGTGCATAGCAGTTGATACGGGCGCATAACCGTATATACAGCGGATTCTCTCCCCAGTGGCTGGCCTGAAAATGCGAACCGTGATAAAAGTCAGGAGAAAAGGAAGGGCCTACTAAGCTGTAGCTCAACAAAGCAAAACTATCCGGGTCGGTAATCGTCAGACTGTAGCAGAGGGTATCGCCGGTTATTTCTACGGGCCATGGGCTCGGTCGGTCTCGATGGATATGGGGGGGGCGATTACCAGG
>JANZYW010000032.1 GCA_026413325.1 Bacteroidia bacterium | reverse complement strand
GTATAAGAGACAGTTTCTACTCATCCTTCAGAGGGGCCTGTGGATTCTACTGAGTCGGTCTCCTGTACCTATCGATCCCCGGATACACTGCTTTATACGGTTCGTATCTCCCGTCCTCGCTTGGTAGTCTTTAGCGAGATAGTGTATCCCCCAGACTGGCAAGCAGAGATAGACGGACAACCCACTTCGATCATCCCTGCGAATTTCGTACTACGCTCCGTGGTAGTCCCTCCTGGTGAGCATACGGTGCGTTTTATCTGTAGGAGTCAGATCCATGAAAAAGCCAAGGTTCTTTCTCTTGCCGGCTCCCTTGCTGCCTGGGCTTTGCTATTGGGCGTAGGGGTTTTTGAGCTGTGGAGGCGGAAACGGGTTTAGTTTGGCGAGTTCGTACAGCTACCCCTCGCCTACAGTATGTGCTTTCCACCCTCTTTGGGGAATGGCTAAAGCTATCTTACTGCATCGTATCAGGAGACCAGTGGGATTCTTTTGTAGTCCCGACTGGGTGGCGGGTGATATCGTATGGGACAGATGAGGTAGGTTTTGCAGACGCCTATTTGCCTTATTCTGGATTCTTAGAGAGAAAAGGTACAAGCTTCTTTCTACCAGAGTGGGACGACAAGGGATTTTTCCCGGGGATGGGTAGCTTCCCATGGGACCTACCTGCCATGGCTTTTTATGTCCTCACGCTTTACCCGCTTTACAAATGGCCCTACGGGTATGACGAATGGGGGTTGTATGCCTGGCATAGAAGTCCATTTTACGATGCTCCTTTTTGGAAAACACCTTTTCTTTTAGAGAGGCTGTATGAGTTACTCGACCACTTGGCTATCCGATGGCCTCGGCCCTCTTTCCACTGGGAAATAGGATGGGACATAGACCATTTGTATGCCTGGCGAGGCAGGGGAGGGATTCGCTGGTGGATGGGTGGCATCCGCAGAGGTGATCTTCTCCAACGTATCCAGGTGAAGTGGGGCCTTTTAGCTGATCCATACGATACATTTAGTCAGATAACCCAGACTTTTTCGCCCTCTCACAGTCGATTCTTCTTTCTGCTCTCAAATAAACATCCTCGGGACAGTCTTATCTCTCCCCACTGCATGGAGCTACCCCAGCGGGTGCGTATGCTCCAAGAACAAGGCTATGAGATTGGCTTGCATCCTTCCTTCAGAACCCGAGAAGAACCAGAGCTATTGCTCAAAGAAAAAGCACTGTTAGAATCGTATCTGGGGTGCGCTGTCACACAAAGTCGACAACATTATCTCCGTTTCTTCTGGCCTGACCTGTTAGAAAATCTGCTTAAGGTGGGGATCCAAGAAGATTTTTCCTTAGCTTTTCCCGATCGAAGCGGGTTTTTGTTAGGTACTACTCTTCCTGTTCCCGCTTACAGAGTCGATACCGAGAGGAGGGTCCCACTGCGTCTGATAGGACCCGCTCTGATGGACCGAGTATATCTACGTCGAAAAGACGTTCTTCTTCTGGAAGAGGAAATCCGGCGGCTCTTCAACGTCGTCCAAAAAATAGGAGGAAGGCTCCATCTCATCTGGCATAACTCTACCTGGTCTGCCTTGCCCCTGTCCCTCTTTGAAGAAGTCGCAATCCAGTAAGGCTTCTCTTCTGAAAAATAGAGGTGGTATGGCTATTCCTATTTCAAACCGGTACGTATATGCGTTATGCTCAAAGCCAAAGCAGCTTCTGCAAGGAGGCTATTGCAGTCCAACTATCCCTCAGCTCTGCATTTCAATCGGACTCAAGCCAAACCCGTTTATCGCAGAGAAAGATCAGCCTGTACCGCTTCCAAGAGCTGTCGACGGATATTCTGCTGGACGAAACGGGTATCGCTGCTAAAGGGATGGACTCGGTTCGATAAAATCACGACTATAAGCTGGCGCTGAGGATCACACCAGGCTGCTGTGCCCGTAAAGCCTAAATGCCCGAATGTGCGGGATGAAAAACCAGGAGGTACTGAACTATTTTTATCACGGGTAGGTTTATCCCAGCCTAATCCTCTGCCAGTCGGCTCCGCCTCTCGGGTAAAAGTCGTTATGGTGGAAGCAGAGAAATAGCAGAAACCCGCATACTCTCCTCCATTCTGGAGCATCCACAAAAGCTTAGCCACATCCTCAGAGCTGGCAAAAAGACCTGCATTTCCCGCGCTCCCTCCCAAGAGGGCCGCCGTCGGATCATGGACATAGCCCCGAAGGGTATCCTTCCTCCAAACCGTATCTACCTCTGTAGGCGAACAAAGAGAATCCATGCACTGTAAGGCAGGGTGAAAAACCATCCTGTATAGCCCCATAGGCTTATAAAAATGGCGAGATAGATAGAGCTCCATGGGCTCTCCTGCTATTTTTTCGAGATACTTTTGCAAAACAACGAATCCCAAATCCGTATATACAGCTTTTCGCGTGGGTTGGATGGAGAGGCCCCTAATCCGTTCCCATACCCGCTTGGGGTATGCATTATGCAGGTAGCGAGTTCGACTGAGGGGAAGGCAATGAGTGGAAGATAGGGTATCCGAGAAAGGCCCCTGCTGAAGTGCTTCTTGTACGAGGGGCAGACCGGCTGGGAAGCCCCCCGTATGTGTAAGAAGTTGATAAGGAGTAACTTTTCCAATAGGGTATTTCTCCCATGCAGGTACGGATACAGAGAGAGGTTCATTCAGCCGTAGCTTCCCTCGCTCATATAGATCCATCGCCATCAGCGTAGTAGAAAAAACTTTCGTGAGAGAGGCTACGTCATATAAGTGTTGAGTAGGGGAGGGGGGGTGGGTAGCCGTGTAACTAAGAGTGCCCATACCTTTGGTATATACCACTGTATCTCGATAGATAACGGTCATGACTATACCGGGAACGATCTTTTGCTCCGTCACACTACGCAGAAGCGAGTCCGTCCGATGGAAAGGATAAGGGGCTCGATAAGGAAACAAGGGGCGATGGGGAGCTAAGTCGTAAGTCACCAGACGAGGATACCGAAGCGGTACCGGTATGGGAAGTCTACCTGTGGGCGGAGAACTCCCGAAAATAATGGACGCAGCCTGCCACTGGACCAGTGTATCTTCTTGATAGCCTAGAATAGTGGCGGTCTCTTCTCCAAAATAGGACAGCGCATACGGATTTCCAAAGACGCAGAGGATGATCTCTCTTTGCTTGCCACCCAGCTCACATAAGAGGTCCAGAACTCTGGGTCTTATACCGAATCCTTTTTTAGGACTGTTGGAAAGATTGAAAAGCCCGATAATGAATGTAGTGTATTCTCCCAATGCTTGTACCAAAGAGTCAGAAGGAAGTCTATCTAAGTTAGGGAAAGTAATCCAATCCATCGCACAGTATCGAGCGAGATACCGATAAAAAGGAGCAGGCTTTTCGTACCCAATCTGGATATATACAAGCTGCCGCTGCCCGAGATGCCCCAAGGGAAGGAGATTCTGGCGATTTTGTAGGAGTGTCACAGCGCGGATGTAGGCCTCTCGGAGAGGATGCAAAATGCTCTCTGTCCATAAATCCTCTAATAAACTTTCTGTCTGAATATAAGGGGGGTGGGTAAGACCCAAATAAGCTTTCAATCGAAGGATACGGCCTACTTTTTCGTCAATCTCCTCCTCTGTGAGCCGTCCTTGCATCACTGCTTGATGGATAGCTCGAAAGACCACTGGCACATTTTCTACATACAAGAGAATATCAGTTCCCGCTTCTAAAGCTCGAACTTCCAGCTCACCCGGTGGGAAGTACAAAGAAACTGCTTTCATGTTTAGTGCATCAGAGAATATGAGGCCCTGAAAGTGCATTTTCTCTCGTAAAAGCTGCGTCACAATACGACGAGAAACGGTCGCCGTGAAGGTATCCAAAGTAGGCACCAAAAGATGACCAATCATAACTCCCATTAATCCTTCTCGGATGAGGTGGCGAAAAGGGTACAGTTCGATGCTATCTAATCGGAGGGAGTCATGCAAGATTTTCGGGAGATCGAAATGGGAATCGATGTAGGTATCCCCATGGCCAGGAAAATGCTTGGCGACCGCGACTACTCCTTCATCCTGTAGACCATGCATGTACAAAAGGCTGAGTTGAGTTACCCGGTGGCGGTCCGCACCAAAAGCTCTAAATCCAATCACGGGATTTTCAGGATTACTGTTAATATCCGCTACAGGAGCGAAGTTGATATGTACACCCAAGCGACGGCATTGGCTTGCGATGGAGCGAGCCACCTTGTAGATCAGAGAGTCTTCTGGTACAGCCCCTAAGGTGAGGGCATTCGGAAAGCGGGGAAGGCTATCTAATCGCATAGCAGGGCCCCACTCTGCATCCATTGCTATGAGAAGCGGAAAAGGGCTTATCCGTTGATACGTATTGGTGAGAGCAACCTGAGCTACAGGTCCCCCTTGCATGAATATTAGCCCTCCGATGTGATACTGGATAAGCCAGCGCTCGATCTCTTTTCGATTGCTTTTCTTGGGATCACTGTATGCAGGAACCATGAGAAGCTGGCCTATTTTTTCCTCAAGGGTCATCCGCCCCAGCTGTGCTTGCACCCACTGCTCATCCACGCGAAGAAAGGGAGGAAGTTTAGGCTCTGTAGAAGGGGGAAAAGCTGGGTATTGGGCAAAAAGCAGCCCGACTGCCAGAAAGAGCCTGTACGACATGTTACTAAGAAGGCGAGAGGAGCCCCCAGTCTCGTTTTAGGAAAGCTTGCAGATCTTTATCTTGAAGGTCCCCACTGAGAAGGCGCGCCCAGTCCCATACATGCTCCAACCATCGAATATCTTGGGTAAGAAGGTAGCGTCGATATATCGGGTGCTGTGGGTTGAATACCAGCTGAGTGGGTCGTACCTCCTCTCCTCGCAAGAGACTTTCTTGATAGCGTCGAGCCGCTTCTTCTCGCAAGAGCAGAGCCGCAGGTCCTTCCGCTCCAAGCAGTTGTCGCTCCACCCTTAAGCCAGTGAGTCGCTCAAGCGCTTCTCGGACGACTTTTTCTTCTTCCATGGTCAAGCCCTGGTCTTTTTCATCACCCTCCAACCATTTACTGGCTTCCTCAGCATCGACTCGTAAGAAGCGTATCTGCTCCCGTCGCTCTATATAAGAAAGCCAATAGGGATCAATCACCGTATCAGCTTTGATGACGGGATAGCCTTTAGATTGAAATAGAGCAGCCAAGGCTCCTTGTTTGGCAGGGTCGGTCGCATAGAATCCGACAGAGTAGCCTTTTTCTCCCTTGGTAGCTTTTAGGTGGGTTCGGTACTCTGCAAGAGTGAGAAAACGCTGATCCAAGGTCTCAACTAAACACAGATCCTGCACCCGCTGTGCAAAATCTTCTTCTCTCACCATCCCATATTTGATAAAAGGACCTACATGTTCCCATAACTTTTCATATCGCTGTCGATCGGTATGCAGAACTTCTTTGAGTTTCTCCGCTACTTTGCGGCTGATGTACTGGCTCAGTTTCCGCACAGACGGGTCTACCTGCAGTTGGCTACGAGACACATTCAGAGGAATATCGGTAGACTCAATGACCCCATGAAGGAGACGCAAGTATTCAGGCAAGATATCTCCGAGCTGGTCAGTGATAAACATTCCCCGTACGTATAAAGAGAGGGGATTCTGTTCTAATACAGTGTCTGGCCTAAGGGTAGGAAAATATAAAATACCTTGCAGGGCTATCGGATAATCAATATTGAGGTGGACATAAAACGCTGGCTCATGGCGCTGGGGATACAGAAGCGTGTAAAATTTTTTGTAATCCGATTCCTCCACTGTAGAAGGATGCTCTCTCCATAGAGGCTTTTGATTGATGGAGCTGCCCTCGACATAGATAGGTATAGAGAGAAAACGAGCATACCTTTCTGCGACCTGTCGGACTCGCCAGATTTGAGCATATTCTTCATACTCGGAGGAGAGATGAAGAAGTACCGAAGTCCCTCGCCCCTCGGGTCGAGTAGCAGCCTCCAAAGTATAGTTTTCACTCCCATCACTTACCCAGCGCAGGGCTTGACTTCCGGGTCTGTAGGACTGAGTCACCACCTCCACTTGGTCCGCTACCATAAAAGCGGAGTAAAACCCCATCCCAAAGAAGCCTATGATATCTGTCTCTTTATACTTCTCAGCAAACTCGCGAGCACTGGAGGCAGCTATCACCGTCAAAAACCGCTCAATCTCCTCCTCCGTCATTCCCACTCCATTGTCTCGGACTAATAACTGTTTCTTAGAGGGATATACAATGATCTCTACTTTGAGCGCATCTTTCTCGACCTCTATGCCCTCGGTAGGAGCCAAGGTGAGGAGCTTCTGGCAGGCATCCACTCCATTTGCGATAAGCTCCCTCAAGAATACATCGCTATGCGTGTAGAGGTACTTTCGGATAATAGGCAGAAGCCCGGGAAGGTTTACTCCCAGCGTACCCGTTCGCATGGGGCGAAGTTACGACGGGTAGCGTGTGTAGGCCTTTCGCTGAGCTCTTTTAGGGAAGCCGAAAGGTGAGAGCGGCACTGGCTTGGACTTCGGTCTCAGGCAGCACCTCAACCGATGTACCAGATATGCTGAACCAGTCACCGGAAGAGGGCTGCCCATCTCCATCTACATCATAGAGGGCATATAAATAATAGCTTCCAGGGTGCATGTGCCTAAAAGTGAAGTTCCCTTTCGTAGAAGGTAACCGCACATATCGGGTGATGTACCGCAATCGGTCGGGATAGTATTGCATGCCTTCCAAAAGAGGTTTCGTGGTGGTGAACAAGATTACAAATCGACTGGAGTCAGGGGTATAGCCGTTGCCATGCTGATAAGAGGCTCGCAAAGTACCCAAATAGGGCTGACCAGAAGAGGGATAGGGATCATTTTGGATAGGAGAATAGTATATCGCCTCTGTACGCCCTTGAAAAGCCTGTGAAAGGTCAAGTATAATACTTTTTTGGGGAAAAGAAAAACGCTGGATAGCCGCTTGTGCGGCTGTGGTGTCGAGTCGCCTGGCATTCCATCGGATATGAAGAACAGGCTGTTGGGTGGTGCCCATCTTATTCGTATAGGCCGAGAGGATAAGGCTGTCAGGGTGAGGAAAATGAACCTCTGCGTAAGCCCTGCGCCCTCGGGTTACAGGCTCGGAGAAACGATAATACCCCGACGCTGTACTATCCAGTAGAAGATAGGAAATACGTTCCATTCCAGAGAAATACCCTCCATTTCGAAAACAAAGGAGTGTCTTATCTCCATAACGGGCGATAAAAAAACTTAGATGAATATCATTCGCTGAATCTAACTCACTGCGAGAACTGACTTGCCCTGAACTGATAGGACGCAGGTCTACCTTCCAGAAAGGGAAGTTCCCTACTGAGGTAGTAGAAACAAGGGGACCCTCCCATATGCCAGGGAGACGGGCAAGCAGATCGAAGCCTATCGGATCCGTGGGGGAAAGAGGGGAGAGAGAAGGCTTCTGACGACGGCAGCTTAGCTCATTTAGACACAGCACAAGGAGAAGGGAAAAAAGGGTACTCCTATTGATCACTTTGTGCATAGCGCAAGATTACAAAATGCAAAAAATAGAAGGGGTTAGCTTTCAGACTCCTTCGGAGTAATAGGTACGCCTACCAGAGCCTCCAACTCCTGGAGAGTGATTTGGGGTATGCCCAGTTTTTGGGCTTTTTCCAGTTTTGTAGGGCCTGCGGCTTCCCCCACGACCAAGAAATCTAAATTTCTACTCACCCCAGAGACATATTCACCTCCATTTTCTTTGATATACTGAATGATCTCCTCACGAGAGACACCGGGGAAAGTCCCTGTAACGAGCACTTTTTTTCCAGAGAGGGGAAGATTGGCGAGAGGCTTTACTTCTCTATGCCTGCGAGCCATTTGTAAGCCTATTTCACGCAGCTTTTCCACTTCTACTCGATTCTCTGGGTCGTCAAAATAAGCCTTTATGCTGCGGGCGATAGTGGGGCCTATGGTCGGTATCCCTGCGATATCCTCTTCACTGGCCTCCATAAGGGAATCAATAGAAGGAAAAGCTTCTGCTACTTTATATGCAACCGCTTCTCCCACATGTCGTATCCCTAATGCGTATAAGACACGCTCATAAGGAGTCTCTTTAGATGCATGAATATTTTGTACGATCTTAGTAGGCATTTTTTCAGCAAATCCCTCTATAGACTTCAAGTCCTCACTTTTTAGGCTATATAGATCACTAAAAGTTTTGACCAAACCTTTTTGATAGAGCCTACGCAAGATTTTTTCTCCGAGACTTTGGATATTCATCGCCTTTCGGCTGACGAAATGCTCTAAGCGGCCGATCACTTGGGGAGGGCAGTGTCTGTAGTTAGGACAGTATCGTCCTACTTCTCCTGCTCTCTGCTGGAGGGGCGTACTGCATTCGGGACAGACCTGAGGAGGGAAGACAGGCTTCGCATCTTTCGGACGCTGCTCGGGCAAAGCCCGAACCACCTTGGGTATGATCTCGCCACTCTTCTCCACCACTACTACGTCGGGTAGGTGGAGATCTAATCGCTCTATTTCATCATAGTTGTAAAGAGAGGCTCTCTTTACGGTAGTTCCAGCAAGCTTCACAGGCTTGAGTTCGGCAACCGGCGTGATAAACCCTGTTCTGCCGACCTGATATGTTATATCTACAAGCACTGTGATGGCTTGTTCTGGTTGGTATTTATAGGCGATAGCCCAGCGAGGTGCTTTATTCGTGTTGCCCAACGCTTCTCTTAGCGCTCGACTATTTACCTTGACGACCACCCCGTCGATGTCATAGGGGAGAGAGCGGCGTTCTCTCTCCCAGAGGGTAATATATTCTTCGACTTGGGGAAGCCTATATGGACCTGCGGTATGCACGATGGGGAAGCCCCATTCTTGAAGTCGTGCCATTACCTCGTGGTCTGCGTCTGGCAGACCTTCTCCCTCGGCAAAGTAAGCGAAAAAACGAAGGCGGCGCTTCGCCACTTCAGTGGAATCTTGTAGTTTGAGAGAACCTGCAGTTGCATTCCGAGGATTCATAAATGGAGCTTCCCCCACCTCTTCTCGCTCGCGGTTGAGGCGAAGAAAATCTACACGGTACATGAGAACTTCTCCTCGCACTTCCAGCTCTGCAGGAAAACTTCCTCTAAGACGCAAAGGAATCCCTCGCACCGTTCGGAGATTAGAGGTAATGTCGTCCCCCTGCTGTCCATCTCCCCGAGTTGCACCCTGGACGAAGATTCCATTTTCATACTGCAGACGAATAGCGACTCCATCTATTTTGAGTTGGGCGATATAGTCCCATTGGGTAGATGGAAGAAGGCGTCTCATTCGCTGTTCAAATTCATAGAGCTCTGCTGGGGAGTAGGCATTGTCGAGGCTGAGCATGGGCCGCTTGTGTGCTACAGTAGGGAACTCCTTCGTTATCCCCCCCCCTACCCGCTGGGTAGGTGAATCAGGTCTGCGCAGCTCAGGGAATCGCTCTTCCAGCGCCCGAAGCTCGGCTATCAATCGGTCATATTCGCTATCTGAAATCCTTGGCTGAGCCAGGACATAATACAAGTAGTCATGCTCCGCTATCTCCTGTATGAGATCCTCTATGCGCTTGGCTGCCGCTTCGATGGAAAGGGGGGACTGGGAGAAAAGGTCCATTTGACCTCTGCGGTCCGGACGGGATTCGAACCCGCGACCTCTGGCGTGACAGGCCAGCATTCTAACCAGCTGAACTACCGGACCTAATTTGGCGGTGGCAAAGGTACGACTTTTTATCGAATACCTACCAAGAACTCCTCCGTTGCTCAGCGCAAGAGAGTGACCGTACCTGCTCTTTCGAAGCGGGAGCCATCTGTGAGCTCTACCTCCACCAGATAGGTATATACTCCCTCCGCTGCATTATCTCCCCTCCAGGGTCCTGCTCCCTCATACAGAAGCCGTCCCCAACGATCATATATCCGCATGCGGATCTGTCGAATACCCGTTCCTACAGGAGTCCAGACCTCATTTATTCCGTCTCCGTTTGGGCTAAAAACATTTGGAAAGGCCAGCTGCCAGTTTCCTCGGATGACTACTTGCAGGGAAAGGGTATCTCGACATCCCCCTATCGCTGCGATTAACACAAGCTCATACGTACCAGGTAGATAAAAATGCTCTACCGAAGGAGTAGAAGAAGCTGCCTGCTGTCCATCTCCGAAGAGCCAGGTGAAATCTACCGAACTACCTCCCGGAGCAAGATAACTGGCAAGAAAAGTAAGCGTGATAGGGCCATCCGGTGGGGGAGAAAGAGGGGGCACAGAACTAATTCCTGTTAGGACAGGGGTAGCAGTACCTTGAACAGATACCGTCTGAGTGGGGGAAATACATCCCCCTACACGATAGACCACTGTATAAGAAGGGTCTGCGGTAGGTCCTGCCAACAAAAGCTCTGTTCCCGTCCCCACGGAATCGCCGTCTGCGTCATACCAGATAAAAGTGCCCCCCGTGGATCCTGTGACCAGCTCTGCCCGTAAGGTGAGGGGGAAGCATCCTGACGCCCCCTGTGCTCGGATCTGAGGCGCAGGAACGACTTCTATTTCTTTTTCTACAGGTCCTATCCATCCACAACAATCTGTTTCCACCCGTAATCGGAGGGTGTACCTACCCGGCTGATTAGCGGTAAATCGGAGCGTATCCGTAGTAGCCTGGAACACAACCTGACCTGCGTAGAATACGGTCCACTCATAGCTAAGAGCGAACTGCTCCGAGCTCACGGCTATGACCTCTCCTACACAGAAGGTATCAGATAGGGTACGAATGTGGAGTGAGATAGCCGAAGGAGAGGCGAGTATGGTCCAAAATCGAGGATATTCATGAGTAGCGAAACGGATATTTTTAGCCCCGGTCGTGGCATAACGGACGGCCCCATTGTTTGAAGGAAGGTTAGGGGGAATCGCCCCTGCTCCCAGGTCTGTAAACGCCCCGCCCGAAGCACTCGAAAAAGTGATATCTACATCGGTACAATGAGCGGTCCCCGCTTGAATCGAAGGCTGTGTACTGAGATTGAAAGAGACTTCTGAGAGGGTGGGGGGAACTCCATCTTGTAGGAAAGGATTGGACTGACCAGGGCGTCCATTCCCCCCCCTGCCTCCACTGCCTCCACTGCCTCCATTGCCTCCTTTCCCTCCATTACCGGCATTACATCCGCCATCAAAGGCGATACAGGGACCTGCGCCTTGGCCGCCAGAGCCGCCCAATCCACCCGCTCCTCCTTGTCCTCCCGCTCCAGCTGCCCCAGCGACGAGAAAAGACTGGATCCAAGCGCTTCCGGGCCCATTATTTACTAAAACTGCGGCATAGCTACTGCCCCCTCCACTTCCTCCTTCTCCTCCTGTACCTTTTTCACCACCTCCACCTCCCCCACCACCTCCTGCACCGATGGTAGGGCAGGCGGGTGGCGCTATATTCGCTCCTCCCCCGCCTGCTCCGCCACCTCCCCCGCCACTGCCATTTTGTCCATCCTCTCCTGGTTTCCCTCGGCTACCCGGCCGCCAAAATCCCTGGACCAACTGTCCGGGAGAACCATCTACTCCATCCCTGCCAGGCGCACCGTTGGCTCCATCTTGCCCGTTCCCTCCCGCACTGGGAGGTACACCTGGCAAAGGAACTTGGGTACAAGAGCAGGCTCCTCCTCCAATCAGTCCTGAGAAGCACAAAGCCCCCGCCGTGCCCCCCATGCCCCCCGAGGCTCCCTGGCCCGGAGCCCCTCCTTGGCCATTTGTCATAAATCCACTGTTTCCTCCCCCTCCGCCTGCATTCCCTACGGGACTTGCACCGCCTATCCCTCCTGCTCCAGCAGATGGGGGAGGAGGCGTCCCCAAAGGTGGGAGACAAATCCCAAAGGTGGGAGTAGCAGCGGCCCCGGCTCCACCACAGGCACCATTCCCACCTGGTCGTCCATTTCGCCCAGCTGCTCCACTCATGCCTGCAGAAGCATCTCCCACTATGACCTGACACCGCACTACTTCATACCCTTGGCAACCTCGGAGATAAAGACCATAAGTAGATATGCCTCTTCCCTCTGCACAAGAGGCTGTAGCCGATGGTGCATCGTCGATTTCTATAGTTAAGTCCTGTAATCGGAAGGCCTTCGCTCCGTGTACTTGAAAGCCCACCAACCGGGGATAGCGGCTTTCACATCCCTCGATGTTTTGGGCTAACCGACGAAGTACCGTCCTTCCCGGGTCCGAACGCTTCGTCCATCCCATCGTAGGATCGTATCCGCCCTCCAGGATTACGCTATCGGTCAAAGTAGTGATAGGTTGTGTAAGAAGATACGTTCCCTCTGCCAACTTGATAATGCCGGTGCGACATTGCAAGCGAAGCAAAGCAGCTTCTAATGAGGTGGGAGCGTTTTTTGTGCCTGGAGCAGACGGGTCTCCAGTAGGCGTCACGTATTGCACATTACATGTACCCGCCGTGAGAGGAAGAGAAATAACCTGTACAGAAAAAGAATCTCCCGTACAACCTGCAGGACTCCTGTACCGAACTGTATGACGTCCAGGAGAGAAGATAAGAGGCTCTGAAAGAGGAATCCACCCACTGCCATTCCACTCCTCCCAATTTCCCCCTGGGACAGAAGAAAGCCCTGTTACTTCTACCGCTCTCCCCGCGCAAGAATAAATGGTTCTGGGGGTGATTTCAGCTCGCGGGATAGGATGAACCCGTACGCTATCTGTCAAGGAATACGTACATCCTCCCAATGCAACGGTAAAAGTATATGGGTACCAAAAGGGCTCTTCGAAATCAGCAGGGGTCGGCGGAGTATGGACCGTAGACAAGCCAGATGCTCCTGTACTCCACGTAGCCACTCCACCAGGAGGTAAACCCCCGAGCACCTGTCCCGTGAGCTGGACAGACTGACCTGCACATACCTCTATAGGATTGAGATTGAGAACAAGACTTCCGAGAAGCGTAACTTGTACTGATTGCCCTGCCGGAGCGAAGTTCCCACACTTATCCGAAATGGTATTGCCATCCGTTCCTGGCTGGAGGGTGATCGTGTACGTTCCAGAGGGAATGCTCAGAGGCAAGTCGATATACACTTCCTGAGAGAAACGACCCCCTCCAATACAACCCGCAGCTACGGGGACCACCCCTCCAGAAATCAGAAAATCTGAGCCATTAGAAGCAACCGTATTGCAAGCTATGGGCTCATTGAACCGCAAAATAATGCGATGCACCTGTTGACAGTCTTGCTGAGCGGAGAGTAGCAAAGGAGGGGTATTGTCAAATATATTGGCCGTCCCCGAGAAAGTGATGGTAAAGCCAGTCTGATCTCGGGTATAGTTATCTAACACCAAGACGAATGTCTGCCCAGCCGTTACATTTAATCCAGGCATAAAAGGAGGGTCACTTGCTGGATAACTGAGCGGATTGGGATCGGTTTGATTAGGGTCTAAACCTGTATTTCCGTTTTGAGCAGAAAAGTTACACCGAATCGGAGTACTCCCTCCCACGATACTACAAGAGCTATTGGTGATATCCCACAAGGCAAAATCGTAATCAAAAGAGGTATTTATCGTAAAGCCGAAAGTACCACTCTGTTGAACCGTAAATATGAACCAAACGGTCTTCTGCTCATTATTAAGGAGACAGGTATTGTTGGCAAGTTCCTGAGTCTGGCCAAAATCAGGAGGGGAGTTGGTATAGGTATAGCTTTGCTGGCAAACTGGTATCGCATTTCTGCAATCGGACTCAGGTAAGCTCTGGGCAAGAGCCCATCCCAATCCCACGATAGCAATAACTCGCATGGAGCAAATGTAAGCTTAGTTGCCTAACCTGCGAACTGGATATGAAGTCTGTAGATCTATAGCGGAAGAATTATATTTTTGTATCTCTAATACCCGAAATTCCAACAAAACCGATTTTTTATCATCGAAGACCCGCAACAAAAGAGGGATTCCAAAGCGAAAGTACCGAGCAGGGGTTCCCATCCCTCCGGGATCTATGTATCGGAGCCAAGGCTGCCAATCGAAGGATAGCGTGGTATCCCACACTGTCTCGATGCTTCTCCCGGGGAGGAAGAAGAGCCATGTATCGTAACTTCGACCTAATACTTCTTCTTTTTCTTTCTTATAGGCAGTGTAGGGCAAGGAATCCAGTTGAGGAAAATCAAGTTCATACGCCACTTTGGCACTATCATCGACCCACAATGCCTGTTTAGGGGTAAAGAGAAAGTCTAAGCTGGCCTTTTTCTCGTACCAGGTGCCCATATATCGCCACCGAAGTGCAGTGGGGGTAAGCAGCATTTCTACTTGGAAAATCGCCTGTTTTGAGGACTCTCTCTGCTCTGCGATGACTCTGTACTGGGCTAAGAGAAGGGAGCTGGTGAGGCTCAAGAGAAGGATACGCATAGGCATCGATTTAGGGGCCTATTCTGCCTTTGAGGAACCCCGTTAGGTAGGGGCCATCTGGATAGGAATACAAGGGTACTCCGCCGATGCGACGAATGGCATATCCGGGAGCCCCTCCCGATTGCAGGATAACTCCTCCGGGAGGGAGACAACCTTTGTTGATAGGAATACTCGGGAAAGGCCAGGGAAGACTAATCTGCCCAGAGATACACACTCGAACATACCCTTCTCTTCCCGGGTAGCCATAATCTCCCCCTCGTCCTCCGTATCCTTGGGGCGTGACAGTAACCGTGAGGGGACCCGCATTATAGGTTATGGGGAGGTTAAGCTGCCCACCCTGACCGCCGGTAGCGGTGAGTCCTGCACTTCCATTTTGACCAGGGCTGAAATAACCTATAGTTACATTCCCACTGGGAGAGCCCCCCTGGCCCAGTTGAGCCCCACCGCCTCCCCCCGCAGAGATTCCTACCGAGAAGCTAATGTTTCCAATGGGGGTATTAAAGCCAAATGTTTCTTCCACCCCCGCAGAGGCACCACCTCCTCCACCGCCGAAGATATACCCATTCTGAAGATAAAGGTAAGTTCGAGCGGTGATGTGCAAGGCATCTCCGCCTGGGCTACCAGGTAGGCTGTAGTTGGGTAAAGGAGCACCACTGGCTCCGTTTCCACCTCGCCCTAAAAAGGCACCTTGATGGACCAGCGCTACTACTGACTGCGGATGAAGATTTCCCGTAGTAAAAGCAGGTACGGAAGTAGAAGCTGCACTTATTTCGACCCCTGGATACGTATGTACGATCACGCAAATGGGCACGGTGGTGGGGAGCTGGGGATTAGCAGTGGTTAGATTGTAGTTTGTGGCGCTATTCACGACATTGACTCTATAGCAAGAGTCTATGGTCAAGGTATAGATGACATTCTTAATCGTACGGCCACATACGGCTTGGATGATGACGGGATAAGTCCCAGGAGGGGCTAAGGGCTCGACTGTAATGGTGAGCAGAGAAGAGCCTGAACCATTTAGAACAGGGGGGGTGAAAGAGTGAGAGGTATAGGGAGGGAGAGTGGAGTAGAGCTGTATAGCGATGGGCTGGGGGGTGCCGGCAAGCTGGGTCAAGGTAATGGTAGCTTGCACCGAAGAGGTCTGCACATGATCTATGACGCCTGAAGAGGGATTTACTGTCAAAGTAAAGTTACAATCGTCACAACCCTCTGCATAGGCAGGGATCCAGCAACGCCCATTGAAATATTCGATCACACTATCCTGAGTATTAAAGATAACCAATCCCCAGGGAGGATTCGAAATGGCGTCACGCTCGGCTCGATTGAGGCGGGGAAGCAGAAGGCCTTTTTGTTGGCTTTCTAAGTGGAGGAGGGCAGCTGGGTGAGGTTGTAATATGCCTATACCTACCCCTTGACTCTGTGCCTGTGCATAGAGAAGGGCCCCAGATAGGCCAACAAGCCCCAGAAACAGGCGAAAATACATCGGCCCAAAGATAAGGATTTCTCTAAGAGAAAGGAGTCTCGAGCCATTACGCAGGAGGGAGAGGTCTTTCTTTTTGGGCCGCTGAGTCTGACTTTTCAGCCCATATATAACCTATCTCCTGAAAAGAATCATCGGGAGCAGTCAGACGAATGGTCTCTCGAAGTATGTATCCTCTTTCGAGGAGCAGCTTTGTTACAGGCTCCCATGTGTCGTGAATCTCGATCCATAGTGTAGGGCCGAAACGTTCCAACGTATCTTGCGCTCCTTCTAAAACTGCTACCTCAGCCCCCTCCACATCTATTTTGATCCAATCCACAGAGGGGAGCGCATACGCCTGTACCAGCGCATCTATGGAGGTAGCCCAGGTTTCTCCTTGGGGGTCTTCTCGAACTTGGTGACCGAAGGAGGTGTGATCAGTAGAACTTTCTTTCTGCAAGAGTCGCAGACGAGTAGGAGATCTCCACGCCGCTAAGGGGAGGGGAAGGGCAAAAGTAGCTTTGTTCACAGCCAGATTACATAGAAGGTAAGTGTAGTTATGCGGCTCTGGCTCCAGAAGAATCACCTTACATGAAGTAGGAAAATGGCGAGAATGATATAAGGTCCAATACCCCCTATGTGCTCCCACGTCAAACCCAATCCGTCCAGTACCAATAGCCTTCAGCCAGGAAAAAGGAAATCGATCTCCTTGCATTCCTGCTATAAACCAGATGAGACTGCCTTGGTCAAGCCAAATTTTGCGATCTGAAGTATAATAGCGTCCTTTCAATCGAAGAGGCCACTGAGACCAATGGTAACGAGGTCGTTGCATCAAGTGTCGCCAGGCTGCCTCGCGACTACCCAGCTGCCATTCCCAATACCACCGCCGAGGTAACCAAAAAAGACCATTTATCCAAAGGGCAATCGTGTCCATCCAGCGTCGTCCTCGTATCCTAAACCACATGGGTCAAAGGTAGCCGCCATCTCCTTTACTTCGATATCTCTTGGAGGGCTCCACGACCTTCTTCGACGCTCGAAAAGAACCCAGCGGAGGAGTGTACTGTCTGCAGACAGAGCAAAATAGCCACCTCTCGTCTGAAAGAGCCTGTTTCTCACTCTCTTTGCCGAGACAAATGAGCTCCCGCAAGCCCGAGTTTACAAAATCTCCAACTCCACTCGACGATTGTGCTGCCTCCCTTCCGGAGTCTCATTGGTATCTATGGGGCGTGACTCTCCATACCCAATAAAAGAAAGCCTATCTGGCGAAATGCCCCGTTGAATCAAATATTCATAGACAGCTTTCGCTCGGGCTTCAGAAAGACGCTGGTTATACTCATCTGAACCGTAGTTATCGGTGTGGCCAGCGATACGAACTCGCATTTTAGGGTTATCCACCAGGAGCTGATAGACCCGTTCTAACTCTGCTTTGGACTCAGGTCGTAAGGTCGCCTTATCGAAGTCAAAAAATATATTTCGCAGAATAATAACTGTTCCTGCTTTGTAGCGTTTAAGTCCGATATCTTTTTGGATCTGCCGATACCCTTGCGCCGGCTCGACTATGAAGTTTTCGGAGTGAAAGGCATATCCTTCCGCTGTCACGGCGATACCGTAGTTGCGCCCTGCGGGGAGCGAAATAAGATATTTTCCTGAAGCAGCATTAGAACTGAGAACAGCTATCGTATCTCCCTTCACATTGTCTATGAGGGTAATGCGAGCTTCCAGAGGCTCTTTTGTCTCGGCATCGTAGATATTCCCAGTAAGTAGGGTAAGGTTAGGTCGAAAACTGGGGATGATCGGCTCCGTGGAAGTAGGTAAGTCCTCGACAGGCTTTTCAGCCTGGACGGGCTTCTCGGGAAGAAGAGTGGAAAAATCTACGATATAAATATCCTTTTCTCCAAAAGAATCATCTCTTTCACTGGCATAATACCCATGCAGTCCGCTCGCGGAAAGAACGAAGTAAATTTCATCGCCAGGCGTATTGATAGGATAGCCAAGATTGACAGGTGCCGACCAAGTGCTGTCGGATTGAAGTTCGGTACGGAAAATATCGAAGCCTCCCATGGAGTTCGGCCCATTGGAAGAGTAAAAGAGCGTTTTTCCATCTGGATGGAAGAAAGGGCCGTCTTCGTCATAAGGCGTATTGATAGGAGGACCCAGATTCACGGGCTCACTCCATTTCCCTTGGGGAAGGCGGCGGCACATGTAAATATCTCGTCCCCCTAACCCACCCGGTCTATCTGAGACAAAGAACAGAGTGCGTTCATCGGCAGAGAGGCACACAGAAGGCTCCCACGACTTGGTATTGATAGGGGAGCCCATATTTTTGGGAGAAAGCCATTTACTCCCCTTAAGACGGCTCATAAAGATATCACCCCCATGCTCAGAATTGAAGAGAAACAAGGTTTGTCCATCTGCGGATAGTGCGATACAAGCATCATGCGTAGGTGTATTGAGAGGAGGACCGATATTTCGAGGCGTACGCCAGGAACCATCGATAGTTTTTTCGGTGATATATATATCCTCGTAGGGAAGCCCATCTGAAGCGATCTTATCCCCCGTAGAGCCGGGTCGGCGAGAGGTAAATAGAAGGATACTTTCATCGGCTGAAATCACAGGCGCATAGTCCGGATAGGGCGAGTTGATAATCCCTCCTAAGTTTCGGATCTCGACTTTGACAGGGTTCTGAATATACCTTTCTGCATTTTTTAGGTGCTGAAGGGTAACACGAAGTTTGTCATAAAGAGGGTCTGACGAACGAACCTGAGAAAGAAGACGCTCAATCAGAAGCCGAGCCTGGGTGGGTTGGCCCGTGCGTTGAAGCGCATCCGCATAAGCTACGAGGAAACGAGGAGGAAAGACAAGATCCATCTTCTCGGCCTTTTGGAAATACTCTACAGCCTTTCTATTTTGTCGAAGCCGCCATGCACAATACCCTCCTTGCAAATAAGCTTCTGCACTAAAAGGATTGTATTGGAGAGCCGTTTCGTACTCGCCCAGGGCATTGTTATAATCTTCTATCTGCATGAGCTCTGCACCCCTTCGAATATGTTTCTCAGCTTTTTGGGGCTGAGCACAGAGAAAAGCAAAACAGAACGGAAATACTATCCAAAGCATAGAGCAAATATACGCGGGTAAATGCCCGATTTTCATAACAACCTTACAGAGTAGGTTTCTCTTCCTGAGGAGAGGCAGGATGGCCCCAAGCCCGAGTGAATGGAGGCAAATCTCTGAGAACCAGACTTCCTGCCCCTACGATACATCCTTCTCCTATTCTGCGGTGCGGTGTAATAATAGCCCCTGTTCCAATGAAACAACCATCTCCTATTTCACTTCGACAGGCAGCGATGGCGCCTGGCGAAAGATGGCAGAAGGCCCCTATTCGAGCAAAGTGCTCTACCACAGCGCCAGAATTAACGATCGAATGGGGGCCTATGTGAGCCCGGCTGTGAACGATAGCTCCAGCTAATACCACTGTGCCCACTTCTAAAGAGGCAGAAGGTGAAACATAGGCACGAGGATGAATCAAAGGAGGCGCTATGGCATGATGAACTCTCAACGAAAGGTTTCTACGAATAGTATTATCTGTAATCGCTATGAGGAGGGGGGACTCTGCATACACAGTAGGATCATAGGGGCCGAGATGAAGGGCAGGTGGGAGGGTGAAAGGCCCTTCCCCATCGTCGAAAAATCCCTCAAGCCGATGGCCCTGAAGCTCCAGGATCTCCCATAGCCCCAGGGCATGATCCCCTCCTCCGTATAAAATCACATCATTAGAGGCATAGCCAGAAAGAGGGACTCAGTGGGCGGAACCTGCGGATCGGGCTCAATGAGTGCCGCCCTTCCTGGCGCTTCCATGCGCATAACGAACTCGCTTGCAGCGACATGATCTATCACCCCGCCGATAACACTCCCTCGAAAAGCAATAGTAAAATCCGGTCCTTCATATTCACACCCCAATACCTCTCGTCCTGAGCGATTATGGAGTACATCCTCTGCATGCAGGGTCAAGGTATTCCCCTCAAAATGCAGCCGTATTACGCCTGTGGTTTTATCACTGAGCACCATGAGACGCCGCAAAGCCTTCCGAAAGCTCTCGGTCCCGATTCGAGCTGAATAAGGGGGCTGCTTCGGTATCACGCTCTGATAATCAGGATACTTCGCATCTATAAGGCGACATACCATGTCTAAAAGGGGATGGTGGAAAAGAGCTTGCCCCTCTGTAGGATAAAGCGTAAGCACATCTCCAGAAGGAAGGCTCTTGAGCGCTTGCTGAAGGGACTGCAGCGCCCGCACGGGTAAGAGAAGCTTAGGGGCCTCAGGAAGTCGAATATCCTCTCTCTTCACCCGAACCAAGGTATGAGCATCTGTTGCTACAAAGTAGGTATGCGTAGTTTGAAAATCAAAATAAATCCCAGTAAGCGCAATCCGAGCGTCATCCTTACTTGCAGCAAATGCCGTTTGCGATATCACCTCGTCTAAAAGCTCAATAGGAAAGGTCACACCGCTCAGGTTGTCTAATGTGGGAAAATGGGGAAACTCCTCTGCAGGCAATCCCCCAAACTCATACTTTCCATAGGGAGAAACCAACAGGAGAAGCTGCTCATTTTGAGCTACAGAAATGACATCATCTTCAGAAAAGCCTTTCAAAAGCTCCAAAAGGGGTTTGGGGGCTAAAGCCAGTCGGATCACGTCTCCTTCTTCCGGCACGATGCTAAGAAGGGTACGCATACTCACCTCTAAATCAGTAGCCCGTAGTTCTAATGTATCACCACTTTGGCTGAGGAGGATATTCTGGGTGATCGGATAAAGAGAGCGAGAAGGGACAATAGGAATTATTCGGCCCAGCGCTTCTCGGAAGGCTTCGACCCGAACGCGAAACGCCATAGAACGAAGGTAGAAAACTTCTTTCGGTTACTTGTACCCTCTCTGTCCACACCGCGCTAAAAGTGGGATTTCCCCATATCAATCCTATGAAAAGACTATCTTTGCCCATAGATGACACTCCTTCGGCCTCCCCTCTCTACGCCGGAAAGGCTCCAGATCATCCTGTCGGTATTGGCGGACAAAAAAGCTGATAAAGTCACCCTCTTAGACCTTCGTCAAGTAAGTTACCTTCTCTGTGACTATTTTGTAATCGCCACAGCTGAATCGGACCGACAATCTCAAGCTATCGTGGATAGTATCGTAGAGAAGCTCAAGCAAGTGGAAGGCTCTGGGACAAGCTATCGTATAGAAGGATATGAGGTGGGGAGGTGGATCCTCTTAGACCTGGGAGATGTGGTAGTGCACATGCTCCTCCCAGAAGTACGGGAATACTACAAGTTGGAAGAGCTCTGGGGAGATGCTATCGTAGTCTCTCATGCTTGAGTACCTAAGGGATTTGCTCAATCCTAAAACGATTATTCACGTCGGAGGATTAGGTCTTCTGATGGTAGTGGTATTTGCTGAAACGGGTCTTCTCATAGGGATTATTTTTCCAGGGGATTCTCTCCTATTTACAGCGGGACTTCTCACCTCTGTGGGTGTTATTCAAACTCCTTTCCCAATCGTAGCATTTTTGATTGCACTGGCGGCTTTTTTAGGCGATCAAAGTGGATATTGGATCGGATGGAGGACAGGCCGTGCTTTATATAACCGCCCCAAAAGCTTTTTCTTTCGTCCAGAATATATTCAAACGACAAAAGATTTCTATCACAAACATGGTATTTGGGTACTCGTATTAGGAAAGTTTTTGCCTATTATTCGCACATTCGCCCCCGTTCTGGCTGGTGTCATCAACATGCCTTATTTACGATTTGCCCTGGTGAGCCTAATCGGATCAGCAGCGTGGCCTGCTATCTTAGTTTCTGCTGGTTACTTCTTAGGAGGTATTCGTTGGGTACAAGATTACTATGAATGGATCATCGTTGCGATGGTTTTGCTCACTACGGGGCCTGTCATCCTAAGAATACTCAGAGCGAGACGAAAACGAGTGTCAATTCAGGGATAGCCACGTATATTTGAAGCATGGAAATAGCAAAAGAGTTAGAAGATTTGCTCATTCCTGTATCGGAGGAGGAGCTGGCACCTCTTCTTCGGCGGCTTCAGGAGCAGCTTTGTGTGTATTACCATTCCCCCATTAGCTTACTGTACATAGCCGATGCGGTTTCGGGAGAAAAATTCCTCTATGAGGCAGGAGCGGGGCTCACTTCCCCTCCTACTCCCGTTTCTTTTTCTATAGGGGAAGGTTTTCTGGGACAAGCTGCTAAGGAAAGACGCTATCTGTGTCAAGCTTTTCCCGGGCATTTCTTGGGAGACCCCATTCTCTCTGCATTGGTAGAGGTAGAAGAGATCACCGTCGTCGCTATCCCTCTCGTATATCAAGATTGTGTAGAAGGTGTATGGGTGCTGGGAACCAGTCGGGCTGACATCACAGAAACCCTGGAAAATGACGCATGGAAAGAGTTTCTCTATAAGTGGGCTGCATATCTTCAAAGTATACGTTCTCGTAGATATATCCAAGCCCTTTTAGAACAGTCTCAGGTGCAGAATCAAGAACTCATCTCTCGAGAAGAAGAGCTCCGTCAAAACTTAGAAGAATTAGCCGTTACACAGGAGGAGATGCGACGCACCCAACAGCTTATGGCGGAAAGAGCTCGGTGGCAAGACTTTGTTATCGACCTTTTTACGCTTATGGCAAGCGTTTCCGACCACCGATTCCGCAGTACAGCTCGTATCTTCTTAGCCCAGTTGGGACAATATGTAGATGCACTAACTACCACGGCCTTGAGCCCCTCTGAAGGAGGATGGAAAATGCTCTACAGTTGGAAATCCCGCAAAGCTAACTTTGAACTGCCTACCCTTTGGCATCTACCCGATGACCTTGTGACTGCTTTTTTGGAGTCTCGGACTTGTACGACCCGAAGTGGGGGAGAGTTGGGTCTGGTAGAGGGTCCTTCCTACTGGGTTCTCGTTCCTTACTTCACGCCTCAGGGCGTGGGAGGGCTCCTCGCTATTGGACATGTAGAACCTCTTCCCCTTGAAGCAGAACGGGCCCGAGCATACCTACATGCTGCTATAGCCTTTTTCTCTACCTACGAGCGTATACAACACACCTTCTCACACGAAAAAGAATTGCTCACTACTATCGCTCGCCTATCCAGGGGTAAAATAGAGACAATACCCCTTCCTGAGCTCGAAAAAGATGCGCCCGCATGGCTGCACAATCTACCTATGCACTCCAGAGAAGCTTATCTCAAGTCCATCCAGGAAGCTCTCAGACAAAACCTCTACGTTTGGCAACCCCCAGATGACGTAGCCCCCCAGGAGATATGCCTCTTTTCAAATCAACAGCTCATTCGACTCTCTTGGAAATGAGAATCTCTCCGATTTTTCTTTTCATCCTAAGTCTCACCTTCCTTGGATGTCCGAGAGAACCCATCGTCTTTCCAGTCGAACCCCAAATAGAGCTGATGAAAGTTACGCCTAAAGAAGTGAGTGAGTTCAATTCCATTCAAATTTCCCTCCGGTACCGTGATGGAGATGGAGACTTAGGGGGGCAGCCAGACGGGAATCCCGACCTCATCCTGAGAGATTTACGGGACAGTAGCCAGTTTCCCAGCGGATATGATGGATTCCTCCGTTACAGTATGCCTAAGTTCTATGAAGGACCCCCTCAGTCTATCCAAGGTACGATAGATGTGACAGTACCTGGCATCGCCAGATTAGACCCCAGAAATCCGAAAGAACCCGTCACTTTTGAAATCTACGTCTTCGACAGGGCAGGTCACAAAAGCAATACAGTGCGTACAGATACCTGTCTCTTATACACATCT